>NZ_ASSD01000261.1 GCF_000520715.1 Paenibacillus zanthoxyli JH29
TGACGGAAGTGCCGCAGGCAGGGGATCCGTTCATTGTGTTCGAGGACGAACGGAAAGCGCGGCAAATCGCCGACAAACGGGCGATTACCCAGCGACAATCCGAGCTGAGCACGACCAGCCGCGTAACGCTGGACGATTTGTTCAAGCACATTAAAGACGGAGAGATCAAGGATCTCAACGTCATTATCAAGGCCGACGTTCAAGGCTCGGTCGAAGCGTTGAAGGGCTCCCTGGCCAAAATCGAAGTGGAAGGCGTGCGCGTTAAGATTATCCACAGCGGCGCAGGCGCAATCACGGAATCCGATATCACACTGGCAGCGGCTTCCAATGCGATTGTTATCGGCTTTAACGTTCGTCCGGATGCCCAGACGAAGGCTGCCGCTGAGCAGGAGAAAGTCGATGTGCGTCTGCACAATATTATCTACAACGTGATTGAAGAAATCGAGCAGGCAATGAAAGGTATGCTGGATCCGGTATTCAAGGAGAACGTTATCGGTCATGCTGAAGTTCGCAACGTCTTCAAAATTAGCAAAGTGGGCGCCGTTGCAGGCTGTATGGTTATCGACGGCAAAATCGCACGCAATGCGGAGACTCGCCTGGTCCGCGACGGCATCGTCGTGTTCGAAGGCAAGATCGACTCCCTGAAACGCTTCAAGGACGACGCTAAGGAAGTCGCGCAAGGGTATGAGTGCGGTATTACTTTGGAGAATTACAATGATCTCAAGGAAGGCGACATCATCGAAGCGTTTGTCATGGAGTCTGTGGAGCGCTGACCTAAAGAGGTGAATGAATATGTCTAAAATAAGAGCCGGACGCGTAGGCGAACAGATCAAGAAAGAACTCAGCCGTCTGATTCAAGGTGAGCTTAAAGACCCGCGGATTGGCTTTGTCACCGTTACCGGCGTCGATGTTACGAGCGACCTTTCCCAAGCCAAGGTTTACCTCAGCGTATTCGGAGACGATGAGCAGAAGAACGCTTCGCTTAAGGCGATTGAGAAGGCCAACGGCTTTCTGCGCTCCGAGCTTGGCAAGGCGATACGCCTTCGGCATACACCGGAACTGATCTTCAAGTTCGACGAATCCGTCGCCTACGGCAGCCGGGTCGAGAAGCTGCTCGGCGAAATCGGCAAGCAGGACGAGAGCCAGGAATAACCAAAGGAGACGGCGAATGCAGAGCTATGAACAAAGTCTCCGGCAGACACGTCAGTTTCTGCTGGACCACGACGATTATCTTGTAGTGTCGCATATTCAGCCGGACGGAGATGCAGTCAGCTCCACCCTAGCGGTGGGCTGGCTTCTCTCATGTCTGGGTAAGAAATACACGATGCTTAACGAAGGGCCGATCCCGACCCGAATGAAGTACCTGTGGAGGGCAGAGGAAATTGCCGATATGTCGGTAAATCCTCCGGAACGCATGTTCAGCAATATCATTTGTGTCGACTGCGCCGACTTTCAGCGTGTCGGCCAGACACAGAGATTTTTTGAACCGAATGCTGCTATTGTGAACATTGATCATCATCCGACTAATAACGGCTACGGCGCGGTTCAACTGATCAAACCGGATGCTGCGGCAACGGCTGAAATTTTATTTGATCTCCTGAAAGAGTTTAACATTACATGGGATGCCGATATTGCGACAGCTATTTATACCGGCCTTTTAACTGATACGGGCGGTTTCCGTTATGCCAATACTTCTCCCAAAGTAATGGAAGCTTCCTCTGAGCTGCTGTCGTTTGGAGTAAATGGACCGGAACTTGCGGAAACACTGCTTGAGGAGATGACTCTCCCTCAAGTGAAAGTTCTTAGCAAGGCGCTGAACACGCTGCAATTATCACCTAAAGGCGACATTGCTTGGGTATATGTTACGCCTCAGGATATGATTGACTGCGGCGCGGCCAATGAGGATTTGGAGGGGATCGTCAATTATCCCCGCAATATCCAGGGCGTTGAGGTCGGCATGCTGTTCAAGGTCATTCACGACCAGGCGGTTAAGGTCAGCTTCCGTTCCGCCGGCAAAGTGGATGTAGCTGCTTTGGCACAAATTTTTGGCGGCGGAGGGCATACCCGTGCAGCCGGAGCTAAGTTGGATGTGCCTCTGGAACAAGCGGTTGCGCTTGTGCTTAAGGAGGTTAACCGGGCGCTATGAGTGAGCTTGAAGGCGTTCTGGCTGTGTACAAGCCGGCCGGCTTTACCTCGCATGACGTTGTGGCTAAGACGCGGCGCTTGCTCGGGATGAAAAGAATCGGGCACGCCGGCACGCTCGACCCCCAGGTTACCGGCGTTTTGCCGCTTTGCCTCGGACGGGCCACGCGAATCGTGGAGTACATTCAAGAGCTTCCCAAAGAATATATCGCCACACTGCGGCTTGGCATGTCGAGCGACACGGAAGATTTAACCGGCACCGTGACGGAAACGGCGGATGACATTAGGGTAACCGAAGAAGAGGTAAGGCGGACGCTGGATTCGTTCCGGGGAGTTGTTTCTCAGACGCCTCCCATGTATTCTGCCGTTAAAGTAGGCGGCAAACGTCTCTATGAACTGGCCCGCGAGGGCAAGACCGTGGAACGCAAAAGCCGTAAGGTTGAGATTTACGAGATCGAGATGTTGGAGATGGTCTGGAACGGCAAGTTCCCGGACATCACCTTCAGGGCCTTATGCTCCAAAGGCACTTATATCCGAACGCTCTGCGTCGATATCGGGCGCGCATTGTCGCTGCCTGGCGTGATGGTTAAGCTGGAGCGTACGATGTCGGCGGGTATTCGGGCGGATCGGTGCCTTTCCCTTGAGGAAATCGCCGAGCGCAAGGCGGACGGAAGTCTTCCGGAGATTCTTATCCCTGCCGATGAGGCGATTCATCATCTGCCGGCCCATAAGGTGGCGGATGAGAAGAGAGCAGCCGCCCTTCAGGGCCAGCGGCTGGCCGCCCGGTTCGTGGCGCCTGAAGTTCTAGGAGACGGCCCCATTCGTCTTTACGACCTTCAAGGCGGTTTTCTTGGTATTTACAAGCGTGAGGATACCGGTTCGATCGCTCCTGTGAAAGTATTTGCTCAAGGCTGACAGCCGGGCGCTGAACTGCCTGGCGGTCATTCTTGCAGCATGTTATTTTAAACATAAGAGTATAAGCTTAATTAAGTGAAGTGCAGGTGAGAAACAGCGTGAGAACCGTAACGTTAACCTATCCGATGCTGCCTCAGGCGGCAGCGGAGTGGGCACAGCCTCAGATTGCCGTCCTGGGACAATTCGATGGCCTGCACCGCGGGCATGCCAGTGTAATCTCCTCGGCCGTAGCCTTGGCTCGCACAGAAGGAGTGCCTGCGGCTGTCATCACATTCTACCCTCATCCGAAAGATGTTATGGGTAAAGGCGAATACGAAGGATATTTGACGCCGCCCCGGGACAAGCAGGAACTGCTTGCCGAAATGGGCGTGGATATTCTCTACGTCATCGAATTCAACGAACAGCTCTCCCAGGTGAGTCCGGAGGATTTTGTGTCCGTCATGCTGCTGCCGCTGCGAATCACTACGGCGATTGTCGGTTTCGACTTCCGCTTTGGCTACATGGGGGAAGGCGATGCTGAAATGCTGCGGCGGCTTGGAGGCGGCTCCATGAAGGTGGAAACCGTGCCGCCTTTTTTGCTGGATGGTGTCAAGGTAAGCAGTTCCGGCATCCGCAAAGGTCTTCAGACCGGCGATATGGAGCTGGCCAACTCCTGGTTCGGCCGCTGCTACCATCTGAGGGGAACGGTCTCGCACGGCGAAAAACGCGGGCGCACCATTGGATTTCCGACCGCGAATCTGGAGCTTGAGGACCGGTATGTCATTCCTGCGAAAGGCGTATACGCCGTTCGTGCCGTTCATAATGGAAAGACCCTGCCGGGAGTCATGAATGTCGGCGTGAAGCCGACCTTTCACGAAGGAGTTACCGCACCGAGTTTTGAGGTCCATTTGCTGGATTTTGCCGGAGATTTGTATGGACAGCAAATGAGGGTAGACCTCGTCGCCTTCATCCGGCCGGAGCGCAGATTCGAATCGGTCGAATCGCTTATTTCGCAAATTCGCGAAGATGCGAAGACAACTGAGAGGATTCTGCTGGAATCCTGATTTAATGCCCTTATCTTTCTGCCGGTGACTTTCCATAAGTAACGTTTACTTTTGCTTTGTATAGTGCTATACTGATTAACGTTGCTGGATTGCTGGCATCCATAACCTTGGCTTGGTCATTCGAGTGTCACCGACGGTGACGAGGCCATTGGCGATTATATTGAAGGAGGTGAACAGGATGGCATTGACTCAAGAACGCAAGCATCAACTGATCGACGAGCACAAAACTCATGAATCCGATACCGGATCTCCAGAGGTGCAAATTGCTATCCTCACGGAGAATATCGTTAATCTGACCGACCACTTGCGTACGCACAAGAAGGATCATCATTCCCGCCGCGGATTGCTGAAGATGGTAGGTCAACGCCGTAAACTGCTCGCGTATTTGAAGAACAAAGACGTGCAGCGTTACAGCGCATTGATCGAGAAACTGGGATTGCGTCGTTAATAACCCATATGTTTACCCTTAAAGCAGCCTGGTTGTTTACCGTATGTGCTTCCGAGAAGCGTCAGCGGAACAGCTGGGTTGCTTTTTGAAAATTTGGGTAAATTTTGGCAACTGCCAGAATATATGAACGTCAAAAACGGCTCCTTTTTCAAAAAAAGGCCAAGCCGTTTTTGCTTGTGTTGCATAGAGAACGTGCGTAAGCCTTATTATAGGGATACGGCGTTTTAATTTTGACAAAGTTCAGATGAACCTGCCCACAGGTTGAGCGGGTCTGCTGTCATCCAAGGAGGGACTTTATGGAAAAACGTGTAGAAATGCAGCTCGGGGGCAGAACCCTGGTGCTGGAAACGGGGCGGCTTGCCAAGCAGGCTAACGCTGCTGTTATGGTCCGTTACGGTGATACGTCGGTGCTGTGTACGGTAACGGCTTCAAGCGAACCGAAGGACTTGGATTTTTTTCCGCTGACGGTCAACTATGAAGAACGCTTATACGCGGTCGGCAAAATTCCGGGAGGCTTTATCAAGCGGGAAGGCAGACCGAGCGAAAAAGCGATTCTGTCCAGCCGCCTGACGGACCGTCCGATTCGTCCGCTGTTCCCCGAAGGCTTCCGTAACGACGTACAGGTGCTGAATCTCGTAATGAGCGTCGATCAGGACTGCTCGCCGGAAATTGCGGCTATGATCGGAACGTCGGCGGCGCTGAGCATTTCCGATGTGCCGTTCAGCGGCCCAATCGGCGGTGTAGTGGTGGGACGCATTGACGGGCAGTTTATTGTCAACCCGACAATCGCCCAGCAGGAAGTAAGCGACATTTATCTGGTGGTGGCCGGAACGAAAGACGCCATCATGATGGTTGAAGCGGAAGCGAATGAAGTGCCGGAAGAAATCATGCTCGAAGCGATCATGTTTGGACATGAAGAAATCCGCAGCATCGTAGCGAAGATCGAAGAGCTGGTGCAGATCGCCGGCAAGGAAAAAATGACCGTGAAGCTGCACGCCGTAAACGCGGAAGTGAACACTGAGGTGCGCGCATACGCTCAGGAGCGGCTGGTGGAGGCGGTTAAGATTGCCGAGAAGCATGCCCGTCAAGATGCGATCGACGCGGTCAACAATGAGACGGTGGAATATTTCACGGAGAAATATATCGAAACGCCGGAGCTGATTGGCGATGTGAAGGAAGTGCTGCATGATATCGTCAAGGAAGAAGTCAGACGTCTGATCACTCATGACAAAGTTCGTCCGGACGGCCGGAAGCTAAGCGAGATTCGTCCGATCGAGTGCGATACGTCGCTGCTGCCGCGCACGCATGGTTCGGGACTGTTCACCCGCGGCCAGACGCAGGCGCTCAGCGTATGTACGCTCGGTGCCCTTGGCGATGTGCAAATTCTCGATGGTATCGATTTAACCGAAACGAAGCGGTTCATGCATCATTATAACTTCCCGCCGTTCAGCGTAGGGGAAGCCCGTCCGCTGAGAGCGCCGGGCCGCCGTGAAATCGGTCATGGAGCACTCGGTGAACGCGCCTTGTCCAAGGTTATTCCGAACGAAACCGAATTCCCGTACACCATCCGCCTCGTATCCGAGGTGCTGGAATCGAACGGTTCGACTTCCCAGGCGAGTATTTGCGCAAGCACCCTGGCGATGATGGATGCGGGCGTTCCGATCAAAGCGCCGGTTGCGGGCGTGGCGATGGGTCTGATCAAGGATGGCGAGCATGTCTCCATCTTGACCGATATCCAAGGCATGGAAGATCATCTCGGCGATATGGACTTCAAGGTGGCAGGTACGGCGGAAGGCGTAACGGCGATTCAGATGGACATCAAGATTGACGGGATCGACCGCCAAATTCTTCAGGAAGCTCTTGAGCAGGCCAAAGAAGGCCGGATGTTTATTCTGAGCAAAATGATGGAAGCTATCTCTAAACCAAGAGAAAGCCTTTCCCAATATGCACCTAAAATTATCATCCTGCAGATTAATCCGGACAAAATCCGCGACGTTATCGGCGCAGGCGGCAAAATCATCAATAAAATCATCGAAGAAACCGGCGTGAAAATCGACATCGAGCAGGACGGCCGCGTGTTCATCGCATCCTCGAATGAAGAGATGAACCAAAAAGCTCGTTCCATCATCGAAGGCATTGTACGTGAGGTCGAAGTCGGCGAAATTTATGTCGGTACCGTCAAGCGGATCGAGAAATTCGGCGCTTTTGTAGAAATCCTGCCGGGTAAAGACGGTCTGGTGCATATTTCCCAGCTGTCAACGGAGCGCGTAGGCAAGGTGGAAGACGTGGTTGCCATCGGCGATACCATCACTGTAAAAGTGACCGAAATCGACCAGCAGGGCCGCGTGAATCTGTCGCGCAAGGCAGTGCTCACCGCAGAAGCCAAGGCTTAACAGTCTAGGTCTTAACGAAGAAGTGAAGCAACGCTTGTTTACATGGATTAGATTGGATGGACGAAAAGAGGCAGAAGCTTACATTCTGGCTCTTTTTTGAGTTGCGGCTCCATTTGTATAGTTCATGTGCTTACAGAGTCTCGTACGTGAACCTACCGCGTTCTGACGCGGCGCTCAGTCCGTCTTCAGCCGCTTGAAGGTATATTGCGCCATCTTGTCTCATAAGCTGGGACAGAGCGCTGTACAGCGTCTGTCGAGCCTATAGAATAGGCGGATGGTGCACGTTAAGCGAATTTGAATGACGGCGAATCGTACGGGAGGAAGTCGCAATGAGACTGGAAAAAGCGGCCGTAGTGCTGGCTTGCATGGCCATAGTGATCGGAATCGGCAGCAGCTTTCAGCCGGTAAAAAGCATGCTGGGGCAGCTTCGCTCCTCCGGCGGACTGGCTGTGCTGAAGCAGTTCGGCGATAAGCGAAGCGATCTGCGCAGCGAGATTGAAGCCAAAGCCGCGCAGGTTAACAGCCCGCCGGTGGATGCCAGAGTGGATCGGGTGTGGAAAGCCATTCCCGGCTATAACGGACTGAGTGTTGACGTGGATGCGACTTATAGAGAGGCTCTGCTGCTTCCTAAGGGTGGAGCGATCAAGTACGTCTACAGGCAGACTGCGCCTGCTGTGTCGGTAGATGATCTCGGGGCGGAGCCGATCTACCGGGGAAATCCCGCCAAGCCGATGGTATCGCTGATGATCAACGTCGCCTGGGGGAATGAGTATATTGTGCCTATGCTGAACATATTGGACGAGGAGCATGTAAAGTCGACGTTTTTTCTGGACGGCAGCTGGCTGAGCAAGAACCGCGAGCTTGCCATGGAGATTCAAAAGCGCGGGCATGAGCTTGAGAATCACGCCTATACGCATCCTAATATGAGCACACTCAGCCGAGTGCGCGCGGTAATGGAGATCGACAAGACTAAGAAGCTGCTGAAATCAAGCCTTGGAGTGGATAACCGCTGGTTCGCTCCCCCATCGGGCGACTTCGACCAGGAGACCGTGGAGATCGCCCGCGAGCTGGGGCTGAAGACGGTGCTGTGGACGGTTGATACGGTAGATTGGCGCAACCCTCCGCCGGAATCGGTAGTCGCCAAAATTACCGCGAATGCGGAGCCGGGCACACTCGTGCTGATGCATCCCACCTCTTCGTCATCGAAGGCGCTGCGCGGTATGATCCGCGGCATCAAGGCCAAGGGGCTGGTGCTCGGAACGGTCAGCCAGACGCTGTCGCCGGAGCGGGTGCTGCCAGGCGATGTTGAGTGAATCCGCTGTTTCTGGTAGGATATAAGGCGCCCGATTAATTGGAAAGGCGAACGAAGGGCTACGGCAGGAGGACTTTTTACGTGGAAAAAATGGTATTATCAAACGGATTACGAGTAGTCATGGAGAAAATCCCGACTGGCCGCTCCGTTTCCTTTGGAATCTGGGTAAAGACAGGCTCCAGGAACGAAACGCCGGAAAACAACGGAATTTCCCATTTTATCGAACATATGCTGTTCAAGGGTACGGACCGGTTCGACGCAAAAGCTATCGCGGAGCGGTTCGATTCCATTGGCGGCAATGTCAATGCTTTTACCTCTAAGGAATACACCTGCTATTACGCCAAAGTGCTGGATGAGCATCTGCCCATCGCCGTTGATGTGCTGGCCGACATGTTCTTCCGTTCGCAGATGGATGCGGAGGAATTGGCGAAAGAAAGGAACGTTATCCTTGAGGAAATTTCCATGTACGAAGATACGCCGGACGATCTTGTGCATGATCTGATGTCAATGGCCGCCTACGGCAGCCACCCGCTTGCTTACTCTATTCTTGGACTCAAGGAACGGCTGGAGGCCATGACGCCGGATGATCTTCGGGCCTATATGCAGAAGCAGTATACCATCGAGAATACGGTGATCAGCATTGCCGGCAATTTTGACGACGGTGTGGGCGAACTGCTGGAACGGTATTTCGGCACGTTTAACAATCACGGAACGGTAGAGCGGCTGACTCCGCCGGATTTCCACGGGGATTTATTGTTCCACCGCAAAAAAACGGAGCAGAATCACATTTGCCTGTCACTGCCCGGCTGTGCCAACGATGATCCGCTGCAGTATGCGATGGTGCTGATCAATAATGCCGTTGGCGGCGGCATGAGCTCCCGGCTGTTCCAGGAAATCCGCGAGAAGCGCGGATTGGCCTACTCGGTATATTCTTATCATAGTTCCCAAGCCGACAGCGGCCTCTTTACCGTGTACGCCGGAACGGCTCCCAAGCAGACCAAAGACGTTATGGAACTGACCAAAGAAATGCTGTATGAGCTTGCCGTCAAGGGAATGGACGAAGAAGAGATCCGCAAGGGCAAGGAACAGCTCAAAGGCAGTCTGATCCTAAGCCTGGAAAGCACAAGCAGCCGGATGAACCGGCTTGGGAAGAACGAATTAATGCTAGGCCGGCATATCACACTGGACGAAATGATTGCCAAGATTCAGAAAGTTACGATGGATGATGTAAATAAGGTGCTTGACCGGATGTTCGCCGAGCCGCTTGCGGCGGCGATGGTCGGGTCTTCCGATAAAGCGATTGCCAATGTTAGGAGAGATGATCTTGTCTTATTACGTACAAATTCTAAAGCTTCCGGGCAATGAGGATGTGAATCCTCCCCGTAAAATGTCAGAGCAGGCTTCGGGCTACGACCTCTTCGCCGCAGTGAGCAGCGAATTGACCCTGGAGCCCGGGGCGCGGGCGCTCGTTCCGACGGGAATCGCGCTCGCCATGCCGGATGGACTGGAAGCGCAGATTCGTCCGCGCAGCGGACTGGCGCTGAAGCACGGCATCACCTGTCTTAACACGCCAGGCACGATCGACGCCGATTACCGGGGCGAGATCAAGGTGCTGCTCATCAATCTGGGCCAGGAGCCTTTTATGATCGCCCGGAATGAGCGGATTGCCCAAATGGTCTTTCAAGCGGTGCCATCCGTAACGATGGTGGAAGTGGAAGAACTAAGTGATACCGAGCGGGGAGCGGGAGGCTTCGGCCATACCGGTAAATAGATTTATACTTAGATGAAATTCATGAATGTAGAGCTTGTGGGATAGCCGTTTCGGCTGAACACAGGCTCTTTTTAATGGCTTTCACCCATCCGCGTTTACCCGCATAAGATGCTCTATGGCCTTACAGTGTAATGTTGAAAGGAGCGTCATCCCTATGCTGACTGGCGTCAGGATCGTGTTCCTGGGCGGGGACGCAAGACAAATTGAAGTGATTCGAAAATGTGTGGAGATGGATGCGGCGGTAAGCGTTGCCGGCTTTGATAAATGGAGTACCCCCTGTGACGGGGTTAACCTGGAGACAATGGACGCTGAACTGCTTAGCGGCGCAGATGTTCTGGTACTGCCGACCGTTGGCTGCGACGACGAAGGCCATATCAGCGCAAAGTACTCTTCGAAGCCGATGCAGCTGCTGGAGGAGCATATCGAGGCTTTGCCTAAGCACTGTACCATTTACACGGGCATGGCAAAAGAATATTTGAGACGGCTGTGTGCTCTTGGGGGACTGGAGCTGGTGGAGCTGCTTGAGCGTGACGACGTTGCGATCTACAATTCGATTCCAACTGCCGAAGGCGCGCTCGTTATGGCAATCCAGAATACGGATTTTACCATTCACGGCTCTGAAGCGATGGTGCTTGGAATCGGCAGAACCGGCTTTACAATGGCCAAAAGCCTTCAAGGACTCGGTGCTAAAGTCACAGCAGGCGTCAGAAAGCAGGAGCATTTTGCCAAGGCGGAGGTCATGGGCTGGAAACCGTTTATGACGGATCGGCTGGAGGAGCATGTAACGGACGTTGATTATATTTTTAATACGATACCGAGCCTTATTCTAAACGCCAAAGTGCTGTCACAGGTGCCCCGGCAAACCTGCATTATCGATCTCGCTTCCGCGCCCGGGGGAGTGGATTTCCGATATGCGGAAAAACGGGGCATCAAGGCTATGCTGGCTCCGGGGCTACCGGGAATCGTGGCGCCCAAAAGCGCGGGACTCATTATGGCAGGCGCGCTTGTTCAGTCGATTTCGGAGCGGATGTTGACAAAGGGGGATTAATAATGAACTGGCACGGTAAGACGGTAGGCTATGCAATCACCGGTTCCCACTGCACTTTTGCAGAGGTGATGCCCCAAATTAAGCGTTTTGTCGACGAAGGCGCGAATGTCGTGCCTATTGCATCGGCCTCGGTTCTCGGAACGGACACAAGGTTCGGCACATCGGAAAATTGGCTAAAACAGTTGAAAGATATAACGGGGAATGATATCATTTCTACAATTGTTGAAGCGGAACCGCTGGGTCCATCCAAGAGACTGGATGTACTCACGATTGCACCCTGCACAGGAAATACCACGAGCAAATTGGCCAATGCCATGACGGACGGACCGGTGCTGATGGCGGCCAAATGCCAAATGCGCAACGGGCGGCCGATTGTTCTGGCCATTTCGACCAATGACGGACTCGGTCTGAACGCGGCGAATATTGCGAAACTTTTGGTAACCAAAAATATTTATTTTGTCCCATTCGGACAGGATAATCCCGAGCAGAAGCCGAACTCATTGGTAGCTCGCATGGAATTGATTCCAGAGGCCTGCTATGCGGCTCTTCATGGCTCCCAGCTGCAGCCGATGATCATCGAACGGTTTCATTCAGCATAAACAACAGATATTAGCAGGGTGAAGGGCGACTTGCTGATAAGTACGAGGCTTCGAATATTGATAGACTAACCGCTGTCGTTCTCTGCATGAGGGCTTTACAATCGCGTTTATTCCTTTAAATTTAGAGACGAAGTCCCGGGATTTACGGGATTCATCCTGAGAAATAGTGCAGCCTGTCGTTAACTAATGGAGGAATTATGAATGGGCATTTTGGTACAGAAGTTTGGCGGGACCTCGCTTTCCACCTCGCAGGCTAGGGATCATGTGATCCGCCACGTCAAACGGGAGCTGGGGCAAGGATACAGTCTTGTCATCGTAGTGTCCGCAATGGGCCGCAAGGGCGAGCCTTATGCGACGGATACGCTGCTGGACTGGGTCTCCCAGAATGGTGATGCTCTCCCTCAGCGCGAAAGGGATTTACTGCTATGCTGCGGTGAAATCATTTCCGCGACCACACTGTGCAGCCTGCTGGAAAAAGAAGGGATTCCCACGACAGTGCTTACCGGAGCCCAAGCCGGTTTCCTGACGGATAACGGCTACGGGAATGCGCGGATTCTCGATGTCCGTCCGGAACGGATTATGCGGGAGCTGCGCGCCCAGAAGGTCGTCATTGTAACCGGCTTTCAGGGTCAGACGGAAGATGGGGATTTTACCACGCTAGGACGCGGGGGAAGCGATACATCGGCCACGGCGCTCGGCGCCGCGCTGCGTGCGGAAATGGTCGACATATACACGGACGTCAATGGTATTCTGACCGCGGATCCGCGTATCGTCGAGGATGCGAAGCCGCTAACCTATGTAAGCTATACCGAGATTTGCAATATGGCCTATCAGGGTGCCAAGGTGATACATCCCCGGGCCGTGGAGATCGCTATGCAGGCGCAGATTCCGGTCCGCGTCCGCTCCACTTTTTCGGAGAATGAAGGCACGCTCGTCACGCATCCCGAAGGCTTTCAGGAGTCCCAGCCGGGGATTGTCGACCGCTTCGTTACCGGCATCGCCTATGTCAGCAACATAACGCAGATTTCCTTGGACTGCCCGGAAGGAAACGGAACCGGAGTTCAGCTGCAAATATTCAAGAGCATGGCGGATCGCGGCATAAGCGTTGACTTTATTAATGTTACGCCGGCCAGCGCCGTATACACCGTTTTTGATGATCATTCGGAAAAAGCGATTGCGGCACTTCAGGAAATAGGACTTCGTCCGAAGAGCCTGTCGGGCTGCGTTAAGGTATCCGTTATCGGTGGTGGTATCAACGGCGTCCCGGGGATCATGGCGCGTATCGTGGAAGCACTCAGCGAGCACAACATTCAAATTCTGCAATCCGCTGATTCCAATACGACGATCTGGGTGCTGGTCAAGAAGGAAGATATGGTGCAATCGCTGCGCGCGCTGCATTCCAAGTTTGAATTACACCGTTAACAGGAGGAATTCTTAGTGGATTTCGGAAGACTAATAACAGCTATGGTAACTCCTTTTGACAAGGAGGGGGAGATCGATTGGGACGCGGTATCGAGTCTGGTTGACTACCTGATTGAAGAACAGAAGTCGGAGGGGCTCGTCGTCTGCGGAACTACGGGCGAGTCACCTACACTGAGCGATGAAGAAAAGCTGCAAATGTTTTCCTTTGTACTGGAGAAAGCTGCAGGGCGCTGCAAGGTCATTGCGGGTACAGGGTCCTTTGATACCAGGCACACGATCGAATTGACCCAGAAAGCGGAGAAAATCGGCGTCGACGCCGCGCTTCTGGTTGTGCCTTATTATAATAAGCCGAACCAAGAGGGGCTTTACCGCCATTTTGCGGCGATCGCGGCCGAGACCAAGCTCCCGCTTATTCTGTATAACGTCCCCGGACGTACGGGAATTTGTATGAGCGCGGATACGACGATTCGTTTGGCGCAAATTCCGAACATCGTTGCAACCAAAGAATGTGCTTCCCTCGACCACGTCGCCTTGATTGTGTCCGGCTCTCCGCATGATTTTCACGTGTACTCTGGAGACGATTCTTCGGCATTGCCGGCTATGGCCGTCGGAGGACACGGGATTATCAGCGTGGCAAGCCATATTGTGGGCGTAAGAATGACCGACATGATCTCCGCTTATTTCTCGGGCAACGTACAGCTTGCCGGGCAGCTTCACAGGGAACTATTTCCGGTGTTTAAAGGGTTGTTCGAATGTCCGCAGCCGCTGCCGAGCCCGTCCGCCGTCAAATATGCGCTTGAGCTTCGGGGAATCAAGGTGGGTTCGGTCCGTCTTCCTCTGACCCCGCCGAATGAGGCCGAGGCGGAATTTATCAGAAAGCTGGTACTATAGAAATTGGGCCCTGGTATTTATATTTTATGAACCGGTTCTCGCTTAAGAGGGCCGGTTTTTTGTATGGTTATTTTGTGCGCAGTGAAATAATGCTCCGCTTTTACGGGAAGAATAGGGGTAACTAAATCCCGCGACTTGTATTTTGGCAAAAATATCATGTATAATGTGGTTAAGTGACTGGGTGCGGTTAAAATTAAATATGCGGTAACTCTTATGTCATGTGCGGCGCTGCAGGTCTGTTTGTTTACAAGTCACATTTTCCAGCTCTGGATCTGCTTTGTCCGGCAAAGGTGCTTTGCGCAAGGGGCGCGGCCAAATGGTTTACGGCATAGGCTCGCTAACGCAAATGTATGCTCCCTCGGCAGGGAAGCTTTAATTAAGGTTTATTTTTTTGCGCCTTGATAACCTTTTGTCTTCACATCGGCAAGGATTTCTGCGTTATTCAATGTGTTAAGTACCGCTAAACAATTGAAGTTCTTGATTAAAATAACATATGACGTCCAACATATTAGGAGGGTTAGATTCATTTGTCCAAAAAAAACAACAATGATAAACTGATGATCTTTGCACTCGGCGGAGTGGGAGAAATCGGGAAGAATATGTATGTGGTACAATACGGCAGCGACATTGTGGTCGTTGACTCGGGACTGAAGTTCCCTGAAGAGGATATGCTCGGTATTGACATCGTTATTCCTGATATTTCATATTTGACGGAGAATCGTGACAAAGTAAAAGGCATTGTGCTTACGCACGGCCACGAGGACCATATCGGAGGTCTGCCGTACGTCCTTAAACATTTGAATGTTCCGGTCTACGGAACGAAGCTGACATTAGGGCTTGTTGAGAACAAACTGAAGGAAGCGAATTTGCTTGGCGAAACGAAACGCATTCTGATCAATGAGGATTCGGAGATCAAGCTGGGAAGTTCGCTGGTTGTTACTTTCTTCAGAACCAACCACAGTATTCCCGACTCAGTCGGCGTGTGCATCGAGACTCCGGAAGGCAACGTGGTTCATACGGGCGACTTCAAGTTTGACCATACCCCAGTCAATGGTCAATTCGCGAACTTGCACCGGATGGCCGAAATCGGACAGCGGGGCGTACTCGCGCTTCTTTCCGACAGCACCAACGCCGAGAAACCGGGATTCACCCCTTCGGAGAAAAATGTCGGGATCGTGCTGGAAGATATTTTCCGGAAAGCTGAACAACGTGTTGTGGTCGCGACATTCGCATCCAACGTTCACCGGATTCAGCAGGTCGTAGACGCCGCAGTACAGACCGGCCGCAAAATCACCGTCATCGGCCGCAGCATGGTCAACGTCGTCTCCATCGCTTCCGAGCTCGGCTATCTGCACATGCCTGACGGCATGCTGATCGAACCGGAGGAAATGAACCGGATGGCTGCCAATCGGGTTGTCGTTCTCTGCACAGGCAGCCAAGGCGAACCGATGTCGGCATTGACGCGCATGGCGCGTTCCAGTCACCGCAAAGTGGATATTTTACCTGGCGACACCGTCATTATTGCGGCAACACCGGTACCCGGCAACGAGAAATACATCGGCCGTACGATCGACGAGCTGTTCCGCCTGGGCGCAGACGTGATCTACAGCGGCTCGAATTCCGGCGTACACGTGTCAGGTCACGGCAGCCAGGAAGAACTGAAGCTGATGCTTAACCTGATGCAGCCGAAATTCTTCATTCCGATTCACGGCGAATACCGCATGCAGCGCAGACACGCACTTCTTGCGAAGTCCGTGGGCGTCGACCCGGACAACATCTTCATCACCGAACTTGGTGAAGTGGTGGAGATTCAAGGCGGCTCCGCCCGCAAAGCCGGCAAGGTTACGTCCGGCAATGTTCTGATTGACGGTCTCGGTGTTGGCGATGTAGGCAATATTGTTCTGCGTGACCGGAAGCTGCTGTCACAGGACGGTATTCTGGTTGTCGTCGTTACGCTGAGCAAACAGAATGGGGCCATTGTTTCGGGACCCGACATTATTTCGCGCGGCTTCGTGTATGTACGCGAATCGGAAGGGCTGCTTGACGAAGCGAACCGGATTGTTTCCAGCACGCTGCAGCGTCTGATGAGCGAGAAGGTCAATGAGTGGGCTTCGCTCAAGACCAGCGTGAAGGATGCGCTTGGCCGATTCCTTTATGAGCAGACCCGCCGCAGACCGATGATCCTTCCGATCATCATGGAAGTGTAATTTATACTAATTCAAAAAGCCTCTCTTCCGCTGGAAATATTGGACGGTTTCTTGGCGGAGAGGGGCTTTTCTGCGTTCATTTTCAACTCTGCATAACTTCGGGGTGCGATTAGTCATACTAACGGGAGATTCATTACCATACGCTTGCTGAAGAGCTTTGGTGCAAGCGAACAAGGGAGCGCTGAGCATGGACGGCAATAAACCTTTCGAAACAGCTTACCGAAATGAGGAACCGGTAACGCCTCCGGGGGGAGAAGACCAGGGCGGTGAAGGAACTCAGGAAGCCGGAGGTACGATCAGCACGGTGAAGGAATTCGGTCAAGTAGCGGTTCCGCCCACCGAGCCGGAGATTTATTGCATTACGATCATAGGTCAGATCGAAGGGCATATCGTCATGCCCCCGCATAACAAGACGACTAAATATGAGCATATCATCCCCCAACTGGTCGCAGCTGAGCAGAGCAAAACGGTCAAGGGGGTGCTTATCATTTTGAATACGGTGGGCGGTGATGTGGAAGCTGGTCTTGCCATTGCGGAAATGATTGCTTCGCTATCGAAGCCGACGGTTACGGTCGTTGTTGGGGGAGGCCACAGCATCGGTGTTCCCATCGCGGTATCCTCAAGCTATTCGATCATAGCGGAAAGCGCCACGATGACGATTCATCCCATCCGCATGAATGGCCTCGTCATCGGTGTTCCGCAGACTTTTGAGTACATGGAGAAAATGCAGGAGCGTGTTGTACGGTTCGTCACGTCCCATTCGCGGATTTCCGTTGAATGCTTCAAGGATCTGATGTTTAAGACAGGTGAACTTAACAGGGACATCGGTACGGCAGTCGGCGGAAGTGATGCCGTTGCATTTGGACTTATGGACGAAGTAGGCGGGATCGGCACAGCGATGACGAAACTGAATGAACTGATTGCCCTTAGAGGAGCCCCTGCCGAGACGGGAGGGTTGACCCAATGATCCTGTATTCCGTTATATCCGCCGATCAGGTGTGGGAAGGGGCCATTAAGGCTTCGCCCCCGTTCCGTGAAGTCACGGTACAAGGGATTGTCATGCAGATTGAGCCGCTGGACGAGGGCAGAGCCAGAATCGTAAGGCTGCTCCAATGCCCGCTGCATCGCTATCTGGAGCCGGGTCTTGCGCCGGGACAAATCATTTTATATACGTCCGGGGGTCCAGGCCGCTCCTGATAAAAGAGCAGCATTTTCCGACAAAACAGAACATAGGTACGCCACGCCATTATATGGTATAATACTGATTCGGGGGTGGCTGGCGTGGCTAAACGGAGAAAACGGAAAAAAAAGAAAGCGCTGCTGGGCAGCGTTTTAAAATATGAGATTTATGGCATCCTTCTGATTACCTTCTCGGTTATAGCTTTATCCGGCGAAGCGGCGGTGGGACGTTCATTATCAAGCTTGGCCGCTTACCTTCTTGGCCGGTTTTATTTCGTATTGCCGCTCATAGGCATGTATTACGGATTAATGGTCATGATCTACCGGAAATGGCCTTCGAATTGGAGCAGCCGGCACAGCGGTGTTCTGCTGCTGGTATGCTCAATGTGCCTGATGAGCAGCATTTCGGCTATGGAGCAGAAGCTTGGGCCGATATCCATGCTCCATCCGGGCAACGTGCTGTCACAGACCCAGAAGGATCTGGCCGGGGCGTTGACTCCAGCAGTAAATGACGGCAGCGTCTATTTGCTGGGCAAAGATATAAGCGGCGGCTATCTTGGCGGATTGGAATTCGCTGTGCTGCTGTGGTTGTTCGGGACGCTTGGTGCCAAGCTGCTTATGATCGTTATGCTGGCGATCAGCTTTATGCTGGTTACGAATCTCTCCTACATCGAGCTGTTCGGAATACTGAGAACCCGGGCGGTCAAGCTTGCGGAAGGCATTCGGCTTAGAGCGGCTAACCGCCCGCAGGCGGTGCCGGTACCCTCCCGGGGACGACCTAAGAAGGTTCAGGAGGAACCGGAAGAAGAGGAAGAGGAGGAACTGGAAGCAGGACTTCCGAGCCGTAAAGCGCCGCAGTTCTTCGACATACTTATGCGGCGCAAGACTCCGCGATCCGGAGGCGAAGCTTTGCCGGATTCCGGGGAGGATGATTGGGACGAGGAGCATAGGAATGTTCCGATCATTTCAGGTATTCCTTCCCAATCGGATTGGTCTGGTCCAGATGAAGACTATGATTTTGAGAATGAGGAATTGGAATCTGGAGCTCCTATCATTCGCGATTTCTTTGAGCATATCCGTGCGGAAGGCTTGAGCGACGAAGACCGTGAGGAATGGAGCGAGTTCTCGCCGGCTGCGCGGAGCAATACGAAGCCTGCCGATGCCCTGAGCCTCGCGGAAGCGGCGGAAGGGTCTGTCTCCGGGGAAGACGCTGTTATTGTTGAGGCAAGCACAGGCGCGGAAGGAGAGGCCGAAGGAGACAGACCTCCGGCTCCCAAGCCGGCGCCTCCGCCTAAGCCTTACAAGCTTCCGCCGTTCCGGCTGCTGTCGAAGCCAAATAGCGGCGGCAAAGCCGGCGACCAGAACGATTACATGCAGACGGCCCGCAAGCTTGAAGCGACGCTGGAAAGCTTTGGCGTTCGGGCTAAGGTGCTGGAGGTTGTCCGGGGGCCGGCGGTTACCCGGTACGAGATTCAGCCCGATATTGGCGTGAAGGTCAGCCGGATCGTCAATCTGACCGATGATATCGCTTTGGCGCTCGCCGCCAAAGATATCCGGATGGAGGCGCCGATTCCTGGCAAATCGGCAATCGGAATCGAGGTGCCGAATCCGGAGGTATCGCTGGTCACCATGAGAGAAGTGATGGAGACCCAAATTTTCCAGGAAGCCGAAGCCAGGCTGACGATTGCTTTCGGCAGGGATATTTCCGGCCAGACGATCATTGGCAATCTCGCCAAAATGCCCCATCTGCTCGTTGCCGGGGCAACAGGTTCCGGCAAATCGGTCTGCATCAACGGAATTATCACCAGCATTCTGTACAAGGCCAAGCCGGATGAAGTCAAGTTTCTTATGGTCGATCCGAAGATGGTCGAACTGAATGTATACAATGGGATTCCCCATTTAATGGCTCCTGTCGTTACCGACCCGAAACGCGCCAGCCTGGCGCTCAAGAAAATTGTGGTCGAGATGGAGAAAAGATATGAGCTGTTCTCCAAATCCGGAACCCGGAATGTGGAAGGCTACAACCATCTGATGAAGGATAACCCGGAGGCGGTTCTGCCGTATATCGTCGTCATTGTGGACGAGCTTGCCGACTTGATGATGGTTGCCGCGAACGATGTGGAAGACGCCATTTGCCGTCTAGCACAGATGGCGCGGGCGGCCGGAATTCATCTGATCATTGCGACCCAGCGCCCTTCGGTGGATGTCATCACCGGTGTCATCAAGGCCAATATCCCTTCGCGGATCGCCTTTGGCGTCTCCTCGCAGGTTGATTCACGCACCATTCTGGACATGGCGGGAGCAGAGAAGCTGCTGGGGCGCGGCGATATGCTGTTCATGCCGATGGGTTCCTCCAAGCCGGTACGGGTTCAAGGGGCTTTCATGAGCGATGCCGAGGTGGAAGCGATCGTCCATTATGTCAGCAGCCAAGGCGAAGCGGAGTATGACGAGTCTATCGTTCCGGAAGTGGATGATGCGGCTGCGGAAACCGGGGAGCCGCAGGATGAGCTATACGAGCAGGCGGTGCAAATCGTGCTTGAAGCCAAGCAGGCTTCGGTATCGCTGCTGCAGCGCAGGATGCGCGTCGGTTACACCCGGGCCGCCAGACTGATCGATTCCATGGAGGCCAGGGGTGTTATAGGTCCGTACGAGGGCAGCAAGCCTCGGGAAGTGCTGATCTCGCTGGAGCAGTACCAGCAAAGCCGGATCAGTTCCTGATTCTACATGGCAGCAGTTTAGGCCAAGCGTTCTTTTTCTGCGGAAAAGGAACGTTTTTCTTTATTTTAACTTCCTTTCTTTTCGTTCCTTTCGGTGCATAGGATTCTTGCGCTGTCATCATAATAACGTTAGCCATCCATGCAGAACTTAAAAGAGAAAGGTAGAGCGAAGCCAAATGAAGAATCAGAAGCTATGGATTATTGCCGTACTAGCCCTTACGCTTGCGTCAGCCCCGCTGATTGAACATTTCTCCGGAGGGAAGGCATCATCGAAAGTTCCGCAGACTGCTGCGAGTTCTTCGTCCGAGGCTGGGCCGAGCGATGAAGCGATACCCGCTTTTAGCACTGTACCCATTAAATACGGCGCCTCCGGGCAAGATGTATATGAGCTTCAGGGACGCTTAAAGCACCTTGGATATTTCTCGGGCACAATAGACAGCCAATTCGGCAGCGAAACATTGAACTCGGTCAAATGGTTTCAGTGGAAATTTGGCATGGTGGCAGACGGTGTCGTTGGAGCAAAGACGAAGCTGAGGTTGTACAATGCAACCAAGAACTGGCGTCCTACGGAACCGAGGACCGCGAAAAAAACAACCCAAAATACGGCCGAACTGGCGTCCGGAAATACAATGGGCTTGTCGGAGAACGATTTGAGGATCATGGCAAATGCCGTTTACGGTGAAGCTAGGGGAGAGCCGTTTGAAGGACAGGTGGCCGTGGCCGCGGTCATTCTGAACCGGACAAAATCCCCGAGTTTTCCGAACACGCCTTCGGGTGTGATATTCCAACCCGGAGCTTTCACCGCCGTTGCTGACGGACAGATTTATCTGACACCCAATGAACAAGCAAGCAAAGCGGTTCGGCAGGCGCTCAACGGCTGGGACCCGACGGGAGGCTGTCTGTATTACTTCAATCCGAAGACTGCAACCTCCAAATGGATCTGGACAAGACCGCAGGTGAAAACGATCGGCGAGCATATTTTCTGTATGTAACCGAAACCCCAGGAGCAATCGGAAGACTTGTCTTTCGGTTGCTTCCTTACTTTGGAATGGTTTAGAATAAATATTACTTCATAAATATGGTTTAAAAGCATCTATCCAGGCCGTAAAGGAGTTTTCGACTTGACAAATCACGTATTCCAGCATGGCAACGTAGGAGGCATCCGGATTCATGTGCTGCCGACGAAGACGTTTAAGACTTATGCGATATCGCTGTATGCCGGCTTGCCCTTGGCCGAAGAGACCGTGACCCCCACCGCGCTGATTCCGTTTGTTCTCCGCCGGGGCACGGCTTCTTATCCGGAGACAACCCAGTTCCGCGAACGGTTGGAAGAGCTGTATGGAGCGGGATTCGGATTCGACGTGTATAAGCGCGGCGATTACCAGATCATCCAGTTCCGGATGGACACGATCAATGATTCATTTGTGCAGAGCAAGGAGAGTCTGCTAGGCGAATCCTTCGCTTTTTTGGGAGAAGTGCTTACACAGCCTGTACTGGAAGGCGGCAGCTTCAAGGCTTCTTATGTGGGAACGGAGCGTGAGACTGTCCGCAAGAAGCTGGAGGCTATCGTCAATGACAAAATCCGTTACGCGGCCGAGCGCTGCATCGAGGAAATGTGCCGGGAAGAGCCGTATCGTCTGCATCCGCTCGGACAAAGGGCGGATTTAGACGCGATTACCCCGGATTCGCTGCATCAGTCCTATCTTTCTTGGCTGGAAGGAGCGATTCTCGATCTGTATGTCGTTGGCGACACGACGCCTGAAGAAGTTGAGAAGCTGGTAGAGCGGCATTTTGGCTTTGGCGGCCGGACAGCATCCTCCCAGTATCAATCCCGATTCTCCCCTAAGACCGTTACGGAGGTCCGCACGGTGGAAGAACGGATGGATGTCGGTCAAGGCAAGCTGAACATGGGTTTGCGGACTTCCGTTACTTACAGGGACGACGCCTATGCGCACGCTTTAATGTACAACGGTATTTTGGGCGGCTATCCGCATTCCAAGCTGTTCGTCAATGTCCGGGAGAAGGAGAGTCTGGCTTACTATGCGTCTTCCCGCTACGACGGGCATAAAGGAATTGCCACGATTCAGTCGGGCATTGAAATCGAGAACTACGGCAAAGCCGTGGATATCATACGCAAGCAGCTTGATGAAATGAAAAAAGGGAATATCAGCGATCTGGAGCTGAACCAGACCAAGGCGATGATACGCAACCTGCTCTTGGAAATCCAGGACTCCGCCTTTGAAATGATTGCATTCGACTTCAACCGCCAGTTGTCCGGCAAAGACCGTTCTGCGGAAGAACTGATGAGCCAGGTGGAAGCTTCCGGCGCGGAGGACGTGAAACGGGCTGCCGACACCGTCCAGCTGGATACGATCTATTTCCTGACAGGACAGAAGGAGGAGTAGCTGTGGAACAGATCCATTATGACAGGCTTCAGGAAACGCTGTACTACGAAGTTTTAGATAACGGGCTGAGTGTATACGTTCTTCCGAAGCCGGGTTTCAGAAAAACATACGCCACGTTTGCGACCAAATACGGTTCGGTGGATAATCACTTCCGTGTGGCCGGAGGCGAGGAAACATCGGTGCCGGATGGCATCGCCCACTTTTTGGAGCATAAAATGTTCGAGGAGCCGGAGGGCGACATTTTCGCCACTTTTGCATCAAACGGAGCGTCGGCCAATGCTTTTACGAGCTTTGAGCAGACGGTTTACCTGTTCTCCGCCACAGAAAAAATAGAGACGAATATCGAAACATTGATCGATTTTGTGCAGCGTCCCTATTTTACAGACCAGAATGTGGAGAAGGAAAAGGGCATCATCGGCCAGGAAATCAACATGTATGCCGACAATCCGGATTGGCGCGTCTATTTCGGGCTGATCGAAGCAATGTATCAGAAAAATCCGGTACGGATCGATATCGCCGGCACAGTGGAATCCATCTCGTCAATTACCAAAGAAACACTCTATACCTGCTACAATGCTTTTTACCATCCGAGCAACATGCTGCTCTTTATCGTCGGCGGCGTAGATCCGGAGGCTGTCTTTAAGCTGGTGCGCGACAATCAAAGCCGGAAAGCTTACGAACGGCAGGGCGAGATCGAACGGATTTTTGAACGGGAGCCGGAACAAGTTGGCCAGAAGCGGCTGGAGAACAAGCTGGCAGTGTCCATGCCTAAATGTCTGTTCGGTTTCAAGGAAAAAGAGACCGGGCTGACAGGCAAAGCCGCGGTGCGGCGCGATTTGACGACCAAGCTGATGCTTGACCTTCTGCTTGGCAGCAGTACCGTTCTGTACCAGAAGCTGTACGACGAAGAGCTCATTTCCGACAGCTTCGGACATGAATTCAACAGCTCGCCGCAGTACGCCTTCTCCGCGATCGGCGGCGATACGAAGGACCCCGATCTGCTGCTCAAACGGATCAGGGAAGAGATTCACGCTGTTCTTAGGGCGGGCTTCTCTGAACGCGATTTTATCCGGGCGCGCAACAAGAAAATCGGCGGACATTTGCGCATGCTGAACTCTCCGGAGAGCATTGCCCATGAATTTACACGTTATCAGTTCCGCGGAGGTGACTTCTTCGGTGTCGTTCCGGAATACGAATCGATAACACTGGATGAAGTGAATGAACGGCTGCGCGAGCACATCGATTGGGATCAGCTTGCCGTATCCGTGGTGGTGAACCCGTAGTGAATATTGTGGGAGCGAGCGGCAAGCCGCTCGGAGAAACGACGGTGCTTATTACCGGCGGCAGCGGAGGGATTGGCGGCGCCATTGCCGAGCGCTTTGCCTCGGCACGGATGAATATTGTGATTCACTATATGAATTCCCATGAGGCGGCCAATGAGGTGGCGCGGCGCTGTATGAATGCCGGTTCACAGGTCATGACCGTGGCCGCCGATTTAAGAGACCGAAGCCAGCTCCAGCGCATGGCTGAACGGATTACGGCCACCGGTTTGCAGCCGGACATATTGGTCAACAATGCCGGCAGAGCCCATTACGGCATGCTTGCCGATCTTACCGAAGAGGAATGGGACGATTGTTTGGCCGTCAATCTGAAAGGGACCTTTCTTTGCAGCCAGATTTTTATGCCCTATATGGTTTCGCAGCGGTATGGGCGGATTATCAACGTCTCTTCCGTATGGGGAATTTCGGGCGCGTCTTGCGAAGTTGCCTATTCTGCGAGCAAGGGCGGCGTCAACGCCTTTACTAAGGCACTGGCCAAGGAATTGGCCCCTTCAGGCGTAACGGTGAACGCGGTGGCTCCGGGCGCGGTGCGCACGGCGATGCTGGAAAATTTATTGGAGGACGAGGTTCGCATGCTTGAGGAAGAAATTCCCGCAGGCAGACTTGCCTCTCCGGAAGAAGTCGCTTCGCTTGTGTATTTTTTGGCTCTGCCGGAATCGGGATATATCAACGGACAAATTATTAGCCCAAATGGGGGCTGGGTTACCTGACGTTGGGAAAAGACCTAAGCATAACAGGTTTTCTTCGAGGGCATATTACTACTGTTGCTTTTAAATCTTAAGCGCAAATGGCCTGCTGCCTAAGGGTAAGCAAGGTCATCACCACGAAGGAGGATTTAATATGTCAACAGAATCAACCGTAATCAGGAACTATGATACCTGGAAGAAATTTTTGGGTGAGCGGGTTGTGCAGGCTGAGAAAGTCGGCATGAGTGAGGATACCATTGCCAAGCTCGCTTTTGAAATCGGGGAATTCCTCGACAAGAAGGTAGACCCGCAAAACGCCTCCAACCGGGCGATCAAAGAGCTGTGGGACGTAGGCGATGAAAGCCAGCGGCATACAATTGCCTCCCTCATGGTCAAGCTGGCGAAGCAGAACGCATAGCCCGGCGGAACAAGCTCCCCCTCGAGGGAGCTTTTCTGCAATTGTCAGACCATTCGACCTTGCCTTTCAATTTCATTTTATATATCATTAACATGACCCGTGAACCTGTGGTGTGTCGCTTCTTGGCGTTTTGTAGCGAATCAAGGCTCGGGAAAGGGAATTTACATTACGAGGTGTACAAGTTGGAATACAAAGAATGGTACATGGAATACAAGATACATAAGAATAGACCCGGTTTGCTCGGCGATATCGCTTCGATGCTCGGTATGATGGAGGTCAATATACTGACCATCAACGGAGTGGAGGATAAGACGAGGGGTATGCTGCTTGAAACGAATGATGATGAGAAGATCCGGCTGATGGGCGAAATGCTCAAAAAGGTTGAAAATATAACGGTAACTGCCCTGCGTTCACCGCGCTTGGTTGACAAACTGGCCGTACGGCACGGAAGATATATTGACCGGGATTCGGATGACCGGAAGACATTCCGGTTTACCCGGGATGAGCTGGGCCTGCTGGTTGATTTTCTCGGAGAGCTGTTCAAACGTGACGGGAATCAGGTCATTGGCCTTCGGGGAATGCCGCGGGTAGGTAAGACGGAATCGATTATCGCCGGCAGCGTGTGCGCAATGAAGCGCTGGACCTTCGTTTCCTCGACGATGCTCCGGCAGACCGTCCGCAGCCAGCTTGCCGAGGATGAGATGAATCCGAACAATATTTTTATTATCGACGGGATTGTCAGCACGATTCGCTCCAATGAGAAGCATTATAATCTGCTAAAAGATATCATGGCTATGCCAAGTACAAAGGTTATTGAGCACCCGGACATTTTTGTCCGCGAATCAGAATACACATATGACGATTTTGACATTCTGGTCGAGCTGCGCAATAATCCTGGTGAAGAAATCCTTTACGATACAATCACATCCAGCTACAGCGACGATTTATAAATAGAGCGAACATGAGGAGGAGGCAAAGGAATGTCGGAACTGGGCCGGCAATTGAAGGAGGCTCGTTTGCAAAAGGGAATGAGTCTTGACGATGTGCAGGAAGTAACGAAAATTCGCAAGAAATATTTGGAAGCCATTGAGACGGGAGATTATAAGGTGCTTCCCGGCAGTTTTTACGTGCGGGCTTTTATCAAGACCTATGCGGAGGCGGTTGGGGTTAATCCCGATGAGCTTATACAAGAGCCCGGAAGTGTTCCTGTGCCCAAAGAGGAGCCTTCCACTATGGAAACGGTGCTCCAAAAGCGCAGCCGAAGACCCGAGACCGAGCGGAATGCCAAATGGCTTCCGACACTCTTAATGTGGATTTTTCCGGTATTGATCATAGCGGTCATTTATATGTATGCTTCGAACTGGGGCAAATCGGATAACCAGCAGACCGACGCTAATCCGATTACTACGAGCACACAGAATCCTACGGCGGCACCATCAGCCGGATCTGCTTCCGCAGAAGCTGGGGCACCGACGCCTTCCGCTTCGTCAGGAGCTGAGGTTGGAGCAGGAAGCGAAGCTACGGCTTCGCCGTCCCCATCTCCTTCGCCGTCGCTGTCCCCTTCACCTTCACCGGCTGCGGGAGGCGGCACGGTCGTTCAGGACCGGAAATCAGGCAAGACAACCGTCTTTAAGGTGACAGGTGCCAATCCGCAGGTTGTCATTACAGCGACAGGCGAAAGTTGGCTGGAGGTATATAAGGGCGAAAATTCCAGAGGAGAGAAGCTTTCTTTTGGAAAAACGACTGCGGGAGATACTTTGACCTTTACTCTGGATAGCGAAGGCATGTATATTAAGTCCGGCTACTCCCCCGCTACGCAGATCACCGTGAACGGGCAGGTCGTAACGGACGGAAAGTCTACCTCACGTATTTTGCTCAAGCTCGATAACGGCGCGGGATCAACGAATGCAACCGGAACGCCGGCGAACAGTACGGATGGGCAAACGACTGACAGCGGTGCAACCGCTGAGAGCGGCACCGCCCAATAAGCTAATCGATACGCATAGACTCTGCTGCTATGGAGAACCTAAGAAATGGTTAACAGTTCATCCATCAAAGCGAGGTGTACTATCGATGACGGTCAGCTGGATTGTAATCGCCCTGGGCATAATTGTCAGCCTGCTTGGTTACTATTTAACACCCGGAGCCTGGGGTTACGGAATCCTGGGTTTCGGTCTTGCGCATATCGTGCTGGGAATCTTGGATATGTTTAGAAGTCCGATTCGAAGCAGATAACAGGCATGCCACAGGACGCCTCCAGCAAAAGGGAAACTGCCCTTTTTAAGGAGGCGTTTTTTTGAAATATAAGGATTGTATGTTTGGGCTGAATACTACTCATAGTTAGACTTGGCCTTGTCTTTTTCATATAATAGTAGCTGAAATAATGCACATAAAGGACGTGGAAATATGGCTTCGGAAAGTTCATTCGATATTGTATCCAAAATGGATATTCAGGAATTGACCAATGCGATTCATCAGACGGAAAAAGAGATTCAAAACCGCTTCGATTTCAAGGGAAGCAAGAGCAGCCTTAAGCTGGAAAAGGACGCGCTGATCATTGTATCGGACGACGAGTATAAGCTGAATGCTGTCATTGATATTTTGCAGTCGAAGATGGTTAAGAGAGGCATCACGCTCAAGAATCTTGACTTCGGCAAAATCGAGCCAGCCTCCTTGGGGACGGTTCGCCAGCGGCTCGGACTTAAACAGGGGATCGATCAGGATAACGCCAAGAAGATCAATGTGCTGATCCGCGATTCTAAGCTGAAGGTTAAGAGCCAGATTCAGGGTGATCAGATTCGTGTCACCGGCAAGAGCAGAGACGATCTTCAGCAAATTATTCAGCTTCTTAATAAAGCTGATTTGCCTCTGGATCTGCAGTACACTAACCTGAAATAATGATTCCGTGCCCCGCAGCGCCGCCCACAAAGCGAAGATCTGCGGGGTGCTTTGTGTTTTTGACAGCCGAATTCCGGCTATATTATACTTGCTTAAGAAATGTGGATACGTGCTTTTTACTATTGGAGGATGACTGATGACAGAGAAGATTAACATTGTTACACTCGGCTGCGAAAAAAATTTGGTAGATTCGGAGATTATGTCCGGTCTGGTTCATGAACGCGGATATTCGCTTGTGGACCGTAAGGAAGAAGCTACCGTCATTATTGTAAATACGTGCGGATTTATCGATGAAGCCAAAGAGCAATCCGTCAATACGATTCTTGAGCTTGCGGAATTGAAGGAGAGCGGTAATCTCAAGGCGCTGATCGTATCGGGCTGCTTAACCCAGCGCTACAAGGCGGAACTGATGGAGGAAATGCCCGAAATTGACGGAATTGTCGGAACGGGAGATTTTCACAACATCGTTCAGATTGTGGATGAAGCCGTGAGAGGAAGCAGGCCGGTATGGGTTGGCAATCCGGTCTTTAATTATGAGGAGGCGCTGCCCCGCAAGGTATCGACGCCGCGTTATACTACCTATGTCAAAATTGCGGAAGGCTGCGACAACAATTGTACGTTTTGCAGCATCCCCATTATGCGCGGAGCGTTCCGCAGCCGCTCCATAGAGTCGATTCTGGCCGAGGTCAGAACACTCGCGGCGCAAGGGGTGAAGGAGATCAGCCTAATCGCCCAGGACTCCACGAATTACGGAACCGATCTGTACGAGGAATTCAAGCTGCCCGAGCTGCTGAACCGCGTGAGCGAAGTAGAAGGGATCGAATGGGTCAGATTGCATTATGCCTATCCCGGATTTTTCACCGAAGAGCTGATTCAGACGATGGCGAATAATCCGAAGATCTGCAAATACGTGGATATGCCGCTTCAGCATAGTGAAGACTCGATTCTCAAACGCATGCGCAGACCCGGCCGCCAGCGGGATATCCGTGAACTGATCGCTCGGATTCGGGAGATGATTCCCGGCGTGTCGCTGCGCACTTCGCTCATTGTCGGTTTCCCCGGCGAGACTGAAGAGGATTTTCAGCGCTTGTGTGAGTTTGTAAGCGAAGTCGGTTTTGATCGGCTGGGGGTATTTACTTATTCCAATGAAGAGGGAACTCCGGCTTCGCGCCTGCCGGACCAGGTGCCGGATGAAGTGAAGGAATGGCGCGCCAACACGCTGATGGAGCTTCAGCGCAAGGTTACCCAGGATCGAGGCAGCCGGTTTGTGGGCCAAGTTCTGGATGTGCTGGTGGAACGCTACGACGGCCGCAGCGATGTCTATATCGGCCGCTCGCAGTATGACGCGCCGGAGATTGACGGAGAAGTATTTGTTAAGGGCAGTAACATTGGCATCGGGGAGATTACGAAGGTCCGCATAACCCATGCTTTCGAATATGATTTGTCAGGGGAGGAAGTGCTTCAGTGAATTTGCCTAACCGCATAACCATTGCCCGAATATGTCTGATTCCGATCATGATGTTCTTCCTGCTGGTCGATTTCAGCTTCTACCCGAATCCGCTACATTGGGGTTCTTTTCAGCTCTCGTTCAACCATCTCATCGCCGCAGTTATTTTCTTGCTGGCGGCAAGCACGGATGGCATCGACGGCTACATTGCCCGCAAGTATAATATGGTAACCAATCTTGGCAAGCTGCTCGATCCCTTGGCCGATAAGCTGCTCGTGTCAGCGGTGCTGATTTCGCTGGTCGAGCTGGGCAGATGCGATTCCTGGATTGCCATCGTCATTATCAGCCGTGAATTTGCCGTTACCGGTCTGCGTCAAGTGGCGCTGCTGGATGGCAAAGTTGTTGCGGCCAGCAGATGGGGCAAAATTAAGACGGTCGTGCAGATTATTGCGATTTCCTTGCTGCTGCTTAATAATTTTCCGTTTCAGTTCGTCGGCATCCCTTTTGACAGTATTACCATTTGGGCGGCCGCTTTGATTACGATTTACTCGGGAATCGATTATTTCGTGAAAAATAAGGAGCTGCTTCAACTGAATAACACTTAATATCCAACCGGCTTGCCGTGATCCGCAGCGGGGCAGTAGACAAAGGACCTATTGCCCCGTTTCTATCCGTGTAGCGGCTGGCGATCAATCACCCTGGGAGGAATGATGATATGAAAGCAGAGATTATTGCAGTCGGTACGGAACTGCTGCTCGGCCAAATCGTGAACAGCAACGCCCAGTTTCTGTCCGTCGAGCTTGCCGCTCTTGGCATTGACGTCTATTTTCAGACTGTGGTAGGCGACAACAGCGTCCGGCTGCAGGAGGCTATTGAAATCGCGAAGGGACGCGCCGATCTCATATTATTTACAGGAGGGATCGGACCGACGGAGGACGATCTGACCAAGGACGCTTTGGCGGCTTCGCTGGGCCGTGGGCTGCACATCGATCAGATGGCGATGGAGCATGTGGACCGGTTCTTCAAAGGCCGGGGCGTGCCAATGACCGAGAATAACCGCCGGCAGGCGCTTGTGATCGACGATTCGACGCCTCTTCCCAATGAGACGGGACTGGCTGTGGGCCTTGCAATCCGTCATGAGGGCAACTATTTTATCGTTCTTCCCGGACCGCCGAGGGAGATGAAGCCGATGTTCACAAAGCAAGCCAAGCCTTGGCTTCAGCAGCATGCGCTGACGGATGAGATGCCTCTTTATTCCAAAATGCTTAAATTTGCCGGCATCGGGGAATCTCTGCTTGAAGACAAGCTGATTAATCTCATTCATGGCCAAAACGATCCGACGATCGCTCCTTATGCCAAAGAAGGCGAGGTAACGGTGCGCATTTCCACCAAGGCGCCTACTCGCAGCGAAGCGATGGAGAAGCTGGATGCGCTGGAGGAAGAAATAAGAGCTATTCTTCCTGAGAATTTATACGCCTCTACCGATGTTCCGATGGAAAAGGCAATCGTAGATTGGATGACGAATGAAGGACTTACCGTGAGCTGCGCCGAGAGCTGTACAGGCGGATTGCTGATGGAGAGCATTACGAGCATTCCCGGCAGCTCATCCATGTTTATGGGAGGCATTGTTTGCTATTCCAACGAAATGAAGCAGAAGCTGCTGAACGTGCCTAAGAATTACTTGGAAGGACCGGATGCTTTCGGCGCGGTCAGCCGCGAAGTAGCTGAGGTTCTGGCGGAGCAGGTCAGAATTACCGCCGGTACGGATTATGGTCTGTCGATTACCGGTGTGGCGGGTCCGGGCTCCTCAGAGCGCAAGCCTGTCGGTCTCGTTTATATCGGCATCGCCGAGAAAAACGGCAAGACAGAAGTATTCGAGCTTAGGCTGTCAGGCAACCGCGACAATATCCGTATTCGCTCCGTCAAGGCCATTCTGTATCGGCTGTGGCGCAGACTGGCGGAACGCAAGGCGGATACGCCGTTTCTAGGTTCAGGCTTGAAATGATCAGCTCTTCTCTTATATAATGGAAGCATACGGAAGAACCGTGGCATTGATTTCTTTGCTGCGGTTTTTATTTTTTTTTGAATTTACAATAAAAGGAATATGCGGACTGGAGGTTGAAAAAAACGAATGTATGTTCGAAAAAATGCTTGGCAAACACTTCAAAACAAGATACAATACTAATACAAGGTTTACCTTTCTGATATTATATAACAGTGAAAAGGATGTGATCTGATTGTCAGATCGTCGTGCAGCGCTTGAAATGGCGCTTCGTCAAATAGAGAAACAATTCGGTAAAGGTTCCGTTATGAAACTGGGAGAATCGACTCACATGCAAGTTGAGGTCGTACCCAGCGGATCGTTGGCTTTAGATATTGCCCTGGGGATTGGCGGACTTCCCAAAGGCCGCATTATAGAAGTATATGGACCGGAATCCTCCGGTAAGACAACGGTTGCCCTGCATGCGATTGCGGAGGTTCAGAAGGTCGGAGGACAAGCCGCCTTTATTGATGCGGAGCATGCGCTGGATCCGAGCTATGCAAGCAAACTGGGCGTTAATATTGACGAACTGCTGCTGTCCCAGCCGGACACCGGCGAGCAGGCGCTGGAGATTGCGGAAGCGCTTGTCCGCAGCGGCGCGGTAGATATCATTGTGGTAGACTCCGTGGCGGCGCTGGTTCCGAAGGCTGAAATCGAAGGCGAGATGGGAGATTCCCATGTCGGCTTGCAAGCACGGCTGATGTCCCAGGCCCTGCGTAAGCTGTCCGGCTCCATTAACAAATCGAAGACGATCGCTATCTTTATCAACCAGCTTCGCGAGAAGATCGGCGTTATGTTCGGTAATCCCGAGACGACTCCCGGCGGCCGCGCATTGAAATTCTACTCTACGGTTCGCCTTGATGTGCGCCGCGTAGAGAGTATTAAGATGGGCAATGATATCGTGGGTAACCGCACGCGAATCAAGGTTGTAAAGAACAAGGTGGCACCTCCGTTCAAACAGGCGGATATCGATATTATGTACGGTGAAGGCATTTCCAGAGAAGGAAGTCTCGTCGATATTGGCACGGAAATGGATATCGTCAACAAGAGCGGCGCATGGTACTCCTATGAAGGTGAACGGCTGGGTCAAGGCCGCGAGAATGCGAAGCAGTTCCTGAAGGAACATCAGGATTTGGCGCTTGTCATTGAGAATAAGATTCGTGAAGCGAGCAATCTTTCTACAATCGTCGCCGCTCCAACGGAAGCGGAGATCGAAGCAGAGAAGCAGGAAGAACAGGCACTGCTCGAAATCGAATAATCTATTGAAAGTGAGGCGCCCTTTATAACCGTATAGGGCGTCTTTTTTATATGGAAAAGGAAGTATATGGGGATGATACTCCCTTCGCTGCATCAGTGCGTTTATATGAGTAGAAGGGAGGATGGCACACACATGACAATACAGCTTGATTATGAAGACGAGCAGCCGGAGGAAGATGTGCTCTCCCAGTTCCCGGATGATGAGCCGCTGACGATAACCAGGGTGGAACGCGGGCGAAAATCCGATCACCGCTATATTATTCATTTCGGGATATTCAGCCTGAGCGTCCATGAGGATATTATGATCAAGTACCGGATGATTTCCGGAAATGCGTTCACAAAGGAAGACCTTCAGCAGATCGTATTGGCCGATGAGCGGCAGCGGGCATACATTGAAGGCTTGCGTTATTTGGAACGAAAGCCGCGGACGGGGATGGAGATGGCAAGACGTTTGCGGCAGAAGGAAATCGGGGAAGCTATAATTGCTGAAGTGCTGGAACGGCTGCGGCGTGAACGATTGATTGACGATACCCAGTATGCGAAGCAGTGGGCGGAGCAGCGGATAACCGGGCATCGCAAGGGTCGATTATGGGTTCGCCACGAATTACGAGGCAAAGGCATTGATAAGTCGGTCATTACCGAGGCGCTGGATGGAATCAGCGCTGAGCAGGAGCGGCAGAGCGCGCTTGAGCTGGGCCGCAAGAAGTGGAATTCAATCAAGGGCGAGGCCGCCGATAAGAGAAGGAAGACAGGCGCTTTTTTGATGAGACGCGGATTTTCGGGCGAAATTGTCCGAAGTGTCCTTCATTCACTATGGCAGGACATGGACGGAGCAGAGGATGACTTCTGCGAGTTTGACTGACTCCCTTGACTTTGCGCTCGGGAATGGCTCTCTTGACAATGTCTTTTTATAAATAATAAAATATAACATGAATCGGCATAAAATAAGAATCCTTTTTCCTTCCCAAAAAGGCCCTCTTTTTCTAAACGATTCGCGTATCAACTCATATGAAATGTAATCGCCGGATGCGGCGGGCAGTGTGCATGTGAATCATGTGCAGTTCGGCAATCGGTGAATTTACCGTTTTTTTGTATGGTGATGAACGGATAGTTTGACAACTGCACAATCCCAAGGAATGCCTTGGAGGAACCAACGAGGAGGTGAAACAGATGGACATCTGGATCTGGGTCATCATCGTTCTCGTTGTAGCGACATTATTCTTTGGGTTCGGTTATTTTATTCGGAAATCCCTTGCAGAAGCTAAGATTTCCAGCGCGGAACAGGCCGCTGCCGTAATCGTGGAGAACGCGAAGAAGGAAGCGGAGGCGCTGAAGAAGGAAACGGTATTGGAAGCCAAGGACGAAGTCCACAGAATCCGTACCGAGGCTGAGAAGGAAACTCGTGAGCGTCGGAATGAAATCCAACGTCAGGAAAGACGGTTGCTGCAAAAGGAAGAATCGCTGGATAAAAAAATGGAATCGCTTGAACGAAAAGAAGAACAAGTGGCTAACAAAGAGAAACGAATTGACGAAACCCAGCAGCAAATCGATGTAATTTACAAAAATCAGGTTGCTGAATTGGAGCGTATCTCCAATTTGAGCATGGAAGACGCCAGAAGTATTATTCTTTCCAATGTGGAACAGGAAGTTCGGCATGAAACCGCACAGATGATCAAGGATATTGAACAGCAGGCGAAGGAAGAAGCGGACAAGAAATCCCGCGAGATCATTACTCTAGCCATTCAACGCTGTGCCGCCGATCATGTGGCGGAAACAACGGTATCCGTCGTTACACTTCCGAATGAGGAAATGAAGGGACGGATAATCGGGCGCGAAGGCCGGAATATCCGGGCTCTCGAGACCCTCACCGGGATTGACCTCATCATCGACGACACGCCAGAAGCGGTTATTTTATCGGGATTTGATCCGATTCGCCGGGAAGTAGCCCGTACGGCACTGGAGAAGCTGGTGGCAGACGGACGTATTCATCCGGCGCGTATCGAAGAAATGGTCGAGAAATCACGTAAGGAAGTGGATGAACGGATTCGGGAATATGGTGAGCAAGCTACCTTCGAGGTTGGTGTTCATGGTCTGCATCCGGATTTGATCAAAATTCTCGGTCGACTGAAATTCCGTACAAGCTATGGTCAGAACGTATTGAAGCACTCTATGGAGGTTGCTTATTTGACCGGGCTGATGGCCGGTGAGCTTGGGGAAGACATCGTGCTAGCCAAACGCGCGGGGCTGCTTCATGATATCGGCAAAGCGCTGGATCATGAGGTGGAAGGCTCACACGTCGAGATTGGCGTGGAGCTTGCTAAGAAATATAAAGAACATCCTGTTGTCATTAATAGCATTGCTTCCCATCACGGGGACGCAGAAGCGACTTCGGTTATCGCTATGCTGGTTGGTGCGGCTGACGCATTGTCGGCGGCAAGACCGGGAGCGCGCCGGGAAACGCTGGAAACGTATATCAAGCGTCTGGAGAAGCTGGAGGAGATTTCCGAATCTTTCGAAGGCGTCGAGAAGTCATATGCGATTCAAGCCGGCCGAGAGGTCCGCGTAATGGTGCAGCCTGACAAGATCGACGATGCCGAAGCTTTCCGTCTGGCGCGCGATATTACAAAGACGATTGAAAATGAACTGGACTACCCGGGTCATATCAAGGTCACTGTTATTCGTGAGACACGGGCGGTTGAGTACGCTAAATAGGCATAATCAGAAAAGTGGCGCCTTTAAGGCGCCACT
>NZ_ASSD01000262.1 GCF_000520715.1 Paenibacillus zanthoxyli JH29
TCACAAAGTCAAAAGCTAACCTTTTTCAGTGGCCTCGCACTACCCGGGAGGGCTTTGTGCTGATTGTTGACCATCTGCCTCAATCAGTTGGCAGTCTTGCTCAACAGATTGGCGATAGCCTGGGCCGCTTCCGCGCGGGTAGCCGTCTGCGCCGGAGCAAAGCGGCCGTCCGCCTGACCGGCCATGAGTCCGGTACCGATGACCGATTGCACAGACGGGAGCGCCCATGCCGCAATGTGCCCGCGATCCTGGAAGGTCAGGCTCTGGCTGTTTGCCGCATCGCTTCCGCCCGCCCGCTCGAATGCTTTAGCCAGCATGACTGCCATTTCCTGCCGTGTAATGGCTTCGCTTGGCGCGAACTTGCCGGCGCCGCGTCCGGCAATGATTCCGGCTTCATAGGCTGCGGCAACGCCGGATGAATACCAGGCGCCCGCCGTTACATCTTGGAATGGAGCCCGGCCCGTGCTCTGCAAATGGAGGGCTCTGGCCAGCAGCGCGGCGAACTGGGCGCGTGTAACCTTGGCCGACGGAACAAACGTGCTATCCGTCATTCCGTTAATCACATGCTTCGCCGTTAAGGAAGTGATCGCTTGGTAAGCCCAATGGCTGGGGGCGACATCCGAGTAGGACTTGTCGTAAGCGAGCGCGGTAAAGCTGCTCAGATGGCTTATATCTGTGCTCGCGGTATCGCCCGCGCTGTACGCTTTGTCGATATAAATCATGGTCCAGTATTTTAATGAAGGCAGATCAATCGTGAGACGGGTTCCATTCCATGTGTACTTCAGCTCCGTAGACATGCCATGATGGGTATCCGGGCTGGCGGCATATACTTTTAGATTCGGCGCAGCCTCTTTCGATATTCCAATATCATAGGTTACTTTAAGGCTATTTTGCAGAACCGGCTCATTTGCGGCGTTTCTCCAGTTATCATCATTGTTCAGCAGATTGATAAGATGCAGTACATCATAGCGTTCAAACCCGGCGTTCGAGCGATTCTTCCGCACGGTGGTCCAGATGGTATCCTGAGCTCCGCTGCTGCTGGTTGCAAGCCTGCCGCCGCTAGCTTCCACTTCTACCGATGCGGTAAGATCCGCCTTGCTGTCAAACAGCAGATTCTCATAAGCGGCGTTGAACTTGTAATACTCCTTCATGGTTTCCTTAGTAGACTCCAGCAGCTTCTTGCTTCGGTTCGGATAGTATTCATGGGCCAGCATATTGGGGCCCTCCTCGAAATTCTCGGCGGTGCCGATCTCGATATGCGTAGCTCCCAGAGCCGCGAGTCCGGCGTCCATAAGGCGCAGTGACGGTTCATTAAAGTAGCCTAACGTCAGACCTCTGATGTTGACGCTGCCGTTCCCGCTCTCCTCGTCCATTTTAAGCGTCACCCTATGCTTTCCTGCGTTAAGATGCGGAACGATAAAATACCCGTCCTGGCTGAAGGAGCTGCTGTTATCCGTTGGGGAAAAATAGATTCGGGCAGGCCCCCCGCTCAAATCAGTTGCTCTTTTCCCGTCAATATACACGGCCCGGCTGGTCCCCGTTCCTCCATTGGAATAGGTGTAGATCAAGGACGTTTCTCCCGATTGCGGAACGTCAACATCGAATGATACAGTGTCATTCAAATGTCCGAAGTCTAATATTGTATCTTTATCCAGGACCAAAGGCGGCACAGCTTTCGCCTCGGAACCGTTATATTGAACGCCAGTCGCCTGCTTGTAATTCATATAGCCGGCGATAACCATCGCCTTGCCGCCATCGGCTTCGCGGGTCTCATTCACAACCTGCTGAAGATCCTTGTACTTGTCCTGATCCTGCCAGATTTCGCTATAATCGAAATCGGTCTTCGTATTCGGATTCGGGACCGCGCTGTAGCCTTTATTGCCTCCGACCATATTGAAGGTCACATGACTTTTGTTCGCATTGTTCGCCTTAATAGCGTCTTTGGTTGCATTGATGATTTTATCAAAATCCTTCGCGTAGTAACGCTTGGTTCCGTCGTAGCCGAGCAAATAATCATTGTCGTTGGCGCCCCACTGGTCCAGATGAATACCGTCAAAGCCGTAATCGTTGATGGCCCGGACATACTGCTGCGTGATGAAAGACTGCCATCCCGGATTGCCGGGGTCCTGCAGATAGAGCGCCGTCGGATGCGGCTTCACCCCGTCGAAATGAAAGCCGAACTGATCCTTTTCCGGCATTCTGGATTCGGTTGCTGTCTTGTTATACAGCCCCCACTCGGGCTTGACGCCGAAGTCCTGATAATTCTCGCGCGCCGCATAGTTCATTTCGTAGGCCATTGCCGCGGAACCGTAACTTTGAGCGGCCGACACGGATTGCTTGACGGTCAGCGGATACAAGAGCCGCCCGAGCAGATCAGTATAGCTCGAATTCTCATCGACCGGTGCTGTAATGAAGCGGCCGTTCGCATCACGCAGCGGCTTTCCGTTCTGGTCGGTCTTCGAGTATACGGATACATCATGCCGCCACATCCAGTCATAGAACTGGTAGGCATTAAGATAATACTCCTGGGACAGCTCTTTGAGCTTCGCATCGCTCTCCTCTGCCGTCTCCTTCGGAAAATCGGCCACATAGCCGTATCTCGGAAAATGGGTCCAATCACTGGAAACGTCGACCGCTGCGGTCACATAATCATCAGCCGCCGCTCCCTCGATCCAAGCCTTAGCCATATAGCCTTTAAAATCTGCGGTTGGCGGAGTCCAATCCACTTTCAACCCGGCGCTTCCGTCCTTCCGCACCGTCAAATCCTTTACGCCTTCCGCCACTAGAGTGTTCAACTGATAGATTTGCAGATGAAGCTTGCCGCTCCAGTCGGCGGATTGATCCAGTGTCAGAAGAAGTTCGGCGGCTTCGCCCGGAGCAATCCGGGCCTTGGAAGGAACCATCTTCGTGATTCTATGTTCCGGCGGAGTGTCCGCTGCCACTGCGGCAGGCG
>NZ_ASSD01000263.1 GCF_000520715.1 Paenibacillus zanthoxyli JH29
ACCTGCAGATGCCGGACCGCCGCCGTGAGCCCCGGACAGAGAACCAGATTCCGCAGGAGCATTAGCTGGAGAAGAATGCTCGATATACTGCAGCAGTCCGTAAGCGCGGTCGATGATGCTGCCGGGCAGCCCGGCAAGACGCGCGCAGTAGATGCCGTAGCTGCTGTCCGCAGCGCCAGCAATCAGCTTGCGCAGGAAAGTCACTTTGTCTCCGCTCTCCTGCACCGCCATGGAATAATTGCGAAGGCCGTTCAGGCTGTCCTCCAGATGCGCCAGCTCGTGAAAATGCGTCGATACCAGCGCCTTGCAGCCGATATGGTGATGCACATATTCGATAACCGCCTGGGCTATGGCCATTCCCTCGCTTGTTGAGGTTCCCCGGCCCAGTTCATCAATGATAATCAGGCTGCGCGGCGTCGCTTTGTCGGTCATGAGCTGGATGTCAGCCATCTCGACCATAAAGGTGCTTTGACCGCCAATGAGATCATCTGCCGCCCCAATTCGTGTAAAAATCCGATCGATGACCGGGATTTCCGCCTGATCCGCCGGAACGAAGCATCCCACCTGCGCCATGATACAGATCAGGGCCACTTGACGCATGTAGGTGCTTTTTCCCGCCATATTTGGACCCGTTATCAGCAAAATTCTGCCCTCGTCCTGCGTGAGACTGCTGCCGTTGGCGATAAAAGAAGCATCCTTCAGCACCGCTTCAACGACAGGATGGCGGCCGCCTTCAATCTTCAAGTCATAACCTTCGGTGAGCGTCGGCTTCACGAATCGCTGCTCCGCGCTGACCGCCGCAAGACCCTGGTATACGTCGATTTCGGCCACTTTTTCCGCCAAACTTTGCAATCTGGGAATCTGCGAGCTTAACCGTTCGCGCAGCTCGCTGAATAAGCTGTACTCGAGATCGGTCATTTTGTCCTGCGCTTCCAGTATCAGGGCTTCCTTCTCTTTCAATTCGGGAGTTACGAAGCGCTCCGCATTGGCGAGCGTCTGCTTGCGCTCATACCGTCCCTCCGGCAGGGACGCCAGATTGGAACGGGTGACTTCTATATAATAGCCGAACACCTTGTTGAATCCGATTTTCAGCGACTTGATTCCCGTTGCCAGGCGCTCCTTCGCCTCAAGCTGGGCTATCCAGCGCTTGCCGCTGCTGCTTGCCTCTCTAAGCTCGTCCAGCCGGGCATGGTAGCCGGGCCGAATCAGCCCG
>NZ_ASSD01000264.1 GCF_000520715.1 Paenibacillus zanthoxyli JH29
TCATCGGGGATCATCCCGTGAACGATATATGGGGAGCGGGACGCGCCGGTATGAGGGGCATTTGGCTGCGCCGCAACCATTCGTGGGACGACAAGCTGGATGTGCAGCCCTGGAAGACGATCGATGAGCTTCACGAACTGCGGAGCATTTTATAGTTGGAGAGATTAAGGGTTGACAAAAAGCTGTCTATTTGTTTATGATTGCACCATAAATTACCGGAAGGAGAGGATGTATTATGACAGTTTATACGGCTTGGGTCTTGTCGGTTGTTACTGCTCAGGATACGTGTCTTCCGGGAACAGGCTGTGCGCGTGAGGTAGACGCCGCAGCATAAGCGCGCATGTTTCGTATGCCAATAGCGCCGCCGGGGACCGTATCGGTTCCGGCGGCTTTTTTGCATATAGCGGCAGGCTCCAGAAGTCTGTCCGCATATGCATGTGCGCTGCATCGGCCAGGCGTCCAGAGGACACCGCCGCAGCGCACGCCAGGTTAGGCAGGTCAAGCAGTCTCTTTAGCTAAGAGACCTTGCCTGCCACCGCCCGCCGGAACGTATGGGTTCCGGCGGGCTTTTTTGCGTCTAAAACGCACTAAGTTCAAGGCATGCGCGTGGTTCCCGGCAGAAAAATGAAGGAATCTGCAAGAAGAAAAATAAATGAGTGGAGGTATCGCATGACGATACGGCAATACGGATGGAATGAATATTGGATGAATCAATGGGGCAGCATGGCAGGGCAAGAAGCGGCCAGAGGGTCTCTTGCTCCCGGGCGGGTTGTCGGGGATTTCGGAAGCAAGTACCGGATATTGACGGAAGATGGAGAACGTTGGGGAGAGCTGTCGGGCAGGCTGCGGCATTCGCTTGAAGTTTCCGGGGATTACCCCGCTATCGGCGACTGGACTGCGGTCAAACTGGCGGAGGGCGGGCAGGTAATCATCCATGGCGTGCTTCCCCGCCGCAGCGTGATATCGAGAAAGGCCGCTGGAACGCAGCCGAAAGAGCAAATCGTAGCCGCCAATGTGGATACCCTGTTCCTGGTCAGTGCGCTGAATGATGATTATAATCTCCGGCGGATGGAAAGATATCTCATTATGGCCTGGAACAGCGGCGCATCACCGGTTATTCTGCTGACCAAGGCGGATTTATGCGAGGATCCGGGTTCCAAAATAGCGGAGATGGAAATGGCAGCCCCGGGAGTTCCCGTTTATGCGGTCAGCGCGCTTACGGACTCCGGACGCGATGCTTTGCTGCCCTATATCGGCGAAGGACGGACAATCGCACTGACCGGGTCCTCGGGCTGCGGCAAGTCGACAATGGTCAACTGGCTCTGCGGCGCGGATCTTCAGCTGACCCAGGAAGTGAGGGAGGATGACAGCAGGGGCCGGCATACGACGACGCGCCGCGAATTGTTTCTGCTGCCTGACGGCGGGGTGATCATCGACACCCCCGGAATGCGGGAGCTTCAGCTGTGGGAGGACGAAGGCGGGGTGGATCTCGCATTCTCAGATATTGCGCAGCTCGCGGCCCGCTGCCGGTATGCAGACTGCCGGCATGAGCGGGAGGAGGGCTGCGCCGTCCTGGAGGCTGTCGAAAGCGGCGAGCTTGAGGAGAAG
>NZ_ASSD01000265.1 GCF_000520715.1 Paenibacillus zanthoxyli JH29
GACTGAAGTCACGAGTTTGCGAAAACGATGCATCAATTCCGACGGTTTGTTCCCTTCAATCTTGTTTAAAACGCGTCTCGGTTGTAGGCTTGTCCAAGCTTGTTCTCCTGATGTCATTTCCATCACTTACCTTTAGATTAACGTTTATGGATTCTAACCAATCCAGGACACGTTCTTTATTTCTGCTTTCCACAAATTTATAGTAACGATCCAATTCACGGGCATCCGAGGATAATGTGTCCTTGAATCTTCGGAATATTTTCTTCCCGCCACTCAATACGTTAAACAGCTTGGCCCTTAATTTCTCGTTTGGTACGGTATCAGCAAAATCCTCCATATCCATATATCCCCCATGAGATTCGCGACTGGGGATTCGGAAATAGATTTCATTAAATCCTTCTTCAATGGCTTCACTTAACGCTTCATCTTCATCGTCCTTGTCGAACGAGTTTAGCATAACAATTTCACCAGTATCGATATTCAAGAAATGCTCTATTCCATCCATATACATATCATAGGTCTCTATGAGATCCTTAAGCTGATGTTCCGAAAGAATTAACTCCTTCATTTGAGATTCTCCTTCGCTAATTCTATTCTCCAAGGCAAGGGCTGATTGAGCTTCATACTCCTCCCACATTACCCCATAAGGAGCTCCACCTTCCGTATAGCCGGCAATAAAATAAAACTGATCATCTTGTTCAATGGAAACAAATTCATGATCTGAAAGGATCGACTTCTTTCTCTTCTTCTTCTTCTTCTTCTTCTTACTTCTCATAAGCTCACGTCCTGTAAAAATCATAGTGTAATTTCACTTTGTTGAAAAGGCATTCGATCAAGTCTCTTTATACGTGTCACGGTCTAATGGGCGTTTCACCCGCCGATTGCGCTTACTTGGGATAACAGCAGTGACGGATCGGCTTTTGCAGAAGCTCCAGAATGGCATTTGTATCGTAAGCACGATCTGCTTTAACTCATATCTTCGTCTCATGTTCCCTATTTTCTTAATTTCTACGCGTTGTACAGTTTGCGTACAGGCTCTAGCAACTCAAGCTGTCCAGCTCAACGGATGGACCGTCTTATATAATGCTCCCGTCAGCCCTTTCCATGCATTTCAAGAAAATTCTGCAAGGTTTAAGAATCACATTAGAGTCGTATATTTGTATGTATATTATTGCACTACGTATAATCGCTAGAAAAGACCTGCGCCCGGCAGGTCTCTTCCATCTCTTCACTTTTTCGCCTTATAAAACTCATGATACAGCTTCATGAGCGCCCTTTTCTCTATCCGCGATACATAGCTGCGGCTGATACCAAGCTCCTTCGCAATCTCCCGCTGCGTCCGCTCCTCGCCCCCAGTGTCCAGACCGAAACGGCCGACTACGACCTCCTTCTCCCGGTCATCCAAAATGTCGAGGTTGCGGTAGATCTTGCTCTTCTCGATCTTTAGATCCACCTCTTTAATCACGTCGTCCGTGTCGGAGCCCAGGATATCGATGAGCGTAATCTCGTTACCTTCTTTATCCGTCCCGATCGGATCGTGGAGTGACACGTCCTTGCGGGTCTTTTTAAGCGAACGGAGGTGCATGAGGATCTCGTTCTCTATACACCGAGCGGCGAATGTGGCCAGTTTGGTCCCTTTATTGGGGCGGTAGCTCTCAATGGCCTTGATCAGACCGATCGTGCCGATGGAGATTAGATCCTCCATATCTTCGCCGGTGTTGTCGAATTTTTTCACGATATGGGCTACGAGCCGCAAGTTATGTTCAATCAGCAAATTCCGGGCTCTGGCGTCTCCCTCCGCCATCATTCCCAGGTATCGGCTTTCCTCTTCCTCCGTCAGCGGCTGGGGAAACGCGTTGTTCCTTACATACGATACCAGCAGCGTCAGTTCCTTGATCAGCAGCGCAATGGTGCTAAGAAATCCGGGCACTTTGGCGACACCTCCCGCACATGTACAATGAAACCGGTCAGTAAGTCTTACGGGTTCACGGTCATTTCATTCTATGTGGGTAAATGCCTAGAAGTGCCTGTACGGGGGAAAACTGAGATCAAAAAAATCAAGTAACTGTTCCTATTTTGATCATTGAAGTTAACACACCTAGAGAACGGAAAGCTTTATTGGATACAAAAGGATAGGTGATCGGATATAAAAATCTGGATTCAAGTAGCCTTCGAGAAATCCGTAAGCCACATGAAAAACGTTAGCCCCTGTTTCTTGCTTTTTTATATAGTTTCAGGAGACGTTGGCTTGCGTTTTTCCAGCGGGACTAATGAATTATATTTAAACGTATTTATTGTATATGCTTATAATTGTATATGCTTATAATAGAAATACTCATAGTAAATTCTACCTAGAACTGATAGACTGAACTTTGTAATTTATTATCAATTTCGGGGGGCAAACATGAAGACAACTAAATGGATCGTCGTACTGATGGTCCCTTTCCTGCTAGCCGGTTGCGTCTCTCAGGGCAAATACGATTCGATAGTGAAAGAGAAAACCGATCTTTCTGCCAAACTCACCACGGCGACGGCGGATCTGGACACGGCAAAGAAAAAGTCGGACGAACAGGCGAAACAACTCGCCGATCTCAACCAATTGCGGACTGAAAACGAGCAGTTGAAAGAGAAACTAGACCTGTATCGGAAGGAGGCTAACCCGGCTGCAGCAGACACGAGCAAGTATAATACAACCGTAGAGCAAGAATACATAAACAACTTGATCCAAATCTCCGACTTCCAGGCGAAGTATTTCGACTCCTTGCTCGACGTAAAGGTGCCGGGCATCACGTTTAAAATCAAAAACAAGGGGAATAAGACCCTCTCCGAGATTGAGGTCACGGTCTATTTCAAGGACGTGAACGGCAACAATATCGCTGAGGAATCGTATATTCCGGTAAACGATATGGATTTTGATTACAAGGAACTGAAGCCGAATTACACGTTCCAACTTGACGGTGACCATTTTTATACCGTCAAGACGGTGCCGAAAGATTGGAATGCCGGGAATGCTGAGATCAAGGTGACACAGATCAAGTTCAAAGACGAGTGAGATTGATTGATTAAATCATGACCACCCGTCCAACGGGTGGTTTACACTGGGGTATAACCCCCTGTTGCCAAACTGCGCCTAAAGACGCTAGCCTGACCACAAATCTGTTCAGGCTCATTGTTATTTGTCACTTCCACTTACCAGTTAAACTGGTTTATTTCTTTTTGCTCCTTTTGTCGCTGAATGGATCTTCATACTCTTTTACACTCAGTTTATCTAGGGCTTGGTCGTGTGCTTCTTGTTCACGAATGTACTTTGCTACGGTTGCTTCATTCAACCCCACTGTACTCACATCATATCCTTCTGCCCAAAACTTCCGGTTTCCGTATTTATACTTTAATTGGGCATGCTTCTCAAAGATCATGAGCGAACTTTTCCCCTTCAGATATCCCATGAATGATGAAACCGATATCTTTGGTGGAATCGCTACCATCATGTGTACATGATCAGGTATCATATGTCCTTCTATGATCTCTACTCCCTTGTACTTACACAAACGCTTGAAAATTTCGATCAAATCTTTCCTTACTTGATTATAGATCTCTTTCCGTCTACACTTCGGGGTGAACACAATGTGGTATTTGCACATCCACTTGGTGTGCGCAAGACTGTAGTTCTTGTTTGCCATCTAAGACCATTCCTTTCCACCCCGCCTGAACATCTCAATTCTATCGGCTTGGTCTTAGTGGTCAAACCCTTGATCCCTCCACCCGCATAGCGGGTGGTTTTTTGTTTCGCACGCTTCGCGAGCTCAACTGGCTAAAGCCTAAAAAAGCAGGCATCATCTGCCTGCGAGGGAGCATGTATGGGGTATGGCCGATAACAATATTTTTATATTTGATTGTCTTGATTGTCGTTGGGGTGTTAAGATACATCTCATCACTGCCAACCCAGCTGTTTCATATTTCTCCTCCCAAACTTTACGTTGAAATTATTATACACTTCATCCATGCTACCTCGTCAGTGCTCACACGAAAGACCCACACTTGTCCACTTGAGCCTTCAATATCCCGTTCAGTTATTCATGTGAATACGGACAAATTATTACGCCAATACTACGGTTTAGAAAGAAACGGTCGATTGATGGAACATAAGAAAAATTCACTCTTGAAAATTTCGTGAAAATCATGTAATATAAGGCTACGTAAACATATCATATATCGACTAAACCACGACACTTTATCTAACATCAACTATTGTGTACAAGCCTGGAATTCACTGTAGAAGGTGATCGTATCCTACCGCTCGATACTAATGAAGGCAAGAAGACGCTGTACCGTATTTATAATGAAATCTCAAAGGAGCTGTTCGGCTTCGGGACTACGCTATTGAATGTAACCATCGACAACACGATGATTACATTTGTTGCCAAGCATCGCCGCTCTCCCCGTTCGACTGCGCTTGAGGGAGAAATCCCCAATCTTAAATATGAAGTTGATTTTTATATGTCTTCGATCTATAAGAAGAAATTAAAAGAACGGCTCGATGAAGATTTAGGATTGGATATGGAAGCCGTGCTTAGAGATTATGATCCCCTGACCCAATGGGCGATTACGAATATTATTATTAGGGAACCTTAGAGTTAACTCCATACACGGTTGTTCTCTTTTGATCTATCTTAAGGGAACGCCATCCGTCCTCAAACAAATTTCGCTTTGCTTTGTTTACAAAGAAAAGTGTTCTTGTTAGAAGCTTTATTCTATCAGGAATGCTTTTCTTTTTTATTTTTATAGATTACCCCATACACTAAAACAATGAGGTGGAGAAAAGATGATTAGAAAAAAAATGATTAACAGCGCGCTTTCCATAACTTTTGCGGCATTGGCTTTGGCTGGATGTGGTACGGCTAATCAGGCAAACACCGGGACCCCGACAGCTTCGGCACCGTCATCCTCAACAGCCAGCAGCGAACCGACCGAATTGGTTGTATCCACTTGGGGGAACGATGATTTCACCGCCAAAGAAGTCATTGCTCCGTTTGAGAAAAAGTTCAATGTAAAAGTCGTGTTTGAAATAGGCAACAATGCGGATCGACTGAACAAGGTTCAACAAAAAACCTCCAACGTGGATGTGCTGTTCCTTTCTGACTATTTCACCCAACAAGCGATCGATGCCGACTTAATCGAGAAAATCGACCGTGCCTATATTCCGAATCTTGACCAGCTTTATGATATTGCCAAAGCGCCGCTTGGCGCTGATTACGGTCCGGCCTTTACCATCAACCAGTTGGGTATCGCCTACAATCCGAAGCTTGTAAAGACAGAGATTACATCATGGAAAGATCTCTGGAATCCGGAACTGGCCAAGAAGCTGACCATGCCCGGGATTACAACGACAACCGGCCCGATGCTATTGGATGCGGCTTCTCTAGTCTCCGGAAGCAGCACTTTTAACGAGGATCAGGCATTTGCCAAATTAAAGGAATTGAATCCTTCAGTTGTTAAATACTATGGTAAAACCTCCGATTTCGTAACAATGTTCGCTCAAGGCGAAATTGCGGCGGGGCCATTTATGCAGGGCTTCCTCAAGGATCTTCTAGCGGGCGTACCTGATGCCAAATTCGTGACGCCGGAAGAAGGCGGATATGCGGTGATGAACACGGTGAACGTCGTGAAAGGTTCCAAGAATAAGGAGCTTGCGGAAGAACTGATCAACTGGTACCTGAGCAAAGAAATCCAGGAAAAGCTGGCCAAGGCCAAGATTAATTCGCCTACGAATAAAGAAGTGAAGCTGACCGAGGAAGAAGCCGAAGGCTTGACTTATGGCGCTGATATGATCAGCAAACTTCGCTATCTGGATGTTAAATACGTCAATGAAAATCTGAAAAAATGGACAGACCGCTGGAACCGCGAGATTGCGCAATAATCCTGCGGCTCAAGGAGAAGTTACAGTGAACAAAAAAGTGATCCTTGATGTTGATACAGGCGTGGATGATGCTTTAGGCATTATCCTCGCCGTTCAAAGCGGTGAATTGGAGCTGCTGGCCGTAACTACCGTTAACGGGAATGTGTCCCTTAAGCAAGCCACCGAGAATACATGCAAAATTTTGCAATTGCTGCAAGTGGAGCAGCAGATTCCTGTCATTAAAGGGGCGGATAAGCCTTTAATGAGAACGCCAGTTTTTGAACATCGGGTACACGGGACAGAAGGACTTGGTGGAGCGCTCGGATCGATGCCCGTGTATACCCCCGCCGCAGAGGGCTTTGCTCCTGACTTCATTATCGACCAGGTTCGGCAATATCCGGGCGAGGTTACGCTCGTTATGACGGCTCCCTTGACCAATCTGGCGTTGGCGCTGATGAAGCGCCCCCAATTGGCGCATGAGGTGAAAGAGGTCATTTTTATGGGCGGAGTGGTGAAAGGGGTCGGCAATGTGACGCCGGTCGCCGAATACAACATGTACGTTGATCCGGAAGCCGCGAAAATTGTGCTGCACGCCGGGTTCCCGTCATTGACGCTGGTTGGGCTTGACGTGACGCGACGGGCTTTATTGAACGAGGCCCATATTAAGGAGCTGGGAGATACTCCGATCAGCCGTTATGTTCACGAGAGCACCGCCCATTACAGGCGGCTTTATTTCGAGAGAAATCAGGTTCGTGCCTGCGCTTTGCATGATCCGTTGGCGGTAGGTGTAGCACTGCGTCCAGAGCTGGTGACTACCCAAGCTTACTATGTGGACATCGAGACGCGGAGCGAGCTATGCGACGGGCAAACCGTCTGCGATTTTCAAAACCGTCTGCGGCGGAAGCCTAACGTCAAGGTTTGTACCGAGGTGGATGCCGAAGCCTTTCTGCATTTTTTTGTGCAAGTGCTGAAAACCTAAAGCAGCAAAGAAAAGGGGTTACCTTCCTTGAAAAAGAGATATGTGTATTGGTTAATGCTTCCGGGTTTGTTATTTTTGACCTTGTTCATGCTGCTTCCGATTATCCATACGATAGGGTCAACTTTTTTCCAAGAAGGCCAGTTTACCTTTGAAGGCTACCTGCATTTTTTGAGGGATCGATACTATGTTGATATATTGCTCACTACGATGCAGGTGAGTCTGGTTACTACGATGGCTTGTATTGTGGTCGGATTCCCCGTCGCTTATCACATCTCCATGCTTAGTCCTAGAAAAAAAGGGTTTTTATTGGCGCTTGCGATCTTTCCGCTGCTTACTAGTTCGGTGGTGCGATCCTTCAGTTGGATTATTATTCTTGGCAAGAATGGTCTGCTCAATTCCTGGCTGGTCGGGCTTGGCCTGATTGATCAACCGCTGGAAATCCTTTATACGCCGACTGCCGTCATGATCGGGCTGATCCATCTATTCCTGCCACTGTTGATCATTTCCCTGGTGGGCGTGATGGAGAATATTGATCCCGACCTGGTTAAGGCCGCCGAAAGCCTTGGTTCTTCCCGGTTTACTGTATTTCGTAAAGTTATTTTTCCGCTCAGTATACCCGGACTGATCCTCGGCAGCATTCTTATATTCGTAGGCAGCATGACCGCGTACACAACACCGACGGTTCTGGGAGGCAAGAAGCGGGTTATCGCTACCTTTCTATACCAAAATGCGATTACGCTGAATGATTGGAACTCGGCCTCGGTCATTGCCACCATTATGATCGTGATTACTTTGCTTGTGATCGGCCTGATGACGAAAATGTCGCATAAATTTCGTGTGAAGGGGTAGAGGGCATGCAAGAGAAGAATCGGGGGCTTGCCCTGTTTACGTTGCTTGTTTATGTATTTTTGTTAAGTCCGCTTATCATTATTGCGGCAACATCCTTTGAGCCGGGAACGATCATGAAGTTTCCGCCGCAAGGCTTTTCCTTGAAATGGTACGAGAATATTTTTAAACAAAGCCTGTTTATGGAGACGTTCAAAATCTCGATCATCGTGTCTTTCGTAGGCAATTTGCTGGCGCTGTTGCTCGGAATTCCCGCCGCTTATGCGTTAAGCCGCTTTGATTTCAGAGGCAAGGAAGCTTGGAATGCCGTGTTTATTTCGCCGGTGCTCATCCCGGGAATTGTTATGGGCTTCACTATGCTCAAATATTTGGTCGTCACCTACCATCTGCCGATGATGCCGGCATTATTCATCGGGCATACCGTGATCATGCTTCCCTTCACGATTCGTGTCATTGCTTCGAGCCTGTCCAATTTCGATTTCTCGGTGGAGGAAGCGGCTTTGAGCCTTGGAATGAACCGTCTTAGAACATTTTTCGTCGTGGTGCTGCCCAATATCAAATCCGGCATTATTGCCGCTGTAATTATCGCTTTCCTGGATTCTTTCAATAATGTGGAAATCTCCGTCTTTATGACAGGACCCGGGGTCAGTACCTTCCCCATTCAGATGCTATCCTATTTGGAAAATCATTTTGATCCGACCCTGGCTGCGATTTCCGTGCTGCTTATGCTTTTGACAGCCGTTTTAATCTTCATCATCGAAAGACTTCTGGGATTAAGCTATTTTACAAAACGATAACGTGGGGGTCTTGTATCCATGACATTACTAGCGCTGGAAAACGTATCGGTTGCGTATGACCATCAGCATTATATTTTACGGGATTTCAACTTGAATATTGAGAGAGGGCAGTTCATCTCGCTGCTTGGACCGAGTGGCTGCGGGAAAACGACGACGCTGCGGTTAATTGCCGGTTTCCTGGAGGCCAAGAGCGGCCAGTTCACCTTTAACGGAAAAAATTATACGAAGGTTCCGGTCAACAAACGGAATTTCGGCTTCGTCTTTCAAAGCTACGCCTTGTTCCCGCATTTGTCGATCTTCGAGAATGTCGCCTTCGGCTTGCGCTTAAGAAAGGTATCCGATTCCGAAATCGCCAAGCGGGTAAGCCGCATGCTTGAAATCGTCAGCTTAACCGGCTATGAAAAACGGTTCCCCAAGGAACTGTCAGGAGGACAAAAACAGCGGGTAGCGATTGCCCGCGCTCTTGTTATAGAACCCGATTTATTGCTGTTCGATGAGCCACTCTCCAATCTGGATGCTAATCTACGGGTCAACATGCGGGTGGAAATACGCCGGATTCAGCAGGAACTCGGGATTACGACCGTCTATGTATCCCATGATCAGGAGGAGTGCTTCTCGATCTCCGATCAGGTGGCGATTATGAACAACGGTGTTATCGAACAGTTGGACCGCCCTTCCACGATTTTTAAATATCCGAGAACGGAATTTGTCGCTAAATTTATCGGCTTCAGCAATTTCATTGAATTTGCCTACCGGGAGGACCGGGATGGAGAGATTTGGCTGAAGGATAAAGCCACTTCCTTCCGAGTGCCCAAGCATGCGGGAACCGATAAGTCCGGCGGGCGCAAAATCGCTATCCGTCCGGAGGATATTAACATTACAGCCGATAGTCCGTTCATCCCTTCGACGGGGCAAATCGATACCGGGAAGGAACTGAACCAAGTGGCTGGCGCTGTCATGGTCAGTACGTTTCTGGGGCGCAGCTACCAGTATGTGGTGAGGACGGAGATGGGTGATTTTACGGTCAACCGGGAGATGGAGGAGCCTTATGCGAACGGCCAGAAGGTTCTGCTTACATTCCCCGGTGACAAATTGGTTATTGTGAACTAACGCTGCTGGAGGTGAAGACCATGCATGTAGATTTACTTATTGAAAATGTGCAAGTGTATAACAGCTATATGAAAAAGTTTAACGAAGCTAATGTTGCGGTGCTGGACGGCCGCTTCCTCTATATCGGCGAGCGCGCCCAGGAAACGTTTGAAGCTACGGAAGTTGTGAAGGGTGAAGGGCGCTATTTGCTTCCCGGCCTGATCGACATCCATCTTCATATCGAGAGCACCATGGTCACGCCGGAAAGCTTCTCCTTTGGATTAATCCGCAATGGCGTCACCACCATTGCACCGGAACCGCATGAAATCGCCAATGTCTTCGGGTTGGCGGGCGTAAAGCAGTTTATGCAGGCGAGCAAGCATTGTGTAGTTGATATGTTCTACGCCATGCCAAGCTCCGTGCCGGCTACTTCGTTGGAAACTTCCGGCGGCGCCATTGAAATTGCCGATTTGGATGAGCTGCTAAAGACGGAGAAAATAAGCTGCTTGGGCGAAGTTATGAACTATGTGGATATCATTTCCAATTCGGACAGTAAAATCAATCATATCTTGAAGCATATCCGAACGAATTACCCGAATTTGGTGATCGAAGGCCATTGCCCCATTTTGCTGGATCTGGATCTTCACCGGGTGATCTACGCCGGGGTCGATTCGGACCACACGCACCAGACGATCGAGGGAATGAAAGCCCGGATTGCCGCGGGCATGTTCATTGAGATTCAGGAGAAGTCGATGACCGCCGAGGTGATGGATTACCTGATCTGCAACGATGTAGGCGAGCACTTTTGTTTTGTGACCGATGACGTGATGGCAGACTCCTTTCAGCGCCGGGGGCATCTGAACCATCTGGTGCGCAAAGCGATTGCGATGGGGATGGAGCCGGAAAAGGCAATATATGCGAGTACGTTCACCCCGGCGAGAAGAATGAGAATGCATGATCGCGGTGCGGTTGCCCCCGGTAAAATTGCCGATTTTCTATTGGTCTCACAGCTTGAAAGCATGACCATGGACCAAGTATACAAAAAAGGAAAAAAAGCGTATGACATTAATGAGGAGTATATCCCTCAAAATAATCCGTACCCATTCCCGGTGGATTATTACCAAAGCGTTAAGCTGCCCTTGTTAAAGGAGCAGGACTTTACAGTCAAGGTGCCTGTGGCTGACAGCTTGTACAATTGTCGAGTGATGATGGTGCAGGATGGATCGACCTTTACAAAGGAGCAGCAGGCTGAAGTAGCAGTTAGGGACGGAGAGCTTGACTGGCAGGCAAGCCCATTTGGCCTGATTGTCACCTTTGAGCGTCACGGGAAGAATGGGAACCGTGGTTACGGGTTAATTGGCGGGGACACGATCAAGCGTGGAGCTGTAGCAACTACGTATTCACATGATAATCATAATCTGCTCGTCATCGGGCATAATCCGCTGGATATGATGCTGGCAGCTAATGAAGTAATCCGTAGCCAAGGCGGCTTTTGCGTGGTGGAGGACGGTGTAATACTGGCTAATCTTCATCTGCCAGTCGGTGGAATCTTAACGGAGGAACCGCTGGAGCAGACAGCTATAGAGGTCAACAGACTCCATCAAGCGATGGAATCGCTCGGCTATCGGCATTATAATCCGATTATGTCGATCAGTACACATTCCTTACCGGTTAGCCCTGCTCTGAAAATTACCGATTTAGGCTTAATTGACGTGAATCAGGGAAAGGTAGTTCCTCTGCTTGTAGAAGCCGAGGTGCACAATGGCTAAACATATTTATTTGGCCGGCTTTGAGGTTTTTTATCCCGATGCGATGGAGATTGGCGCCAGATTAAAAGCGTCTTGCGAGGAGCATGGCTTTGTCGGTATTTTTCCTAAAGATAATATGATTAATAAGCAGCCTGGCTGCAGTAAAAGCGAAATCGCCTCCGATATTTTCCAGGCCAATTTGAAGCTGATTGAACAAGCGGATATCGTCGCCGCCAATTTGAACTGCTTTCGCGGATCGGAGCCTGATTCAGGCACCGTGTTTGAGGTTGGCTATGCCTATGCCAAAGGCCAGGCCATTTATGGGTATTTGGACAAGGATATTGCTTTGTGGGAAAAGGTCGCTCTGCATTGGGGCGGCGTGCAGCTCGCAGAAAACGGAAGATACGTTGATAAAGACGGCATGTTTATCGAGGATCTCGGGCTTCCGCTTAACCTGATGCTGGGTATTCCCGTTAACCTCGTAATAGGTCCCTTTGAGGCATGCATCAAGCAGATCCAGCTCGATCAGGCAAAAGCTTAAAAATCAGCAATCAGCAGGAGCTCTCATCCAATACGATAATAAAAAGCCGTTCTTGCGTAGCGGTTGGCTAAGGTTAAGGCAAATGAGGAATAGACCGCATCACCCTTCCACAGATGGGCGGTCTATTTCTTTTGTGCGACTTGTTTTGCTA
>NZ_ASSD01000266.1 GCF_000520715.1 Paenibacillus zanthoxyli JH29
CCAGCCGCTCGCCGCTTTCCGGCCGTCTGCTCCAGAAACCCGCAGGACGCGAAGCCCTGGCGGGTCTGGACTTGAAGCGTGCCCCGCCGGAACGCAGCGTCGTCCATCCCCCATCCCCGAATCCGCTGCCCGAGTTCCGTTTTACAGGACGGAATATTCCGGAGCGGCCGGACTTGAACGAGCTTTTTCGGGCAGGCGGCGTAAAGCCGATTCTCGGCAGACGCAAGGCGGATGGCAGCTGCAGCCGCCGGTTTCCCCATTTTTTAATTCTGCCCATAGCGCTCTCCCCTCCCGCCACTTCCGGCGGTCAAGCCGCCTTCTACTGTATCGTATTCGCCCCCCGCCCAAAAAAGAAGAACGCTTATCCGGCGCGGCGCACCGGACAAGCGTTCTATTTCGAGCGTATATACTTTTTGTAATCCATGGTATCCGTCTAGCAACAGCGAGAGCGCGAACAACGGTCCTGATCGTGGCCAAACGGCGAAGATTCATGAGGAAATTCGACACTTTTTCTCCTTTCCGCAATTG
>NZ_ASSD01000267.1 GCF_000520715.1 Paenibacillus zanthoxyli JH29
CCATAGATGGCATTTCAAAAGCGTGAAACACGCTGTGAAATTCATCTTTTTTTGGAACTCGCTAAGCGAATTCCCACTCACTCGTTGTTCAGTTTTCAAAGATCAATGTCTCTCTCAGTGCATCGCTGCGTCTCACGCGGCGACTTTTATAATATATCACATCGTCCCTGAATTAGTCAACCTTTTTTTGAATTAATTTTATTTCAATTACCTCTGCGAACGTTATATCGCTGTTCATTCCCGAGGGACGAGTTATAATGTATCACATGAACGACTAGGCAGTCAACAATAAATATTGCTGTTCATCCTTTCCCATTTCCGCAATAAAATGAAAAAAAGAGAGCGCTTCGCCTCTCCAGTTCATAAACAAGCTCGATATTCAAAATTAGAGAATTGGACTACAAAGTATATCGCACCTGATATCCGCCGCCTGCGTCGCTCCACGACACGATTTCCCGAATCAGTGACCGGGATGCCAGCTTGCGAAGAACAAACGGCAGTTCCGCTTCAACATATTTTAATTCGGAAAGTTCGAGAAGCTCCTCTATGCTCCAAGATTCCTTCCGCTCCTTTAGGAGGTCAAGGAACCACTTGCAGCAGTCACCCATTTTGGACACAAGGGAAAACTCACAAGCAAGCTGAACAAGCTGAATTCTCTGATCCATCGTTTCACCGCTGATTGTCAGCTCCTCGTACAGCTTATATACCGAGTTGTTCAGACTCTTCACCTGTTCCCATACCGCCGGTGTCGGATAGTGACCAGCCTCGCCGACCTCCATTCGCGCCCAATGATACAGAGCCATTAGAATGCAATTGTACGAATCCATTATACAACCGGCCTGCAAATAACGTTTCGACTTTACATACATATGCAAAAACCGGGCAAACTCTATAAACAATATCCGCCCCCTTAGCGGCTGCTCAAAGGAATTCACATCTGCTCGAAGCTGCTCCAAAACTTCCTGAGGGTCCCAAATAATCTCGCCTTCCAGCAGACAGGTAATAAGCTCATTATTGTCTCCTGTTATAATGGAGCGCTTCAACATCGAAAGCCCGACTCTAAGAGTCTGGGTCCGCAACTCGCCTGTAATCATGCTGCCAACAAGCGGATTCTCTTCCCCATCCTCGTGCAGAAGCATTACAACCCTATCGAACTCATGAAGAAGGGCGCTCTGAAAAGGAGCCTTGCCTTGAGAATCCAAAGCAATCGTTCCAAGGGCGTTCGCGTCAAAAATATCTCCATTTAATAATGTCAGATTAGATAATTCCATTATCGTCCTCCATCAAATTTGGCGATTCTGCGTCAATTCAGTTATAATTCTCTTATCTTATCATCTAACTTATTCTACATCTCAATGTTAGTTCCTTCCGGACGACCGAACTATATTTTAGCTGGGAGAAATGACTCATGACCTTTAAATCCGCCAAAATTAACGCTTTTCGCACATGGGGCCTGCTGCTGACGATGTTCGGCATGGGGCTCATGATACTGGGAACAGCCGGCATTGTATTTTGGGGTCAGACGGGTAAAATTTTCGCGGCATTCGGGCTTGTGATTGGCTTGGTGTCTATGATGGCTAGTCTTGCGATTTATTTTTGGGCAGGCATGCTGTCAACAAGCGCCGTTCAGATTGAATGCCCGGAATGCGGCAAGCTGACTAAGATGCTCGGAAAAACGGATCGCTGTATGTTCTGTCATACGATTCTTACCTTGGACCCGCAGCAGGCGACCATAACCTCCGAACAGCTAAAAAGCGAACAACTCAAGCAATGACCCAGAATCTGGCGCACAGAGGAAACTAAATCGGCAGTAGAGTCAGAAGCGGCTGTAACAGGAAAAGAGGCCCCCGATCCTGATCCGGAAGCCTCTTTTTTCAGTGTATTATTACTCATTGTATTATTATTCATGAATTCCGCTCAGTGTTTCCCATGCTCCATCTCCCGCAAAGCTGCGGTTCCAGGCCGCAATACCTCCCAAGTTCAAAGACTTGGCCAGCTTCACTCTCGACTGCAGCGACACCTTGTCCTCAATCCAAATTTTACGGAGAACTCCGTTCTCCTTGTATTCCACATAGTTTTGTCCAGTATCTTTGGAAAGGACGGGTGTCAGCTTCTTGGAGCGGATAATATCGGCAACGGCGCCCATGCTGACCGCTTTGGAGCTTACTTCCGTCTTCCCTCCGGCCATTTTTTCTGTCCAAATACGGGTATACAGCGGAACGCCCAAAATAAGCTTCTTCGCCGGCACCACGTCTTCTTCAAGAATGCGCTCTACCGAGTTCCGCGACCAGGATAGCGATGCCACCGAACCGGCCTCGGGGCTGGAAGCCCAATGCTCATCATAAGCCATCACAATCATAAAATCAGCCAATGCTCCCAGCGAGCGCCGGTCGAGAAAGAGCGACCACATTTCGCTGTTCGATTTGGGAGTGACGTCGATGGATAAAATGAGATTTTTCGCTTGGGCCATCGGCTTCAGCTCGCGCATAAACTGCGTTACATTTCCGCCATCCTTCGTGTATACATTTTCAAAATCGATATTAATGCCGTCCAGATTGTAAAGATCACAGTATTCCAGCATTTGTACGATCGTTCGCATCCGCTTTTCGTAGGTGGACAACGCTTGTGTGGTCAATTCGGGATCGAAGTCATTGCTTAGTAGTCCCCACACTTCCATCCCCTGGCCATGCGCCCATTTCACATAGGTCTGATTTGCCTGGCTGCGCACGTTTCCTTCGCCATCCACGATTTTGAACCATGTAGGGCTCACGACATTAACACCGTTCAGCTTGCCGATGGAACCAGGATTCGGATTCCTGTCGTAGACGGCTTCCCAGGTCAAGCTCACGGCTTTGCCGTCCCAACTGCGCTCGGCCCGGGTTGGTTCGGTTGCTGTCTTCTCCACCGTCTTGACTCCAGTCTCCGCAATATCCGCCGCCTGTACATAACCGGCAAGACCGTTATTCATTTGAGCGTACAGCCATTCCCCGTGCCGGCTCCAGATCTTCACCTTCGTCCCGGGCGTCATGTCGGCTAGGGCAGGCGCGTGAATCGTCGCCTCGGTGCGCAGCGCGGCCTTATCTTTCTTCACTTCTCCGAGCGGCACCGTTTCACCGGCGGTCATTAACAGAACCGCTCCCGTATCCGTGTTCTCCTGCACATCAAGGCCATATAAGCTTTTAAGCGGTTCGGCCGGCAAATAGGTGACTCCATCCCGTTCTTCGGGAGCCAGCCGAAGCTGAATCGGCTTATTGTTAAGGCTGGCCGCCGTCTTGTCCGCCTGCATATATAGAAGCTTGCTATCCGTCGAAAGAATGACCGACTTCGTCCCCGATTCGTACCGGATAGAGGGGTCTACCGATTTCTCCAACAGCGGAAGAGGCAGCAGTAAGTTCTCCCCGGTTCCGGAAGCGGAAAAGCCGGTATATTGGCCTTTGACGAAAATAGGCTTGTCCGTTCCCTTCCACTCCGGATCGACGTGAAGAGGATTTGGCAGCACAAAAAAGATTAGTGCATATACCGCCGCTGCAACGATTAACAATCCTGAAAGTCTGCGAAGAACACCGCTTCGCTTAGCGGCGCGTCCCCGTCCATGCTTCTGTCTTCTGTTCAAAATAGGTCCTCCATACTCTGCTGAATTTAAAGTGAGGAAAATGCTGCCAAGAAGAAACGCCTAACAGCGTCCTTGAAGTACGCAAGTACATTTCTCGTAAAAATATAAGGCCATTGAAAGCGTGAAAATTATAAATTTTATATTTTTAAAAAAGAAAACGTGAGTTATCCGCTGTTTTTTCGGACTCCGCACGTTCTCGTTACTTTTTGGCAACAGCGTCTCCTGCCTTCCAAGACGGCGGAGTCTTACGCTACGCATTATTAAGCTATAATTCAACATCAGTGCCGCTTACCCGCACAGCAGCTGCAAATACCGTAAAGTTCCATGCGCAATCCGTTCACAATAAAACCGGTAGTTAATTCCGCCTGGCGTTCAACCTCATGCAGCGGCGGATAACTAAAATCCTCGATTTTGCCGCAATCCTGACATATGATATGGTAATGATCGGTTACATTAGCATCGAAGCGGCTGGAATTGTCGCCATAGGTCAGTTCGCGAACCATTCCGGCTTCCATGAACATTTTCAAGTTATTGTAAACGGTCGCCACGCTCATGCTCGGAAACTTCGGCTCGAGCGCACGATAAATCTCGTCTGCGGTAGGATGATTCATTGATTCCATCAAATAAGTTAAAATCGCATGACGCTGAGGCGTAATACGGACACCGGTTGTCTTCAATTGTTCCAATGCGTGCTGTACGCCGCTTCCCATCCCTGTCACCGCCTTTACATGTCGATCTTGTAGTAAGTAAACGCTCTTGTATTTATTGTAAGACCGACCTTTCAATGTTGTCAACGTAGTCAGTTAATTATATTGATTATTATTTAATAAAAATTAGTTTGTTCAATTTTCTATCACATTTAAGTTGCTGTTCCCTTCAACCTCCACCTTATATTCACCAATACCCACTTTGCCGGAGATCGTTTTTTTATCAATGACGAGCCCGGGTATATCGGAAATGATGTCGCCATAGCTGCTGGAACCCTTCAAGGAATAGCTTCCTTCCGCAGGCAGGTGGAGATTGATATCGCCAACCGCGCTGTAAATATTCCAGTCACCCTGTACATAAGGAGAACGGACGTCTATGATTCCATTTAGAGACTGAGCGGTAAGTGACAATCTGACCTCGTTCACTGCCACATTGCCGTTCTTGGTGGAGACGTCGATATCGGTCCCACTCCGATCAGCACTGATATTGCCGACCGCCGTTGAAAGCTTCAAAGCCCCCGTAACGTCCCAAGCCCGCATATCGCCTCCGTTCGTGGAAAGATCGACATCGCCCTCAATTTCTCTGACCTTTACTTCTCCATTGTGTGTCTTTCCTTTGATATTGCCGAATACCTTATGCAAAATGATCGGTCCATTGCCGGTTTCCAGTGAAATGTCCTGGATCGCCTCCGTATTTTGCAGCGTAATACCGCCATTCATTGTTCTGATTTCCAGATTGAAACGGCGATTCTCCGGAAGGGCTATATCCAAATCGATGCGCGGCTGACGCTTGCCCGATTCACCATAGGCTTTGCCCTTGGTCGTCAGCTTTATGGTCGCCCCTTCGGTAACTTCAAGGAACGATTGATCCGAAATGGCTTGCGCTCTTGCCCCTTCCAGTTGGTCAACCCACACCGTAGATGTAACCTCTATTTGATGAATCGGACTTCGGTGCACCACGATATCCCCGTTGATCGCGTCAACGACAAGCTTGGCGGTTTGCAATTCCACCGGAACCGTCAGTACAGGCTTCTGAAATTTGCTGCCTTTCGCCTCCCCGTAGTCAACGGCGGCTGCAGTCAAATTTAGGCTAACCTTATTCCACAGATGCAGGTAATGCTCCTGCTCTGATACGGCAAACACACTTGCGCCAAGCAGGATGGCAGGCAGAAGACCCCGAAAATCCAGACGGAATCTTGAACCGGTTGCGGCTGTGCCGGGCCGCCGGGAAATGAAGAAATGAGACAGGTACTCCAAACCCCACAATACAGGGAGCGCCGGCCACCATTTTAACAGCAGCAGCAGATTGTCGGTTCCCCATTGCCAGTCCCGGAACAGCAAAATGCCGACTCCAATCAGCAGGATGGAAGCGGTATAACGTCCGATCCGGTCTTCTTGCCGCCTGCGGAACATTTTTATGCCAATCTCCCTTGCCGCAAGGAATACTCCTCCCGCGATCAAGAGAATTCCCACGGCAGCGCCTGCCTGATGCTCAATAAAGTACCGCAGCCAGACCGGTCTTTGCCGGAAAAAGAACAGCATGATTCCTCCGAGCAGCAGGAGCAGACCAAATGAGATCCCCGGTTCGCTGATGAAACGCCGGCGCCGCTCCTGAGCGGAATCCATGGCGGTATCCGCAGCCCCTGGCATTTTGCGGAGACGAATCAACCGGTCCGCCGATTGCAGAGCATTATATACATTATAAAAATAGACAGCCGGAATAAACAGGGCCAGCAAAATAAGAAGAGGCACATTGATCTGCATGCCGATGGAGGAAAAATACAGCAGCGCCGCTATGTCCAGCACAATCACAAAGGGAAAGGAAATCCCTTTCCGAAGAAGGCCCAAATACAAATGACCAGTCCCGGGGACTATCGCTGCCAGCAGACCGGCTATGAATTTGCGCTTGATCGGACGCTGCTTTTTGCGGGGAGGAATAACTTCTGTACCGCCGCTCTCTTCTACAATGACAAGCTGCTTGTCACCGCGCTTCATTGCGAAATAACTTTCCTGTTCCTTCGCTGGCAACGGTATACGGGATTCATTTTTCATACGGGCCTTCTCCTTTCTTGTGTATATTCGCCGAATCAACGTTTGCCGTTCCTGTTAAATTCGATCAGTTCGACGCCGGGGGCTACTTCCGAGGAAGTTATCGGGATAAAACCATGCTTGCGGTATAGAGAGACCGCCGGCACATTCTTTTTACCCGTGGACACGATAAAACGCTCCTTATCCGGATAAAGCGCAAATACATGCTCCAGCAGCCCGCCGGCAATTCCCTTACGGAAATGATCCGGACTGACCATCATACGTGTAATCGTTAAGCTACCCGGACGCTCTTCTGCCGTGGCTACGGCACCCGACAGTTCCCCGTCTTCACTCAGGCAGCCGTAAAAATCCTCGCCGCAATTTCTGAGTGTATCCCGAGTCTCAAGCAGCGGAGGAATGGCATTAAACCCGATCAGCTCCGCTTCCAGGCGGTAGGCTTTATGCTGAAGGCTCCACAGGTCACTAAGCGTTCCCTCGTCCTGCAGGTCCAGCTTTACTATTTTGCTCATACCGGGTATCTCCTTATATTGCAGAAGGCCTGCCGCTGCCGACAAGCCTTCATTATTAATTACCCATTTATTTCATCTTATGTCAACCGTTCAACACTTCGACTAAAAGCTTGTTAACCAACCCCGGATTCGCTTTGCCTTTGCTTTCCTTCATGACTTGGCCCACAAGGAAGCCGATCGCTTTCTGCTTGCCTGCCTTGTAGTCCTCCACGGATTGCGGGTTGGCCGCCACGACCGCTTCCACGATTCCCTTGATCGCGCCTTCGTCGCTGATTTGTACAAGCCCCTTCTCTTCAACAATCTGCGCCGGAAGCTTGCCGGTTTCGAGCATTTCTTTGAATACGGTCTTGGCAATCTTGCTGCTGATGGTTCCCTTGGCGATAAGCCCGATCATTTCTCCAAGTCCTTGCGGCGTGATCTTGACCTCGGACAGCTCCAGATTGTTTCCGTTCAGGTAAGCGAGCAGGTCACCCATAATCCAGTTGGCGACAGCCTTGGCATCGCTGGTGAAATTCAGGGCTCCTTCAAAGAAATCGGCGATCGGCTTGGATGCGGTGATGACCCCAGCGTCGTATGCGGGCAAACCATACTCTTCACTATAGCGGACCCGCCGCGCATCCGGAAGCTCAGGAATGGAAGAACGGACGGCTTCCTTCCAAGCGTCGTCAATATGCAGCACAACCAGGTCCGGATCGGGAAAATACCGGTAGTCATGGGCTTCTTCCTTACTGCGCATGGAAAAAGTCTTGCCCTGAGCTTCATCCCAGCGGCGGGTTTCCTGCACGACTTCGCCGCCTCCATCGAGAATATCCGCCTGGCGGAATTCCTCATACTCCAGACCGCGCTGCACGCCGCGGAAGGAGTTCATGTTCTTCAACTCGGCACGGGTGCCGAATTCCTCCTGGCCCACGGGCCGCAGGCTGATGTTCGCGTCGCAGCGCATGGAGCCTTCTTCCATCTTAACGTCGGATACGTCGCAGTACTGAATGATCGCCCGCATCTTCTCCAGATAGGCGCGGGCTTCTTCAGGAGAGCGCAGATCCGGCTCGGAGACGATTTCAATCAGCGGGGTTCCGCCCCGGTTAAGGTCGACGAGCGTGCCGAATCCGCCGTCCACATGCGTAAGCTTGCAGGCGTCCTCTTCCAGATGAAGCCGGGTAATGCCAATTCGCTTCGTTTCGCCGTTCACTTCGATATCGATCCATCCGTTCAGGCCGATCGGCTGGTCAAACTGCGAAATCTGGTAAGCCTTAGGCAAGTCGGGATAGAAATAGTTCTTGCGGTCAAACTTGCTGACGTCGCCGATCGTGCAGTTTAGCGCCATAGCGGCTTTCATTGCATATTCCACCGCCTGGCGGTTCAATACGGGCAGTACGCCGGGATGTCCCAGACAGACGGGACAGGTATGTGTATTGGGCGGCGCGCCGAATTCTGTGGAGCAGCCACAGAAAATTTTGGACTTCGTGTGAAGCTCGACGTGAACCTCCAGTCCAATGACTGTTTCATACTTGGATGATGGCATGATATTCTTGTTCCCTCCTTATGGACCGTTTACAGCTGCGGACGCTGCTTGTGGTGATCGGTATGCTGTTCATAGGCATGCGCGACGCGCAGTACCGTGCTCTCATCAAATTCTTTGCCGATAATCTGCAGCCCGACAGGCAGTCCTTCAGCGAATCCGCAAGGAATGCTGACCGCAGGGATGCCAGCCAGATTAACCGGAATGGTCAAAATATCGTTCAAATACATGGTAAGCGGGTCCTCGGTCTGGGAGCCAAGCTTAAACGCCGTCGTCGGAGCGGTCGGTCCAATTACCACGTCGTACTTTTTAAACACTTCGTCAAAATCCTGCTTGATCAGTGTGCGCACCTTCTGTGCCTTCAAATAATAGGCATCGTAATATCCCGAGCTTAGCGCATACGTTCCAAGCATAATCCGGCGCTTGACTTCCGGGCCGAAGCCCCGGCTGCGCGAATTAAGATACAGATCGAGCAGACCGCCGCCCTCGTCGACACGCACGCCGTAGCGCACACCGTCGAAGCGGGCCAGATTAGAGGAAGCCTCCGAGGAAGCCAGCAGATAGTAAGTCGCTACCGCATATTCCGTATGCGGCAGGGAAACTTCTTCCCAGACTGCGCCGAGGTCTTCCAGCACTTTAAGTGCAGACAGCACGGTCTCGCGGACGGAAGCATCCACGCCCTCGCCCAGATATTCCTTAGGCACGGCAATGCGAAGACCTTTGATGTCTCCGGTAAGGGCGCTCAAATAATCGGGAATGTCGACCTTCGCGGACGTGGAGTCTTGGGCGTCATAACCAGCAATCGCCTGCAGGACGTAGGCGGAATCCTCAACGGTCCGCGTCAGCGGCCCGATCTGGTCAAGCGAGGAGGCAAACGCCACGAGGCCGTAACGGGAGACAAGGCCGTAGGTCGGCTTCAAGCCGACAACGCCGCAGTAAGAAGCGGGCTGGCGGATTGAGCCGCCGGTGTCGGAGCCAAGGGCAAAGAACACCTCGCCCGAAGCCACCGCCGCGGCGGAGCCGCCGCTGGAGCCGCCCGGGACGCGTTCCAAATCCCATGGATTGCGGACCGGCCCGTAGGCCGAATTCTCATTCGAGCCGCCCATGGCGAACTCGTCCATATTCAGCTTGCCGATCGTCACGGCGTCCGCCTGGCGCAGCTTGGCGGCAACGGTCGCGTCATAAATCGGCTGGTAATTATCAAGAAAACGGCTCGCGCAGGTCGTGCGCAGCCCTTTGGTTACAATATTGTCCTTAATGCCGGCAGGCAGCCCGAAAAGCAGCCCCCGGGACGCTCCCGAAGCGAGCTTGTCGTCCAGGGTACGGGCATCGGCGCGGGCACCTTCTTCATTCAGCGTAAGAAAGGCGTTCACCTTATCGTCCAGCCGCGTAATAGCGGACAGCGATTCCTCGGTCAGCTCGCTGACCGAGGCTTGTCCCGCATGCAGCATGTTATGTAATTCGGACAACCGATATTGAAACAGGCTCAAAATGTCATCTCCCTACCTATTTAGATTATTCCAAAACCGCCGGAACTTTGAACTGTCCGTCTTCTTCTTCCGACGCGTTAAGCAGCGCTTCCTCAAGCGTAAGGCTCTCCTTTACGACATCCTCGCGCATTACATTGCTGACATGCAGCACATGAGTCGTCGGCTGAACGCCTTCCGTATTAAGTCCGCTCAATTTCTCGGCATATTGTAAAATGGCGTTCATCTGCTCCGTAAACGTAGCCTCTTCCTCCGGGCTTAAATGCAGACGGGCCAGACGGGCCACATGCTGCACATCCTTGACGGTAATGCTCATTTTGGAAATCCCTCCTGTTTAAAGGGCTAAAGCGCCCGGATAACGTTACTAATTATATTGTAGAAACGTGGACAATTCAATGCGGTTATACCAGCAGATGGCGGGAACAACCCCTCACGGAAACCGATGAAAACAAGAAAAGCACCGATGGGTGCTTTGGTAAAAGGCTGCCGAATCCCTCTGTAGCCGAGCTCGCTGATACAAAAAAAACCGGCTTGCGCCGGCTTTCCTTAAATCCAGGCCCGAAGATTCACCTGCTTGATGAATTCCGCCTGGGACATGTTCTCCTTGGGACTGGTCTCTGCATCTTCCGCCTGCTCGGCCTCACCGTTCATCAATTGGTAAAACAGTTTCTCGTTGTGCGTGGACAATGCATAATCGATCAATGCTTCTTGCGTAGTTCTCTCCGCTTCCTCAGTAAGCAGATCCGCTTCCGTCTCAACGTCTTCCGCCGTGACGTAAAAGTTCCGGTTCGCCTGAGGGATGCGAATGACATAATCAAACGCATTATCAGGATTACGGTCGTAAGCAATCACGTACCCATAGTCCCCGATAGGAAGATTCTGCTCGAAAGCGTCCGCGACAATGACAACCTTTTCTCCTAAACGCAGCATCGCCCTACCTCCTGAGCCAATATCTTTCGTGTTGTGCTTTTTCACAGTCTACTAAAAAAAGATAGACCTGTCTACAGGAAGAAACGGCGCAAAATTGAAAATATACGCAATAATATGAAATTGAAAAAAGTTGTTACATTTTGCAGCGAGACCTAGAACCGGGGCAGTTTGTTACGGCCAAAGAGAAGCGAAGCGCCCAAAAAGCAAAGAACAATCAGCGCGATCCCCGACAGTACCGGAAAAACCCAAGCATACGCTGTGGCCCCCTGCTGCATAAGCGCCTCCACGGACAGCTGCGGCAGAGCGGCAGGGGACCAGCGCAGCGGCCGGGGAAGCAGCGTATGCAGCAGCGCCAAGCCCGCTGCGGCCGCGAGCGATAGAAAGGCGGCCGCCGGAGCGCGGAGGCAGGCGCTGAACAGAAGCGTAAAAGAAACCACGCACAGAAGCCATAATCCATACAGCGCCGATGCCTCCAGCACCGCACTCCAGGAGAGGCCGCCGATTAATCGGACGGTATAATAGGCTGCACATGCGGCGCCCAGCCCCAAAGACAGCGCAAGCAGGGTCAATTGTGCCAGCCATTTGGCGGAAGCGGCGGCAAGCGGAGTCAGCGGCCTGGCCAGCACCAGCTCCGCAGTGCCTCCCTCCCGCTCACCGGCAAAGCTGTTCATGGCCGAAAGCGCGAGCACCAGCAGGCCAACCATGCCGTACTGCCCGAGCGACTTAGCCATGGTCTCCGCCGCGCCCGGCAGCTTATACAATTCCAGCATCCCCGGAGGCACATCACCAGACATTTTCAGAATCTCGGGCATATAGTAAGCCGAAATCGGCTGCATGATGCCCAGGATAATGAACACGACCGGTATCCACAGCAGCTTGTAGCTCCGGGTCATCTCCAGCATTTCTTTACGGTAAAAAAACCAAGCGCTTCTCATCCTCCCACCGCCTCCATAAATACATCCTCCAGCGACAAGGACCCTGCTTCGAAACGCAGCAGCGGAATTCCGCGCTCTGCCGCCTCCCGGAGAATCACGGACCTTGCCGACTCCATATCTTCCACCTTTAGAAGCATGGAGCCGTCAACATCCCTACGGCTCTCAAGGATGAAAGAACGGGTGCTGAATGACTCCAGCCACTGCAAGGCTGCCTTCCGTTCTTCTACGCGCAGGGTAATAACCGGCCTATTGTACTTCACTCGAAGAGATGACAGCGTTCCGTGCTCGGCAATCCTTCCCCGGTTCATCATAATAATGTCGTCGCAGACTTCTTCAGCATCATGCAGCACATGTGTTGAAAAAATCACGCTCGTCTCCCTGCCGAATTCCCGCAGCAGATCCATTATCTCGCGGCGGCCGATGGGATCTAGCGCCGATACCGGCTCATCCAGCAGCAGCAGGCGCGGAGCGTGGACAAGCGCCTGCGCAAGCCCCAGGCGCTGCTTCATGCCCCCGGAGTAGCCGCCGATCCGCCGCTTTGCAGCATCTTCAAGCCCCATCCGCTCAAGCATGGCGGCAGCCCGGCCCGCTGCCTCTTTCCGGCCCATGCCGCTAAGTCTTGAGGCGAAGTGCATATATTCTTCCCCAGTCATCCAGTTATAGAAAGAGGGCGATTGGGGAAGATACCCAATCTGCTTGCGGTAATCCTTCCCAATCGGCTTACCGTCGAATAAAATGCTGCCCCGGCTGGGGCTCAACAGGCCCGCAAGCATCCGCAGCGTGGTCGTCTTCCCTGCGCCATTGGGTCCAAGCAGGGCGACACAGCGCCCCTGCTCCATATCAAAGCTGATTCCGTCCACAGAAGTTTGCCCGTGAAAAACCTTGTGAAGCCCCGAAACTTGCAGCAGCGGCGGCATTACTCTTTCCTCCCTATCGTAAAATAGACAAGGCTGCCAAGCAGATTGCCAAGCAAAATAATGATTACCCACATCCACTTCGGTCCGCGTACACTGCGCGCCCTGGCCAGTGACACGAGTCCAATTACGGCCAGTAATCCCTGCAGCGCAAAAAGAGGCCATAACAACGATAGATCGAGTGTCTTCATGCCGTATTCCACCCTTGACCCTTTATTTTCTGATCTTCTTATCCTGTTCCGTGATGTCCTTCTGTTTCCGGCGGTGTTCAGGAAATACAACAAACAGCAAGTAGAGGATCGTCGGCAGCGGAAACGTTGTCATCCCCCATAAACCCCAGAACCAACGCCATCTCCCAAGGTCGCGGGCGGCGCGGAACAACAGCGTACCCTGGGTCATCAGCAGAACGGCCAAGACAACCCAAGCCCAAAGCGGCAGATTGGAATGCTCTTTCATCTCCATTCACCGCGCCCTTTCCGTCCGAGACGCATTACGAGCGCTATGATTCCTGCGATGGGAATAAGCCCCTGAACCATCCAGTACAGCGGCGGCGCAGAAGTAATCGCCAGCAGCGAGAAACCCAGAAGAAACAGGGAGATAAGCCAGAACAACAGCCATTCCCTCAACATGCGGCGCCTATGTCTTTCGGACGCGGCAATCAGCTGGGCCTGAAGCTCGCCAAGCGAAGGCGGTACAGCTTCATTGGCATATACACGGTCCAGCCGTTCCAATCCCGCAATAAGCTCCGGCAGCGCAAATTCAGAGGATGCGTGATCCTCCGCTGCCTTTGACTTGCCGTCCTCGTCAGGCGTTTCACCCCATTTGTTGCCGTTATCCGGTCCGGTATTATCCTTCGTCATCCTCTTTCAACTCCTCTCGCAGCTGCCGCAGCCCATACGCCGCGCGCGACTTGGCTGTCCCTTCGGGAATTCCCAAAATCCTGCCGATCTCACTGTAGCTGTAGCCGTAGTAATGCTTGAGCAGAAGCGCTATCCGCTGCGGCAAGGGAACACGGGACAGGGCATCCAGCACATCGCTCCACTCTTCGCCTTGGGCTTCGAACCTCCAGCGGATCGACCGGATGCCTTGTTCACGCCGAATCCATTCTTCTTCCCGGCTTCGCCGCCTCATCCTGTCGATATACAGCCGGGTCGCGATCGTAATCATCCAGGAAGAGAAAGAAGACGAGCCGTTGTATAACGCGATCTTTTCCATACATCTGACTATCGTATCCTGGGTGACATCTTCCGCAAGCGCAGGGTCCATCGTCAACTTCAACAAATATTTATACATGAAGGAATAATGATTCTGAAGCAGCTGCGCCAGCGCTTGACGGTCACCTCGCTGCGCCTTGCGGATGATTTGAGATTCCTCGTCGCTCATCGGTTCTCCCGCCGTTTATTTTTTTTCATATGTAATACGTCTGGCCCGGTTGAATCGTTCAAAGGCTTCAAGAAAAAGTTATAACTGGTCTCTTTGGTGCTCCCACAACCTTCTCCGCCACGGCTGCCTTACTCCTCTTCCTATCGGGAAGCTCCAGAATAAAGAGAGGGTTGGCTGTGGAGAACCGGATTTACTGTGATCCCCGGCGCCATCATAGGCTGCCGCTTCTTCCCGGATGCCATCCTCCCCGTCTGATGCCGCATGCTTACCAATACATTTATTTTCTTCATCGCCTGAAAATGGGGGTTTACCGCAGTATTCCCCGTAATCAAGAAGATGGCATATCCTGCTCTTCAACAAAAGCTCCTCCGTTCGATCTTCACCTTAAAAAGACAAAAAAAGAACGCAAACCGGGATGATTCCGCAGTCTGCGTGCTTCGCTTAGGTAAATGTTACATTTAATTAACGTCATTGTAGCAAGTTTGTATCCTTTTGTCTAGCCTATTTCTCGCTTTTTGTCGATCACCGTTGTCTTCTGTCAAGACACATAGGGATTATTCGCCCGTTCGAAGCCGATCCTTGTACGCGGGCCGTGTCCCGGATATACAGTGACATCGTCATCCAACTTGAACAGCTTGCCCTGAATCGAATCCAGCAGATCGCGCTCTCTTCCGCCCGGCAGGTCGGTCCGCCCAACCCCAAGCCGGAAGAGCACATCGCCGGCGAACAAGTCGCTTCCGCACAAAAAGCTTACGCTTCCCGGAGAATGTCCCGGGGTGTGGAAGACGCGGAACGTATTCCCTATCAGCTCAAGCGTCTGTCCCTCGTCCAGATCGAACTCGGCGGGGTCCGTCGTAATCGGAGGCGATACGTTCGGCCACATAAGCGAGCCGTTCAGTTTGGCGCTTGTCAGCCAGTCGCTCTCCAAGGCATGGAGATAGACCGGGCAGTTCTTCAACTTGCGAATTTCGTCAACGCCGCCGATATGGTCAAAATGCGCATGCGTCAGCAGAATCACCTCGATCTCCATATCCTGAATGGCCCGCACAAGCGGGGCCGGGTTCATGCCGGGGTCGATAATAATGCCTTTACCGGGGTCCGCTCCCGTCAGCAAATAGGCATTGGTCTGCAAAGGACCGAGACTAAAATTCCGAATGTTCAGCATCGCGTTAAAACCCGGAAATCAGTTCGCGCAGTTCCTTCGCGATCACTGCCTGATATTCCGTTCCTTCCCCATAGGCTTGGCCCATCGCCTTGCGGACCTCAGCGATTTTGCCTTCGTAGTCCGGGGCCTCGCGATCCGGATTCTCTTTTTTAAAATCGTTCATCAGCTTCTGCACATGCCGCGGGCGCGGACCCCAATGTCCCAGAACATGCCCGCCCGTATCCGCGATAATGACAATCGGCACGGCGCGTCCGCCCATCGTCAGATAATCGTCCATCACATCCTGATTATCTTCCAGAATAAGCACTTCCGCCCGGATGCCCGCCGTCTCAAAGATCCGGAATACCGCAGGTACATTGCGGACGACGTCGCCGCACCAGTCAGCGGCCAGGATAAGCGAGCGCAGATCGTCGCGGTGGTTAAGGCTTTGAAAAAACTCCCGGTCGCTCTCGTCCTGCCAGGAAAAAGCTTCATACCACGATTCAAATGCCTGCTGGTTCTTGGTCATGCCCTCCACAAATTGACGGGGCGTCAGGCCCTGTCCGAATTTGGAAGCCAGATTTTGCTTCATGCCGCATTACCTCTTTTCTTTTTGGATTGAAGCCACTTGAACAGAAAATAAACGACGATCAGCGCGATGGCGCCGATGATGATTTCATGCGTATACGCAGCGGCTTTTTCGTCAATATTCTTCCAATTTTCACCCAGGCTCATGCCGAGATAGACAAACAATACGCTCCAGGGAATAACGGCCAGCGTTGTGAGCATAATAAACCGCCAAATCGGCATGCGGGAAATTCCCGCAGGAACGGAAATGGCGTGCCGGACCACCGGTATAAACCGCGCCGTAAAAATAACGCCCGTGCCGTACTTCTCAAACCAGACTTCCGCGTGGTCGATATGATGCTTTCTGATTAAAATGTATTTGCCGTACCGCTCCAGCACCGGCCTGCCGCCGTAACGTCCGATCCAGTACACGAAAATCTGCGCGATAACCCCGCCTATCGTACCGAAGAGAACGGCCCCGAAAAAATTAATCTCTCCCAGATGAACCAAATAACCGCCGTAGGCCAGGACGATTTCGCTGGGGATGACTTCAATCATAAGTCCAATCATAATACCGAAGTAACCTAGACTCTGAATCCATTCGAACAGCTGCGAGACAAAATCAGAAATGACATGCAACTCTCGTTCCTCCTCCCGTTATTCTCGGAATGCTATCCGCGCGCCCTATGTATAACCCCGGCCCCCGCTCGCACCCTTGTCTATGCAGTAGGTTTCTACTATTAATTTATTCTAGCATAGGGATGCTTACGACTTCTAGTTTGGCGGCGAAAAGGCATGGAAACGATTGACAAATAGGGACGTCAATAATTATTATATATTTAAGCAATTATCTAAATATCGAAAGGTTATTGAAAGTGATGAACGAATCCTTTAAAGCACTGGCCGACCCTACACGCCGGCAAATCATCCGCCTGCTTCGCGATAAGGATCGAACCGCCGGGGAAATCGCTGAATTTTTCAACATGTCCAAACCGAGTATTTCCCATCATCTGAACGCCCTTAAAGCTGGGGGACTCGTACAGGACGAGCGGCAGGGACAGTTCATCCGGTACATGCTCAATACCACCGTTCTGGATGAAGTGCTCGGCTGGCTGCTGGAGCTGACGGACGGCGTTCAGGGCAAAAAGGGGAAACAGACAAAGCGGGGAACCTCAAAATCTGCAAAACCGGAAGATGAATCACCCACCCGCTCTCAGGAGGATTAAGCGATGAAAGATTTCAAATGGAAATGGCAGGATACCTTGGCCGTTGCGGTAGGCCTAATTACGGTCGGCTTTGCGCTGGCCAACTATCACCGGCTGCCCGCGCAGCTCCCGACCCATATCGGAATATCGGGAGAATTCGACGGATTTCAGAGCAAGGGCTCGGCAATTTTGCTGTTTGGCGGGCTTGGGGTGCTGATGCCGGTCCTGATGCAGATTACACGTTCCATTGATCCGAAAAAAGAACGGTACGCCAAATTCGAAAACGCCTATGCGATGATCCGCCTCGCCGTCTCCCTGATCATCGACTCCGCGCTTGCCGCCTCCGTATTATACGGGCTTGGCGTCTCCTTGCAGAGCTCCAAAATTGCGATTGCCGTGTTGGGAGCGGCCTTTATTGTCATCGGCAATTATATGCCGCAGGTCAAGGACAACTACTTCCTCGGCGTGAAGACGCCCTGGACGCTAGCCAGTCCCGAAGTGTGGCGCAGGACTCACCGTCTCGCCGGAGTACTCTGGGCAATTACGGGCATCATTATGATCATTAGCGCGTTTCTTCCCGGAAAATGGTTCACCTATACGATGATCGTCACGCTTCTCCTTGCAGTTGTACTCCCTTGTGTATATTCGTGGCTGGATTACCGCCGTTTAAAAGCATAGGCTTCGGCCACCCTGTGTTGTCCCTTCAGCCCTGAAGCCTCCCGCCCCAGGGCTTCCACTCGTTCGTGAAGGGCGCGGGCTTCAGCAGTAAACCGGAAATTCCGGTCGTTATGCTGGACTGCTCCCGCCGTTCCAGCCGCAAGTAAAAAATACTGTCTTAGCAGTTCCCGCCCCATCTCCGCGCAGCGCAGCGCCTCTCCCCCGTCTCCCGCCGACAGATAGCGCACGCCCATCGTCAGCATTCGTCTAACGGCTTCGGTCCGTTTAACGTAATTAAAAACGTCAAGCTGCTGGCTGCGGCCCAGCCAGTATAAGGCTTCGCCCGGAGTCCCTTCCTCCGAGACAGTTTCGGCCATTGCCCAGCTCAGCGCCGGATTTACTGGTGAATAGCGCAGGGCCACTGTTAATAGCCGCTCCCTCTGCCCCGGTTCAAGAAAAGAAGACAAAGCTAAAGCGCTCTTCGGAGACAGCGGGTTCCAGGAGAGCGACCTTTCCAGCAGCGCAATCGTCTCCTGCGGCTGGCGGGCCGATGCCGCAGCGCGGTACAGCGCTTCTCCCTGGTATGCCCGGAAAGACAGCAGGCTGAGTGCAAGCAGCAGACAGCAGACTCCCGCTGCCAGCGATTTCCGTGCAAGGGATTTCAGATTATGGCGGCTTGCATCGGCCGGGCGCCCCGTAGCAAAATGATCCGCTGGCGGGCAACCTGGGGTTAAATATTTACCGGGTAAATGATTCATAAGCATATTCCTCGGAGTTATATGCTTTATGGGCCGGTGTTCGGCAGGATGAAGCTTTGCAGGCAGTCTCCATGCGGATGAACCTTGACCGGAAAGACTTCCGGCCCTGACGGCCTCGGCTCTGGCCAACGCGGGCAGCCAGAACAAAAGCAGCCAGAATAGGCCGTAGCTCCAGTCGAAATCGACTGCGCCGTGCAGGACGATGACGAGAAACGGAGGCAAGAGCCGCC
>NZ_ASSD01000268.1 GCF_000520715.1 Paenibacillus zanthoxyli JH29
ACACTGAATGGAAGAGCCGGTTCATACGGGATACGGACGGCGAGGAGGCTTTTCGCAAGGTTCGCCTCTGCATCGTGCAGCGTGAGGAAACACTGGATACGATTGCGGAGAAATATCAGCTCAGCGCCCGTGAGCTGGTTTTGTACAACCGGCTGTCCGGCCAGACAGTGGAGGAAGGACAGGTGCTTTACATTCCATAATGAATTGCAGACAGAAAATAATTGCGTCCCGGCTGACTTGCGGCCGGGATTTAGGTTTGGGCATACCGATAACACGTCTCCAGAAGGGAGGTCACTGAAAAAGTCTCTTCAAAAAATACGCGAAAAAAAACGAGCCTCTAGAATCGTTTCTAAGGCTCGTTTTGCGTTCCGGGAATCATATTTGACCCCCTCAAAATGTTGAATTTCTAAAAATCAAGTAGTTTTTCAGTGCCCTCCCAGAAGGGAGGCGTTTTTTTATCTACGGCACGTGTACATGCATAACAGGGGGAGTCATCATCTTCGGGGTAGGCATCCCCGAGCATGCCTCCCAGGCTGAGGAACTGAAGAGCCTGCGGGCTTCTTTCCGCCGAAGTCATACCTTCTTTATCGTCGTCGGCGCGCTGGTCCTTCTGCCGCTGTTTATGCTAAACCGTTATTTTTCACTGGTCTTTATGTACTGGTGGGTCTGGATGGGCATCGTGCTGTGGGCAGGATACCGCTTGTTCTTGAAGTATCACCGGGAGGCGGCCCGGATCAAGCGTGCGCATGATTGGAGCACCGGAGAACGGCGCGTCGTCCGGGCCGATACTACGCTTATTCTAAGCATTTCAGACTGGAAGGCTGGGGAAATACCCGGGCGTACATTTTCAAGCATTCGCCTCCTTATATTGTCATCAGGCTGGCCGATGATATATTGTGTTTAACGATAAGAAGCTTCGGATACCCGGCAGACGTTCGAGGAACTGAAACGCAAAGTTCCGCATGCACAATAAATCAAAAGGCGGGGCATGCTAAACCCGGCATTGACCTTCTCTCGGGGATGAGAGACGTGAACAGCCAGCTCCGGTTAGCGGATTATGTCGATACTGCTTTCTTAATCTGGGCCTTCCGGTTGACTAGGCAGGACTCAAAATGTATTATGTAAGGTATTAAGCTATATTTCTTCAAAGACTAGGAACGGGAAGAGTAGGCGGTCAGCCCTTCAGAGAGCGGAATGCAGCAGCTGTGAGCTTCCGTAGGACGCGAGGCCAGCCGAAGTCGCCCTGGAGTCGCCCGCTTGAGCTTCAGGTGGCTGTAACGGCCATGAAGGTTAGAGCGCGCCGGCCGCAGGCCGTTATTTCTGCGCAGAGTGTCGCGTTTTGTGAGCGGGTGTTTGTAATGTGCCGGCTCCGCCGCCTATCCGGCGAATAACGCGAAACAAAGGTGGTACCGCGAAAGAATGACCTTTCGTCCTTTGAGGGCGAAGGGTTTTTTTGTTATTTATTAGTTGGAAATAAGCGTAATAACCGAATCCTACGGAGGTAGAAAGCTATGGCAGAACAAGATCAATTGACACAGGCGCAGGAGCTGGAATTGGAAGCTAATGGGGGCAGCTCCGCCGGCGGCGCTAAGACCGATATGCCGACCACTTATGACCCTAAAGCCGCGGAACAGAAATGGTATCCTTACTGGATGGCAGGCGGTTTTTTCCGTGCCGGACAGCGCCTGGACGCGAAGCCGTACACCATCGTCATTCCGCCGCCGAACGTAACGGGGATGCTGCATATCGGGCATGCGCTGGATTTTACGCTGCAGGATATTCTCATTCGCACGAAGCGGATGCAGGGCTATGATACGCTGTGGCTGCCGGGAACGGACCATGCGGGGATTGCTACTCAGACCAAGGTGGAGCAGAAGCTGCGCGCGCAGAACATCTCCCGCTACGATCTCGGCCGCGAGAAGTTCCTGGAGCAGGTATGGGCATGGAAAGACCAGTATGCGGCAACGATTCATGAGCAGTGGGCAAAAATGGGGCTGTCGCTCGATTACAGCCGAGAACGGTTCACGCTGGACGAAGGGCTGTCCAAAGCGGTTCGCGAGGTATTTGTCAAGCTGTACGAAAAGGGCCTGATCTATCGCGGCAAGCGCATCATCAACTGGGACCCTGCGGCCCGCACGGCCCTGTCCGACATTGAGGTAGAGTACAAGGAAGTTAACGGCCACTTGTATCATCTGCGTTATCCGTTGAAGGACGGCAGCGGCTTCATTACCGTAGCGACCACGCGTCCGGAGACGATGCTTGGGGACACGGCCGTAGCGGTTCATCCGGAGGACGAGCGGTATAAGGACATGATCGGGAAGACGCTGATTCTGCCGATTGTGGGCCGCGAGATTCCGGTTATTGCCGACGAGTACGTGGATAAAGAGTTTGGCAGCGGCGCGGTTAAGATTACGCCGGCCCATGACCCGAACGACTTCGAGGTCGGCCAGCGCCACAACCTGCCGCAGATCGTCGTTATGGACGAGAGCGGCACCATGAACAGCGAAGCGGGGCCTTATCAGGGGCAGGACCGCAGCGAATGCCGCAAGAACATTACCGCCGACCTGAAAGAGCAGGGCGTGCTCATTTCCATTGAGGACCATGTTCATCAGGTAGGACACAGCGAGCGCTCCGGAGCCGTGGTTGAGCCTTATCTGTCGACGCAATGGTTCGTCGCGATGAAGCCGCTTGCCGAAGCAGCGATCAAGGCGCAAAAAGACGGTACCGGCGTTAACTTCGTGCCTGAACGGTTCGAAAAGATTTATCTGCACTGGATCGAAAATGTGCGCGACTGGTGCATTTCCCGCCAATTGTGGTGGGGTCACCGCATTCCGGCCTGGTATTCCGAATCCACCGGCGAGATGGTAGTCGCCCGCGATGAAGAAGAAGCGCGCCGGATCAGCGGCCTGAGCGATCTGAAGCAGGACGAGGATGTGCTCGATACGTGGTTCAGCTCCGGCTTGTGGCCGTTCTCGACCCTTGGCTGGCCGGATGACAGCGAGGATATGAAACGCTATTATCCGACCGATGTGCTTGTAACGGGCTACGACATTATCTATTTCTGGGTGGCGCGGATGATCTTCACGGCGCTGGAATTCACCGGCGAGAAGCCATTCTCGGATGTGCTGATACACGGCCTTGTCCGCGACGCCGAAGGACGCAAAATGTCCAAATCGCTCGGCAACGGCGTAGATCCGCTCGAAGTTATCGAGAAGTACGGCGCCGACGCCATGCGCTATATGATTTCGACAGGCAGCACGCCGGGACAGGACCTGCGTTTCCGCTGGGAGAAGGTCGAGCAGGCGCGTAATTTTGCGAACAAGATCTGGAACGCCTCGCGCTTCGCGCTGATGAACCTGGAGGGCGTGACCTTTGAAGATATCGACATTTCCGGCAAGCTCGGCACCGCCGACCGCTGGATTTTACATCGCCTGAACGAAACTTCCCGCGATATTTCGCGTCTTATTAATGCCTATGATTTTGGCGAGACCGGACGTCTCTTGTACAATTTCATTTGGGATGATCTCTGCGACTGGTATATCGAGTTCGCGAAGCTGTCGCTGTATGGCTCGGACGAGGCTGCCAAGCGCAGCACGCAATCCGTACTGGCTTATGTGCTTGACCGCACGATGCGCCTGATTCACCCGTTCATGCCGTATATATCGGAGGAGATCTGGCAGCATCTGCCTCATCAAGGCGAGACGATTACGCTGGCTGCATGGCCGGAATACGACGTCGTGCTTGAGAATCCGGATGCGGTGGCGGAAATGAACCTCTTGATGGACATGATCCGCGCCGTTCGGAATATCCGTGCTGAAGTGAATGTCCCAATGAGCAAAAAAGTCGAGCTGATCGTCAAGGCGGGCAGTCAGGAGACGCTGGCCATCATTGATCGGAACAACGCCTACATCAGCCGTTTTGCCAATACCTCCTCTTTCGAGGCGGGCCTGAATCCGGAGGCTCCGGAGAAGGTGATGTCGGCCGTGGTTACGGGCGCCGAATTGCTGCTTCCGTTGTCTGGCTTGATTGATATTGAGCAGGAAATCGCCCGTCTTGAAAAAGAGGTGCAGATCCTGAACAGCGAAGTGGAACGCGTGGATAAAAAGCTCGGCAACGCCGGTTTCGTGAATAAGGCGCCGGCTAAAGTCATCGAAGAGGAACGGGCCAAGCAGGCCGACTACTCGGCCAAACGCGAGAAGGTGCTGGCCCGTATCGCGGAGCTGAGAGGATAACAGATATGGAAGAGATCAATGGGGCCGGCGCAGCCGCCCCTTTACACACATATAACGAAGCCGTTGAGTGGATCAACAGCCTCATTCCGTTCGGCATCCGTCCGGGACTTGAGCGGATCGAGCGGATGATGGAGCTGCTCGGGCATCCCCACCGCCGGCCGAAATTTATTCATGTAGCGGGAACGAACGGCAAGGGCTCGACCTGCGCCTTTCTAACGTCGGTGCTAAGACAAAACGGATATTCCGTCGGAACATTTACTTCGCCTTATATCACGAAATTCACGAACCGCTTTCAGTATAACGGCGAGGACATTCCCGAAGAAACGCTGACGGCGCTTGCGAACCGCCTGCATCCGCTGGTGGAGGAAATCGCAGCAACGCCGCTCGGTTCCCCCACAATGTTCGAAGTGGCGACAGCGCTTGCCATTCTGTATTACGCGGAAGTCTGCTATCCCGATGTCGTCGTATGGGAGACAGGCCTCGGGGGAAGGATGGATGTAACGAATATCGTCACTCCGATTGTCTCGGTCATTACGAATGTAGGCTATGACCACACCGATGTTCTAGGCGACACACTGGAGAAGATAGCTTTCGAGAAAGCGGGTATTATCAAGCCCGGCGTTCCTGTCATCAGCTGCGTCTCCCAGCCGGAAGCCGTCTCCGTTCTTAAAGATAAGGCCTCGTCCTGCAGGGCGACGCTCTATCTGGCCGGAGAGCAATTTGCGTATGAGAGCAAAGGAATCCGGGAAGGCGTGCAGACCTTTACTTTTAAAGGTCCTTTCCGTTCACTGGATATCGCTATTGCGATGAAAGGAGAGCATCAGCTCGCCAATGCGGCCGGCGCCATGATGGCTCTGGAAGTGCTGCGCCAATATATGGCGTTCATTCTTAGCGACGAGGATGTGCTCGCCGGATTTCGCCGTACATTCTGGGCCGGTAGGCTGGAGGAAATCCCGGGAAACCCGCGGATTGTTCTTGACGGTGCACATAACCCCGAGGGAGCGGCAAGTCTGGCGGCGAGCCTTCCGAAGTTCTATCAATACCGGAAATTAAATTTACTGATGGGTATGCTGTCGAACAAGCATCATGAATCCTACTTCAAGCATATACTTCCTATAGTGGATACGCTTATCCTAACCGAACCGGATTTCCGGAAGAAAATGGACGCGGAACACCTTCGGCTCATTGCAGAGAGTCTGCGGAAGAATTATGCCAGGGAGCACCTGCAAATCATTGTAGAGCATGATTGGGGCAAAGCGCTGCAGCTTCTGAAGTCGATTACGGGCGGCAACGATTTGGCGGTTGTGTCCGGTACGCTGTATTTGATCGCAGATGTGCGGAGCGCACTTTTGAGGCAACCCGATTCTGAAAAAGGCTGGTGACAAACTGTGGATACTACGGAACGAGTTCATTTTATAGGAATCGGCGGTTACGGGATGAGCGCGATTGCCCGTGTCATGTTGGAGATGGGGTATACGGTAACAGGCTCTGATGTGGCCGCTCAGGAACTGACAGAAAAATTAATTACCAAAGGCGCGAAAGTATATATCGGCCATACGGCGGAGCAGGTGAAGGGTGCCGATCTGGTTGTCTACTCCACGGCTTTGCCGAAGGATAATGTCGAGCGGGTGGAAGCGGAGCGGCTGAATATTCCGATTCTGCACCGGTCGCAGATGCTGGCCCGGCTGCTTAACCAGCGCAAGGGCGTCGCCGTCGCCGGAGCGCACGGAAAGACAACGACCTCTTCAATGATCGCCCTCGTTATGGAAGAATGCGGGGTTGACCCTACTTATATTATCGGCGGGGAAATTATGAATGTCGGTACGAACGCCAAGGCGGGACAAGGGGAGTTTGTTGTAGCTGAAGCGGACGAGAGCGACGGCTCCTTCCTTCAGTATCATCCGTGGCTTGCAATCGTTACGAACATCGAAGCCGATCATCTAGAGAATTACGGCGGCGATTTCGAACGTCTAAAGAGCGCCTACATGCAGTTCATGAATCAGCTGCGCGAGGACGGTACGGCCATTGTATGCGCAGATGATGAGACGGTTGTCTCACTGCTGCCCCGGGTCAAGGCTGATGTGACGACCTACGGTATCCGCTCGGAGACTGCGGACTATACCGCGACGGACATTGCGCTGGGCGACCGGCAGGTGTCGTTTACAATGGAGCATCGGGGAGAGGTTCTGGGAAGAATCGAGCTGTCGGTTCCCGGCCAGCATAACCTCTACAACGCAATGGCTACGGTTATAGCTTGTCTTAAAGCGGGCATACCGTTCGCGGCCATAGCATCGGCTATTGTGAAATTTCACGGAGCCAAACGGCGTTTTCAGGTGCTCGGGGAAGCTGACGACATTCTGATTATCGATGATTATGCCCACCATCCGACGGAGATTCAGGCAACGATCAGCGCGGCCAAAACAACCGGTAAACGGATTATCGCGGTCTTCCAGCCGCAGCGGTATACACGGACCTTCTTCCTGCTTGATGCGTTCAGCTGCGCCTTCGGCGAAGCCGACGAGGTGATCATCACCGACATTTACTCTCCAGCTGGAGAGAAACAAATCGAAGGCGTAACTTCCGCCAAACTGGTGGAACTGATCACACAGAACAGCAACTCTGGTGCACGCTATCTACCCGCCAAGGAAGATGTTCTTGAAGATCTTCAGGACCGGCTTAAGCCCGGCGATCTTGTCATCACCATGGGAGCGGGGGATATTTACAAGGTCGGCTATGCGCTTGCGGATAACCTCCGGAAGCGCGGAGCCTCGAAATAAAATCGAGTTATGATGCTTACCATGCCGCCTCATTTGAAACGGTTATGCCATGGAAATGCAGAGCAATAGACGCATTCTCTTCACGATTTCTGGAAGGGATGCGTCTTTTTTCACAAAATAATCGGTTATCTCCCATAATTCGACAGAACTCAATCATTAGGGTGTGCTACTATCTTTACTAGTACTATTTTTGAAATAATTGTATCTATCCTGTGCTAAGCCATCAGTAACCGGAGTGGACGATACGATCTTGGGCATATATTGGTGGTGAACGTGTGGATTTTCAGTTAGACATAAAAACGTTGTTAGTAATGCTTATACTTGGAAATGTGTTTATGGCGCTGCTTATTGCCGCATATCGTTACCGTGCTCCCCGCGATACAGCAAGCTCTTTGTTTATTGTTTCAAAGTGGCTGCAGTCCGCCTGCTGGCTGCTGGTGATGATACGATTCAGCCTTCCCGGGCAGCAGATTGTTCTGGTGAGCAATGCGCTGATGCTTGTAGGCGGTGGGCTTGAGATTGTCGCCCTGCTGCTGATGGCGGGAGCATTTGACGCGAAGGCGAAACGTTACTATGCGGTCGTCACGGCACTGTGTGTATTGAGCTATGGGCTCATTTATTTTTTCGATCATTCGGACAACCTCCGCATTGCTTCAGCTTCCCTGGGAGTAGTGCTGTTCATTGCTTTCCCGGCTTACCGCTTTGTTGCGAACAAGGGCGACTCACTGCTTCAGACGGTGATGGGATTAGTTTACGCTGCGGTTTCATTCGTCATGCTGGCCCGTGCTTTCACCGCGCTTTTCGCGGGACGCGACATGAATATCTTTCTGACGGGGCTTATCCGGCAGCTCTACTCTATCGGCATTTTTTTGGTAATGATTCTGGGGATGGCTGGTTTTGTTCTGCTCTCAAGGGAACGGTCGTATGAAGTGCTCCGCAGGAAGGCGAATATTGATGAGCTAACCGGAATTCTGAACCGCAGGGCATTTATTGATCGGGCTCAGATTGCTGCCGCCGCAGCAGCCGAGCGGAGAGAGCCGATATCCTTTCTCTTGCTGGACATTGATCATTTCAAGCAGGTTAATGATAATTACGGGCATGTCACCGGTGACTGGGCTCTGCAGAATTTCGCCTCCACCTTGGAGTTTTACTTAGGTCCGGAGGACTTGTTCGGCAGGTATGGCGGCGAAGAATTCACCGTTCTGCTTCCGGGTGCGGGCGAGGAGGAGAGCGACCGGAAAGCGGAGCAGTTCAGATTAGCGATTATGAGCTCGCGGATTGAAGGCCATCCGCTTAAATATACGGTCAGCATCGGAGTTATTACTGTCATTCCGGACAAGAGCACGCAGCTGGATCAATTGTACAAGCTCAGCGACGCGGCGCTCTACCAAGCGAAGCAGGACGGAAGAAACCGGGTAGTGCGAAGCCGCTGGCCGGAAAGCGGGGCCGGGCTGCCCTGATTGTAATCCATAGATTCTCCGTTTGTCTTTCGGGCAGGAGCGGGAGCTTTTTTGAAATATAAGCGATTTTGTAAGCTGAACGCTTACCCATTTGTCTTATATTTCTACGAGAAACGGTATCGTCCCTAAAAGGACGATGAAGCCGTTTCTTTTTGCGTCCGCTATTAAAGTTGGCTAATTTTGTTAAACTTATTTGAAATATCTTTGAGATTTTTCTGAAAACATGCCCATTGTCCTGGCTTTTTCTGGAAATAGTGTTATAGTGAATTATGGCAAAATCACTAATCGTTTGCCGTGCTATCTATAAGTTCTGACTACATATTACAAAGGAGATGCACGAAAATGGGTAGAGTTGACGGGAAAGTAGCACTGGTGACAGGCGGAGGACAAGGTATCGGACGCGCTACTGCGCTTCGGCTCAGTCAAGACGGGTTTGCTGTTGCAGTTGTAGATTTGAATGAGGACAACGCGAAGAAAGTTGCAGGGGAAATTGAATCGGCTGGCGGGCGCTCCTTGGCGTTGAAAGCCGATGTCTCGAATCGGGATCAGGTATTCGCCGCAGTCGATGAAACGGCCGCGAAGCTGGGAGGCTTCGACGTTATTGTCAATAATGCAGGTATTGCCCCTGTAAAAATGCTTGAAGAAGTGACGGTTGAGGATTTGGACAAAGTATTCCATATCAATGTAGCCAGCGTCATCTGGGGAATCCAAGCTGCGACTGCCAAGCTGAAGGAGCTGGGGCACGGCGGTAAAATCGTAAATGCCTCCTCTCAAGCCGGTCATGTCGGCAATGCCAGCCTCAGCGTATACTCCGCTTCGAAATTCGCGGTTCGTTCGCTGACGCAGACCGCCGCTCAGGAACTGGCCAAATACGGTATCACCGTAAATGCTTATTGCCCCGGTATCGTCCAAACTCCGATGTGGGGTTCCATCGATAAACAAATTACAAGCTCCAAGGGAGAATCCGAAGGCGAAGCAACCAAGGAGTTCGGCAGCAAAATCACGCTTGGACGCCTGTCGACTCCGGAAGATGTTGCCGCCTTTGTTTCTTTCTTGGCGGGTCCTGATTCCGACTATATGACCGGTCAATCGCCGCTGATTGATGGCGGTATGGTCTTCCTGTAAGAGAGTCATGATACCAATCGAATGATATTAATTCTTTAGTATAGAGAGGCTGTCCCGGAAAATTCCATTTACGGGACAGCTTTTCTTTTGGATGGTTCTTTCAAACCTATGCATACTTTCCTACCGTCTATCATATCTTGTCTTATAGACTTGATAAGGTGAGGTGGACGGATTGAGTAACGGAAGAATGACGTTCCGGTTCGATGCCGGAAAGGACAAGCCGAAGGAGCTTCAGCCGGAACCCGGACCCGAAGAGACGAAGCAGGAGCAGCGCGCGGAAATATACAGCCTGGACGAGGCTCGGCGAACGGCCGGTGGAGGCCGGCAGCAGGGCAGCGCCGTTGGCCCTATTCCTACTCATACATGGGGCAGAACGCAGGACCGGAAATATCGGCTAGATGAGCTGGAACAGGCTTACAATAATCAAAAGAAAATTTCCGGTTCCGGCGCTAATCCGGATCGAAGGATTGACGAAGTCAATCGGGATGAACAGGGAAGCAGCGGTCCTGGCGATCGATGGAACATTGCCGCTATCCGGGACAGAGAGGATATCGCGGGCGATTCGTACGGGCCGGATGCCGATCCGCTCCCGGAATGGACACCCGGACTATTGACCGGGAAAGAACGGGAGACGGACACGGAGCTATTGCGGGATGCGTTTCTCCGTTCCCGGCCAAGCGAAGATTTGCGGGCAGAGCAGACGGAAGCCGAAGAGAGCTATGCCGGCTTTGATTACGGCTCTCCGGCCTACACCACAGGCGGCGGCCCGGCTTCCAGCGACCCCCGCC
>NZ_ASSD01000269.1 GCF_000520715.1 Paenibacillus zanthoxyli JH29
GAGTAGGACGTTGCCAAGCACAAGAACCACTGCTGAAGTACCAGCAGTGGTTTTTTGTTTTATTGATGTATTTTAAGCATCCATAATGTTAAAAAGCTATTGCCTTATATCAGTTGATTTGATATAATCATATTCGTTGTCACGACTGAGAAGTGATTCTTATGGCCCGTTGGTCAAGGGGTTAAGACACCTCCCTTTCACGGAGGTAACAGGGGTTCGAATCCCCTACGGGTCACCATTAATTTACAATAATTGGTTATTATTTGATTGACGCGGGGTGGAGCAGCTCGGTAGCTCGTCGGGCTCATAACCCGAAGGTCGCAGGTTCAAATCCTGCCCCCGCAACCAAATCTTCTTAATCTAAGAAGTGCCTCGTGGAACCGTGGTGTAGAGGCCTAACATGCCTGCCTGTCACGCAGGAGATCGCGGGTTCGAATCCCGTCGGTTCCGCCATTTAAATCTACTTTCCTAAATTAAAGATATGCGGACGTGGCTCAGCGGTAGAGCATCGCCTTGCCAAGGCGAGGGTCGCGGGTTCGATTCCCGTCGTCCGCTCCATATTTTGCGCCCTTAGCTCAGCTGGATAGAGCGTTTGACTACGAATCAAAAGGCCGGGAGTTCGAATCTCTCAGGGCGCGCCATTATTGCTTCATGAAGAGTAACCTGATCCGATTGTTGGAGTTCTTTGGAACCTAAGTTCGAGTAAGGATTCATCGCAGTCGGGTACGAGTCGTAACTGTATCCCCTAGACTACTTATGATGATTTTTACCAACCGAATCGATATATAGTAAGGTGGGTTAAGCCGATTTACAGCTTGATCCATCTTTTTTGTTGCATTTAATAAATGTTGCCCCGTCTTTGAACTACTCTTATCCTCTTTCTGTATCAGCATGGCTACGAACTGGTCGATGATCACAGCGTAACTGGAATTTCGTAACGAAAGAGCCAACACTGCATAAATTTCGGCGTCCGAGGACAGATTAAGGAAAAAAGCAGAATGAAGGGATAATATGAGTTCTTTTCGTCTGAAAAAGCAGCTGTGGCGTCGGTGGAGACGTTGGAAAAAAGCGCTGTGGGTCGGAACGGCTTGCGCAGTGCTTATAATCTGTGCCTGGTCCGGCATGCGCATGTCTGAGGATATATCGAGACTGTTAACAGGTTCAATGTCGGTAGCGGAGCAAACCTTTGCCGAGCTAAATGACCGCGCCTCGAGTGGTGACATCCTACTGCCTGGGCAGGTTTCCGCTGTGTTCGAGCAAGAAGAGCAGGAAGTTCTGAAAGAGCAGGCTTCAAATCAAGGCAATGCCACCCTTATCAAGGCTATTGCCGATAGCGGTCTGAGCCGGAAGGTGCATTATAAGACAAACTATGTCTGTGACGAGGAAATCCGTAATGTACCCCAAGCGATGAGTCCTAAGGAATTGCAGTTCCTCATTGCGGAGCATTCGGACTGGCAGGGGAAGATTGGGCCTGAAGGAGACGTCTGGCTGGAACGGAATGTGAATGATTTATCGCCTTCCTGTAAGAAGGAAGCGTACATTGGCATAGATAACGAAGGAAATCTTACCCTGTTCAAAGGCCCTCCTAAACGGGAGGAGGCGCTCAAGACTTTTTTTCAAATCGACATAGGCACTATGAAATCTGCTCTGCCGGAGAAGGTGTGGCGGCAGCTTCAAGGCGGAATCCGTGTGCAGGATATCCATGAGTATAACAGTGTTCTGTCAACCTTCAGCGATTATGCGAGGGACAATGCCGAGACGATGTAGGATAATTGATGTTAAGCATGTAATTATGGAAAAAGATATTGGGATCGCTGGCGAAAGCCTGCGGTCTTTTTGCTGCTTATCTGTGTTTCTATAAGCGCATATTGTCAGGATACGCTTAGAAGGACAGCTTATCTATTCCGGACTGTTTATATATCGGGTATGGCAAATTTTATGCCCCCCGCGCAGTCTATTTTTGCTATAATGGGTAGAAGGAATACATATGTTCGCTTTAAGGGTCATAAATTGGATCGTACGGGAAGGGCCCGTTTACAATAGAGGAGAGATAGCTGTGCGAATTTTGGGAATCGATCCGGGGATTGCAATTGTCGGCTTCGGCTTTATTGACAAGAACGGCAGCAAGCTTACGCCGGTGCAGTATGGCAGCATTCAGACGGAAGCCCACACGCCGGAGGAGGAGCGACTGCTTCATGTCTATGAAGGGATGCTGGAACTGATCGACCGCTACAAGCCGGATACCGTGGCGCTGGAGAAGCTGTTCTTCAACCGGAACGTGACGACGGCAATGTCGGTCGGGCAGGCTCGCGGCGTTTTGGTGCTGGCAGCGGTGCAGCGTGGGCTTTCTGTGGCGGAATATACGCCGATGCAGGTGAAGCAGGCCATAGTCGGGTACGGCAAGGCGGAGAAACGGCAAGTTCAGGAAATGGTGCGGATGTATCTGAGGCTGTCTGCTATTCCGAAACCGGATGATGTAGCCGACGCGTTGGCTGTTGCGGTATGTCATGCCCACTCTTACACGCTGAATTCGAAGATAAATGAGGTATTGCGAAAATGATTGATTTTTTGAGAGGGCCGGTCGTCCATCTGGAACAGGAATACGTGGTGCTGGATGTTCAGGGTGTGGGATACCGGGTGTTTTGCCCAAATCCCTATGCTTTCGCGAAACATGCGGGACCGGTAACGGTATATATTCATCATCATGTCCGCGAGGATGCGATTCTGCTGTTCGGCTTTCCCACCCGGGAAGAGCAGAAATTGTTCCGGAAGCTGATCGAGGTGTCGGGTATCGGTCCCCGCGTGGCGCTTGGGATTCTGACAGGGGGCACACCGGATCTAGTCATTTCAGCGATTTATCAGGAGAATATTACATTCCTGACTAAGCTGCCAGGAATCGGCAAGAAGACCGCGCAGCGTATGATTCTTGATCTGAAGGATAAGCTAGAAGGTCTGGGGACGGTCACGTTCCAAACGGGACTGCTTGCGCTGGAGGAGAATACGGAGAGCGGTTCCGGCGAGGTATCCTGGCAGGAAGCCAGAGACGGGCTTAAGGCGCTTGGGTATACGGAGAGTGAGCTGGATCGTGTCTGGCTGGCGCTGAAGAAGGAAGGCGCGGAAACCGCTTCGGTCGATGTGCTGATGAAAAAAGCGCTTAAGCTGCTGTATATAGCGAAGTAGACCGGATCTAGCGAAGTAAAGAGCAAATGAGCAGCAGGTGACGAAGGTCCGCTAAGTACATGATGAAGTGGAGCGATGGAAAGATGGAGGACCGGATCATATCCGCAAATTTAATGATGGAAGACCAGGCGGTGGAGCTTAGTTTGCGTCCCCGTTTTCTGGCTGAATATATCGGGCAGAACCAGGTTAAGGAGAATCTGAAAATCTATATCGAAGCGGCCAAAATACGGGGGGAGGCATTGGATCATGTACTGCTGTACGGACCGCCGGGTCTGGGTAAGACGACGCTGGCCAATATCATCGCCAACGAACTGGGGGTGAATCTGCGGACGACGTCCGGCCCCGCGATTGAGCGGCCGGGCGATCTGGCGGCGCTGCTCACCAATCTGCAGGAAGGCGATGTGCTGTTCATCGATGAGATTCACCGGCTGCACCGGACAGTAGAGGAAGTGCTGTATCCGGCAATGGAGGATTTCGCGCTTGATATTATGATCGGCAAAGGCCCGAGCGCCCGCTCGGTACGGTTGGACCTGCCCCCATTCACGCTGGTGGGGGCAACCACACGGGCAGGGCTGCTGTCCGCGCCGCTTCGCGACCGCTTCGGCGTTGTCAGCCGTCTGGAGTTCTATACAGTGGACGAACTGAGCTACATCGTCTCGCGTGGCGCCGATATTCTCAGTATTGAAATTGTTGGCGACGCAGCTGAAGAGATTGCGCTGCGTTCACGGGGGACCCCGCGGATCGCGAATCGTCTGCTGAAACGGGTCCGCGATTACGCCCAGGTCAAAGGAGACGGGATCATTACGCCAGACATTGCCGGCGAAGCGCTCAAGATGCTGCAGGTCGACCCAAGAGGTCTTGACAGCATCGATCATCGAATGCTGCATTCGATGATCAGCGGATTTCGCGGCGGGGCCGTC
>NZ_ASSD01000270.1 GCF_000520715.1 Paenibacillus zanthoxyli JH29
CCCCTGCCGTTACGGAATTGACGGCTGATGTCGACGGCGCAGACGGTGGCGACGGCCTTGATGCGGTGGTCTGTCACAGTGGCGGGGATCACATAGCCGCCAGAGGCACAGATGCCCAGTGCGCCGATGCGGTCTGGGTCGACCTCGCCCTGCACACTGAGGAACGAGACGGCAGCCTTGAAGTCCTCGACGCGGTGGGCTGGGTCCTCCAATCCGCGTGGCTCGCCTCCGCTTTCACCCTGATAGGCGGCGTCGAAGGCAAGAGTGATGAAACCCCGCTCGGCCAGGCGCTTTGCGTAGAGGCCTGCAGCCTGCTCCTTGACGCCGGTGCCGGGATGGCCGACGACGATCGCAGGGCGCGGCCCGCTGACCACTCCGTCGGGTGTGTAGAGGTGGCCGGCGATCTTCACGCCGGCACTGTCGAAGGTGACGTCCGTCTTAGTATAGTAATTCATGCATTATCCCTCCAAAATTTTATTTTGTTTTCGAACTTACATTTACGATATTTACATATTGAGTACTATATGTCAAGCGAGAAATTATACAAACTTGACATTTGTTGATCTGTTCGTTAACCTGAATATATGGATAATAAAGAATCGGCAAGACTGGCGTACGTTCTTGAGACAGCTCTGAATATTTTTGTTCGGTACGGCTATAAAAAAACATCTATTGAGGATATTTCGAAAGCCGCGGGAATCACACGTCAGGGGATTTATCTTCATTTTAAAAATAAAGAGGAGATCTTTAGCGCTTCCATTCAAAAAGCATTGGACGACGGTTTGCAATCCGCCGATCGGATACTTGAGGATGACCGCTTAACGCTGGAAGAAAAACTGTTTCAAGCTTTAGACGAGTGGTTTGGCCGTCACGTAGGATTCCTTCATCCTGAAGCGTCTGATCTTGTGGCCCAATGTGAGCGCGTTCTCGGCGACGCTGTTGAAAACAGCAGTTCATCATTTCAAAAGAAACTTGAGCAAGTCATTCTAGCGTCATCTGGGAAAAATACAAAAGACGTTGAGACGCGCGCTGCGACCATTGCCGACATGCTATGTGCATGCGCATTGACTTGGAAGCATCGTTTATCATCGCGGCAAGAATTCCAAAAGAAGTTGGGTGACGCCATCCACTTGTGTTGTCAGGATCTTCGAGACTAGTTTGTAAAGCCTGCTCGATGATCATAAGCGGGGCAAGGCGGAGGCTAACGAAGAACGTTAGTTTAATAAAAA
>NZ_ASSD01000271.1 GCF_000520715.1 Paenibacillus zanthoxyli JH29
TTTAGCCGAATCGATGCCGCGCAGCAGCTCCGGATCGGGCACTTTAATATGCAGGATCGCGCCGCCCTCTTTAGCGAATTTCTCCAGCATATCCGCATGCCACTGCGGGTAATATCCGAAAGAATCCTCCGGCGCTTTCTCGTAACGGATTCGGGATACCGCTTCGTCGTCCCAATCCACAATGACGTATTTGGCGCCCGCTTCATAAGCCTTGGCCACAATCAGCCGGGTCAGCTCGGCGGTCTCCAGCGGAGCATGAACCATTAGCACCTGCCCGGGCTGAATGTTCACCCCCACTTGGATAACCAAATTCGCATATTTATCCAGCATCTGTTCAAATGAAGTCATGCCCTCTCATCCTCCGATTGTTCTGTGTTTAAAAGCAAAGTTCCTTAAAATCCGTTCAGCTCCAGCACGACCGGACAATGGTCGCTGCCCATAACCGCGCATTCGATCCGGGCATCGGCAATAGCGGGGGCCAGCCTTTCCGATACGAGAAAATAGTCAATCCGCCAGCCTACATTCCGCTCCCGCACCTTCGGCATATAGGACCACCAGGAATAGACGTCCTTTTTATCCGGATACAGATACCGGAACGAATCGACAAATCCCGAGGCCAGAAGCTCGGTCATCTTCCCGCGTTCCTCAAGCGTAAAGCCGGAATTCCCATTGTTGGACTTCGGATTCTTCAGATCGATTTCCTGATGCGCAACGTTCAGATCCCCGCATATGACAACCGGCTTTTGCTTGTCGAGGCGCTGCAGGTGGGCGCGGAAGCGGTCTTCCCATTCCAGCCGGTAGGCCAGCCGTGAAAGGTCGCGCCGGGCATTGGGGCTGTAGGCGTTGACGAGATAGAAGCCCTCAAATTCGAGCGTGATGACTCTCCCCTCCGTCTCCTCCTCGCCCTCCATGCCAATGGAGACAGAGAGCGGTTCTTTTTTGGTGAAGACGGCGGTTCCAGAGTACCCTTTCTTCACGGCATAATTCCAGTACTGTCTATATTTCTCCCCGTGATCCAAGGTGATTTGCCCTTCCTGAAGCTTCGTTTCCTGCAAGCAAAAGATATCCGCGTCTTCTTCCGCAAAATACTCGTTAAATCCTTTGTTCACACAGGCTCGCAGCCCGTTGACATTCCAAGATATCAGTTTCATGATTTCTTAAGCTCCTTACTTTCTCATGCTTCTGCGGGCGGATCGGTATGGATGTCCTCATCGGGACTCGTGAGCACCCAGCGGGTAAATGCAACCTGGAACCCGGATCTTGTGGGCGCGCATAAAAAAGGACCCGCCTGCACATCAGCCGGATGCGGAAAACGGGCAACTCTGACCGTCCGCCAGGCATCCTGCCCCGCTCTCGCTCGGATGATTACGGCATCATTAAGCCGCGACGCGCGAATGGTGATCTCTTTTTCAGCCCACTCAGGCACAGGAGACAGTGACCAGTCCGAGTATGTATCGGTGGCTTAAAGCTGACCTCGGCAGCATGTTGCCGTTCCCAAGAATGCAGCAGGGCATGGCCGCTGTCGTGCTGAAAGCCATACATCGTTTGCTGCCAATAGTCGCTCTGCTCTGCGGCTTCAACAATCAGTCTTTCGCGGTCAACGCGGCTGGATACAGGCGGGTTGGTCCAGATCCCGTCTGACCAGTGTATCGTTTGAATCGTCAATTCGCATTCCCCCTGACGTTATTAAGAATATCAGTTTTCCATCGTCACTTCCAACAACTATGAAACGCTAGAGTATGGCATTCCCGCCTGCGCGTGATACAATGATTGAACTATGCCAACTAGCACCTTACCGAACTCTTCTATAATGAAAGGAACGAATAAATATGAGCGAAGACATTAAGCTGCTGGCCCGGGAACTGGAGGATTTGCGGGACCCGGACGCGGCGGCGGCCATGAGCGCTTAACTGGTGCTGAGAATTTAAGCTAGAATCAGCCCTGCTTCACCCACCTGACTATATTTAGAATTACAAAAATGGTAAATAGTTAGTTTAAATCCTAGCCAATTTTTAATAATCAATAATTTGCTGGTACCCCGAAAATAGACACTTTAAAAAAATATAACCCGTAGGGTGTCACTTCTTTCAAAGTGTCCATTCTACGGGTTATAGTTCAAAATTAGGGCTTTGCCAGCGGTTCTCGAAGATGACTATGCATTATTTTCCCTATATCGTTTAGTTTCACTTAAAGACGGCAAAAAATCATTACTTTCTTTGCGTTTACTAGTAAACGGTATCTTAAAAAGGCTCCAATCTCCTCAGATGGGATGATTTCTAAGTCTAACTTTCCAATATCAACAGAGTCTAATAGGAAAGAAAGTGTGTGTTGACCAGTTTGGTTTAACCACAACGGAATTTCTGCAATCCCTTGATGAAAATTAATGTCTGCAACAGTTGTTCCTGAATTAACAAGTGCAGAACCTCCAAATTGGCCGGATATTCCGTCTGGCGCTGTTTGATACCCTGTTATAGTTACCTTGTGAAGTCCATTAAAATCACTATTTTGCAATCCATCTTCTGCATATACCGTTATGGCTACCGTTGCTTCATGTCCAGACAGAAGCTTAGTGCTATTACTACTAACACTCGCATGTAGTAATGGATTTACGGTTTTTTTCAATATCTCACCATGCCTCAACCAGCCTGCCTCTGACCACTCCGACCACAAGTGTTCGTCATAGACTTTCACTCGAA
>NZ_ASSD01000272.1 GCF_000520715.1 Paenibacillus zanthoxyli JH29
TGGCCTTCCACCGAGCCCTCTGCCAGATGCTCCGATTGAACGGACGATGCCGCCAATTGTTCGCCGCCAATAGATGATGGAGCAAGATGATAACTCTGTACGCTTTCCTCCTCCAGATGGCGGGACTGAATAGAGAAGGGGGCAATTTTCGAGCTGTCCACCGCTTCGTCCTGAAGCTCCGCTCCGCCTACCGCTCCGTCCGCCAGCTGGTCGCTGCCGATGCTCTTCGGCGCAAGCTTATTTCCGGTAAGCGAGCCGTCGGGCAGCAGCTCTGGGGAACGCACCTCGTCTGACAGATGCTGGAGCGTAATTCCACCAGCCTCAATATGCCGGCCTTCCACCGAGCCCTCTGCCAGATGTTCTCCAGTGACGGCTTCCGGCATCAAATGCTCCGAACCGACCGCTCCTTCACCCAGTTTACTGGCGATGACGCTGCCGTGCTGAAGTTGTACGGACGAAACCGAGTCCGGCAGGAGATGGCTAACGCCCACAGATGAGGGGCGGATATGCTCGCCGCCGATAACACCGGGGGTCAAATGCTTCGGCTGAATCGCACTTGGGGCGATATGGCGGCTTTCCACCGAATTTTCCGCCAGATGCTCCGATTGAATGGAGGATACCGTCAAGTGCTCACTGCCAATGGAGGAAGGAGCAAGATGGTAACTCTGTACGCTCTCTTCTTCCAGATGGCGGGACTGAATGGAG
>NZ_ASSD01000273.1 GCF_000520715.1 Paenibacillus zanthoxyli JH29
TCTAACCTTTTCAAAACTTTGTTTCACGAATTCAGGAAATCATCAGATATACAGAAATTAGTTTTAGAGGCCCGGGCTGGCCATGCCGTTAATTCTGATCTTTTATCCATTCACATCCGGAGTGAGGAACGCGAGGCTGCCTGATTACACCTGGGTTATTCGAACTAGAATAACTGGTGACGAGCTATACTAACGTCGAACATTTACTCTGTTTTCTCTATCCGACTTGTATCCTTAAAGGATTGAATTGCTTGCGCCAATTGTTTTAATGAAGAATCTAGTTGGTCCAATTTTTCTTCGGTGGTTTGTAATACATAGCGAATCAGAATAAAGCAGAGCGTCACTGGAAAACCAACATTAGTTATTAATGAAATGATATCTGTAATCTCCATACCTGAACCTCCTTTCATCATTTCTTCATGATTAGGTAATCAGGACAGTTCATTCTACAACCAACAGAAATCTATTGTTATGTATGGTTGTGTAATTGATTCTAAATTTTCCCTTTACATAAACAACGGTAAAGGAGAAATTAACGGTGGACAATCAAATTTCTGCTTACGAACGCTATAGAAAAGTAATTTATCGTATTGGGTGGAGAGTTCAATATAAATACAAGAAAATTAGGACAAGGGAATTCCCTCTTTATAATAATCAATCAGACAATGGAAATTTCACTATATTAACTGAGAATAAAATCTTGGTTCAAGAATTACTAAACTCGTTACCTTCACAAGGAAGGAATATTATTTATAAACTCTACATCCTTGATATGACTGAAAAAGATGTTGCAAGAGAGCTGCAGATCAGCCAACAGGGGGTGAGCAAATGGAAGCGAAAAATGATACAGCTGCTATCTCAGACATTGAATTCATGAAATTACTACAGGCTGCCAAACAAAAAGATCCTCAGGCTGTAATACAACTTATTGATTTGTATAAAAATGATATTTTACGAATTAGCAAATATGTTCATTTGGCTAAAGAGGATGCGGTATCGACAATCATTTTGGAGTTCTTAGAATTTATTCAGAATGAAAAAAGAAGCGAGGATACAAATTTAACTTAATTTTTCCTCACTTCTCCTTTATTTTGAAATACAATTTTTGTTATAATAATCAATTTGAAATTGAAAGAACATAATGGGGGTCGCATCAGGTCGATTGGGGAATTGTGACCGAGCGGGATTTGCCTTATACGTTAATCCGCAATATCGAATGGATTCATAAAGAGTATCACAATGAAGATGTCGAGAAACTTGGGATATTTGCTATCCAGAGCTTGGAACGTTCACTTGCTGCTTCAATTTTGTCGGGCACTGCAATAGCTAAGGCGTGTCTCGCTTGAAAATCCGGCGCGGCAGCAGGTACGGGTAGAGCGGGGACCTGGATGCCGTTCAGCGGGTTCCGGCCCGTGGCAGCACTAGCTAAGGGAATCGGGTGGCAGCGGCGGCCAGCTTCAAATTGGCTCGGCAGCGGGTACGGGCAGAGCGGACCTGGACGCCCTTCGACGGTTTCCGGCCCGCAGCGACATCAGCTCCGAAGTAACCCAGCGACAGCGGTCGGCTGCGAACCGACGGGCTCGCGTGAACCGGGCGGCGGCAGCAGCCGCCGG
>NZ_ASSD01000274.1 GCF_000520715.1 Paenibacillus zanthoxyli JH29
TTCTTGAAGGCGTTGTAGCTTCCGAAGTCCCGCTCTATGGCCGTTAGGAGAGCTCCCGTAGGGCGTCCACCGCCATGAGGGGACATTTCTTCCCAGAATATCGTGTGCAGATAATGGCCGGCCCCGTTAAAAGCAAGCTCCCGTTCCCAATGCTTGACCAGATCGAAATCTCCGCTCTTTCGGGCGTCATCCAGCTTCTTCTCCGCTTTGTTCAAGCCGTCAACATAGCTCTTATGATGGATGTCGTGATGAATCCGCATCGTCTTCTCGTCAATATACGGCTCCAGGGCATTGTAGGGATACGGAAGCGGCGGAAGCTTATGCCCTCCGATCGGTACCGGAGTCAGATCCCGGCGGCCGGGGGGAGGCGCTGGGTCTTGATTGCCCGTGCCGGAGGGGGAGAGCCCGGGGGACACTTCTTCAGAAAGTCTTGCGGAAGCATCCCTGACAGTCCCGAAGGGAGCGCCGGAATGTCCCGGCCTGTTCAGAACACCGAGAAAATATTCCGTCTCGCGGATAACATGGGGCAGGAAGGCTTCTTCTTCGGCTCCTCTGAGAGCAGGGGTCTGTTCATGAATGGCAGTAAGCTGGCGGATAAACTCCCGGGATTGATCGCCAGCGGCTACCGCCAGACGTTCAACCTCGGCGGGATCGGCGCCGCTTGGCGCAGCTGTGGATGACGGTGTCTCAAGCAGGCTCCGGGCGGCGTTCCCGGTCGCAGCGAAGACGGCTGCCCAATCATCCATCAGCTTCACATAAGGCGCTTCCAGTTCAGGAAAGGCGAGTTTGATCAGCGCCGTGTTCTCCTTCTCCTGATTTTTCCAAAAACTGATTTCCTCCAATATTCTTACTGATGATGGTGGCGCATATGGATACAGCATGGCGTACAACCCTCCCGTAATATGTCTTTCTCTATAGGGTATGAGCGGAGAGGGTTGTACTATGTGATGTTAGTTGGTCTGCCGTTTCTCCTCCGCAGCTTTCGCCAGCGGAACATTGCTTAGAAAGGCGGAGACCCGGCGCAGGTATTCACGGGGGTGCTCGCGGAACAGCAGCTCATGATGGGCGCCTTCCACAATCCAGGAGTCGGAATACGGATTGGTCTGATTGGCGGCCAGCTTCTCGGCGATCGGATAAGGCGCTTTGTCATCCTGCGTTCCATGCATAAACAGAATCGGAAATGGATAATCTTCGGCCTTCACTTGGGTATAAGGAATCTGATTCAGACCTGTGCCGTTCAGCACGGGGAAGAGCAGCTCCATGATTTCAAGCGAAGGGTGGCGCGGAAGATCAATATTCTGCCTGATGTTGTGGTACAGCGTGTCCGGCTCCAGCAGGAAGGTGCTGTCGAGAATCATCGCATCCACATCCTTGGTAACCAGCCCTGTCTGGAGAGCGGTGCCCGCGCCCATGGAGAAGCCCCATACGACGATCTCCTTCGCTCCGCGCTGCTTGGCAAGCTGGATGGCTCCGAGCAGCTCGCGGGACTCTTTTTTGCCGCCTGTCGCCACGTCTTTGTTGCTGGGGGAAGCGAAGCCGTAATCGAACATGATGACATTAAAATTCAAACGGTGCGCAAAATGGGCGAGATCGTACATCGGAACCCAGGATTCCTCGCGGTTGGCGCCATAGCCGTGACTGAACACGATCGTCTTGGTCGAGTTCTTGGAGGGAATATACCAGCCCTGGATATTGCGGCTGCCGTCGCTCGCCGGAAAGGTCACATCCTCGTACTTCAGACCTTTGGACAATGCCGGATTGGAGAACAGCGGGGCGACCGTCGGATTGGACAGCACCCAGGTAATATAAGCGTGCAGCGAGATAAAGCAGAACATGAGAAAAAAGAAAACGGACAGCAGCAGCGCCACAATAATATGCTTTATGCGAATCAACCGCAGGGACAGCTGCGGCGCCCTATCGGACTGACGGTCTTGCGGCCTCGGGGAGACCGTCGTGCCGGTGCGCGGATGTGTAAGATCCATAAGGTCCCCTCCTAAAAGTTTTGTGAGCATAGCAGCTTCGATTATTCTTCGAGCAAAACTGGCATCGAAAGCATACGCTAAGTTTTGTGAGCATTTTTGGATAAGTGGATTCGTTTGCACTTGTAATCTATCGTATGGTCATGTTACTGCAAAGTCAACGAATCGGCTCCTTTTGTAATGTAACTGTAAAGTACCGCCCAGCTCTGCCTGATGGGGTGAATCTGCTGGACTTTTCACAGACTTTTGCTAAGATATAAATGACTAAAAATATTGTAACCGTGTTTCATTTGGTGAAACATGAAAGGAAGAGACCCGTGGATGACGACCGCAAACTGACGGTGCGCGCCGTGGAGCGTGCGCTCGATATTCTGTTGTGTTTTACAAGAGACAGCGATCTAAGCCTGACCGAGATTGCTGCTGCCATCGGCCTGCACAAGAGCACGGTGCATCGGCTGCTGACCACGCTTGAGGATAGAAGATTCATCACCCGCAACCCGGCTACGGAAAAATACAGGCTCGGCATCCGGGTCTGGGAGCTGTCAACCCATCTGCCGGTCTCGGAGAACCCGGGCACGCTGCTGCTCCCGGCGATGGAACGGCTGCGCGACCGGCTCGGGGAGACGGTCAGCCTGTACCTCCGGGACGGACTGGAGCGGGTGCGCATCCAGGCGGTGCAGAGCAATCAGGCCATCCGGCGCGTGGCGCAGATCGGTGCCAGGCTGCCGCTGTCGGTCGGAGCTTCCAGCAAGGTGCTGGCGGCCTACGCTCCTCCTGAGGTCCAAAAGGAGCTGCTGGAAGGGGAGGACTGGCCGCAGGCGATTGACCGCCAAGGGTATGCGGATCAATTGAAAGAAGTGATAAGGTTGGGCTATGCGACCAGCTTTGAGGAACGCGAGCCGGGCGCGGCCGCCGTCGCCGTGCCCGTCATCGGGCGAAGCGGCGAGGTGGCCGCCGCCCTGTCACTGTCCGGGCCGGTCAGCAGGCTGTCCCGTGAGACGCTGGTCGAATACGCGGATGTGCTGAAGGAAGCGGCAGAGGAAATGGGACTTATGGTGAATTAATTCATTTAACCTAAAAGCCGGCGGCAGTAATGGACGTGAACGCGGAGTCCTGAACTGCCGCCGGTTTTTTAGTCCAGTCATGCTCTCAGCCGTTATATTTTCATATAAGAACCTAATATAGTGCATTTTAGCCCTAGATGTTATACATAAATTGGAATACAATGATAGAATTGCATAGGGATGATGACAGGGAGGTTATGATGAAAAGATTAGCTTATTGGTGCTCTATCATTTTAGCGGCGGTTCTATTTTCTAACTCCGCATACGCGGATCAGAGTTTTCCCCCAAGCCTTAACTCCACGGAAATCCTTTCAGCCGGTGATCATTCTGCCGTTCTGGTTGACCGGACAGCGGGGAAAGTGGGATTAGCCGATTTAAGAGCAAATAAATTTACGGTTCTTTCAGACGACGCTTCTCCCGTGCTCGACGTGGAAGTGGTTAAACAGCCTGCGAAGATTGTGCTGCTGAAGAAGACTAGCCGTAATACGATCTCGAAAACCGTGTTTTCTTATCAAGGTGCCGTTCTGTCCAAAACAGAAATTCCGCTAAGTTTGATGATAGGGGATAAAATAAAATGGGTCGCCCCTGCCGGAAAAGCAAATGAAAGAATTATGCTGCAAAGATTAAACGCTTTTAATCTGTATCAATATCCTTGGAAAAAGCCGAGTGTCAGCTATGACGCCAAGGTCGTTGACAACTTATGGGAGTTCGTCAGTGTGCTGGACTGGGATTTCGAGGGATATCCTTATTTGGCGATTAAATATATGGCATCGGGCATTATGAACGAGGTTTATTTTGCGAAAACGGTGAATCTGTATACGAAGAAAGAGGCTCTTTTCAAAGACTTTAATACGGATTTCAAGTTTGAAAGCAGCGGAAGAAATACGTTATTGTTCACCTCCAATGTGTATGACGTGTACGAGCCTTTTCCGCCAAATGTCCTGCGCCCCAAATCTACTGAAATCCAGCCGTACTACCAAATCATTAATGTGGATAAGGGAATCAAGAGCAAGGTGCTGGAAGGCGTTTTTGCGGACAAGGGCGATCACTCGGGCTGGAGGACGGAGCTCATTAATAATCAGTTATTCGTAGGAGATTCGGCGGAGCATACCTGGTCCTTGTATTCGGCAAATGGAGCAGCGATTGTAACGAATCAAGCCTGGCCGGGCAACAGCGAGTCCAAGTTTGCCGGTTACAGCGCGGCTGCGGGGATAAGCTACTTTTTGGAATATCGCTCGGGCAAAGCCTTAATTGCTGCTTATCCGGTTCATTAATATATGTCGCTTTAAAAAGAAAGGCGCGGGTCCGAACAGCGGAATCCCATGCCTTTTTTGTAGGCGAAGCTTTATCTTGGCCCTAGGCACGAAGCGGCGGAGGATAGGGGCAGTAACGGTACGATTCAACAGGTGAGGTGAGGAGCTTGTCTATTCCAAGGAGAAAATGTCCTTTTGTCAAAGAAGCGGCTAGACAGAAAAAAGTCGAACTGCTATAATGAAATCGATTTATTCATACAATATTGCTCGGAATAGTTGGACAAGGTATGAATGCGGAGAAACTGGCGAAACAGGCAGCAGGTTAGGGGACTTCACATTGGCAAATAACCAATATGGAATTATTGAATCTATCGGCAATACACCGCTTATACGTCTTGTAAATGTGACGAAGGATCTGGGGAGAACCGACGTGAGCGTGTATGTGAAGGCCGAGCAGCTTAATCCGAGCGGTTCGGTCAAGGACTGCGCCGCAAAGGCCATGATTTTGCAGGGAATCCAGTCGGGGCAGTTGAGTTGACTAAGGAGAAATCCATCATCGACAGGACGAGCGGCAATACCGGCATTGCCTACGCAATGATCGGCGCGGCCCTCGGGTACAAAGTGACCCTGTGCCTTCCGGGTAACGCGAATGTCGAACGCAAGCGGATTTTGCGGGCTTATCGCGCGGAAATTATCGAGACGGACCCGCTGCAAAGCTCGGATGGCGCGCAGCTTGAAGCCAAGCGGATAGCGGAGCTTGAGGCCGACCAGTATTTTTATCTAAAAAGCCGAGAAGACTCCTTCCTCTA
>NZ_ASSD01000275.1 GCF_000520715.1 Paenibacillus zanthoxyli JH29
TCTCCAGCCTTGCCAGTTCCTCGGACAATGATGCTGACGCGGGCCCGGTGGCTTCTGCCGATGCGGAGCCGCCCCCGGCCCAGAGAGTGAAGACCGCGTCCGTCAGCTCGCTCTTCGGCAGACCGCGCAGCGCGAGCGCCGTCAGCGGCTCCTTCACGAGCTGTTCTCTCACCTTCGCCAATGCCGCCGTATCTCCAGCCTCATCAGCCGTATCCGGGTCCGCAGGGTTCGAAAGCTCCGAGTCGTCCGGCCAGAGTCCAAGTTCGGCCAGCCAATCGGGCAGGCGTCCTTTAAGCAGTCCGTATAATTCATGCGGACTCTCCGCCAGCCGTTCCACGACCTCCCTGCGCCGGGACAGCGGCCATACCTCCATCTTCAGCACATGCCGGAATTTCGGGGAGGCCTGCTGCGAATCCACAGCCCCCTCTCCTTCTGCATGACCCTTGATGGCCCTGCCGGATACGGGTGTCCACACCGCCGTGAGCACTCCCGGCGCGGCTTCGATCTGCATGTTCATCGTCTCCGTCATACCTTCCCTCCACCGCTTGCTTCCCTCGTTTTATTTATCCGGATCGAATCGCTACATCCAATCCTGATTTTGCAGCTCAATCAATTCCTTCAGCTCGTGATCGGACATTTCGGTCAGCCAGTTCTCTCCGGAACCGACGACCTGCTCGGACAGATTCTTTTTCCGTTCAATGAGTTCGTCGATCCGCTCCTCCAGCGTCCCTTGGCAGATCAGCTTGTGAACCTGCACGTTCTTATGCTGCCCGATCCGGAACGCGCGGTCCGTCGCCTGATTCTCCACTGCGGGGTTCCACCAGCGGTCGTAATGCACGACGTGATTGGCCCTCGTCAGGTTCAGCCCCACTCCGCCTGCCTTCAGCGATAGTACGAAGAACGCCGTCCCCTCCCCTTCCTGGAAAGAGCGGACCATCTCGTCGCGTTCCTTTTTTGGAACACCCCCATGCAGAAACAGCGGCATCTTGCCGTAGCGCTTGGCCAGTCTGTTCACCATCAGCTCGCCCATCGACACATACTGGGTAAAAATGAGCGCAGACTCTCCGAGCTCCGCGATGCTGTCCAGCACCTCGAACATGCTCTCCATTTTGCCGGACTGATCGTTTCGGCCCTGACGGCCTTCCTCCTTGCGGAAGAGCTGCGGATGATCGCAGATTTGCTTCAGCTTCGTCAGCGAAGACAGAACCAGCCCCCGCCGCGCCATGCCCGAGCTTCCTCCGAGAGTATCCAGCATATCGTTCACAACGCTCTGATACAACAGCGCCTGGTGCTCCGTCAACGTGCAGTAGTTCTTCAGCTCCAGCTTCTCCGGAAGATCCTTGGAAATGTCGGGGTCGCTCTTCAATCTCCGCAGCAAAAAAGGCGATACGAGCCGGTGCAGCTCTCTTAGCCGATCCGCCCCTTCGCCGCTCCCGTAACGCTCGCGGAAGGAATGATAGGTTCCGAGATAGCCCGGGTTCAGAAAATGAAAAATCGACCAAAGCTCTCCGAGCCTGTTCTCCACCGGCGTTCCGGTCATAGCAACCCGGTGGGGTGACTTGAGCCGCATGACGCTCTGCGCCTGCTTGGTCCGGTAATTTTTGATGTATTGGGCCTCGTCCAGCACAACGGACGACCATGACACCGAGGCAAGATCCTCGCTGTCCCTCCCGGCCAAATGGTACGTGGTCAGCACGATGTCATGCCCTGTGGCCTGCTCTCGGAAGGCTTCGCCCCGTAATCTGCGGCTTCCGTGATGAATGTAGACGCTCAGTGAAGGCGAGAAGCGCAGCAGCTCCCGCTGCCAGTTGCCAAGCAGCGAGGTCGGACACAAAATAAGCGCCGGATTCCGGCCGGCTGCAGCGGCACCATCGGCGGCCGTCTCACGGCCCAGCAGACAGGCAATCACCTGCACCGTCTTGCCAAGGCCCATGTCGTCGGCGAGGCAGACGCCAAAGCCCAGCTCACTCATAGCGCTCAGCCATTGATAGCCGCGCTCCTGATATGGACGCAGCGTCCCCTTAAGCTCCGGAGGAACCGGACGCGCGGGAAGATTCCGCACAGCGTCTCCGCGCATCAGCGAGGCGAGCAGACCGATGGTTTCCATGCCCGTAACGGGCATTCCCTTCCACAGCCGTTCTTCCCCTTCCTCCGCCTCAAGACGCATCCAGTCGGATGCGGACATTTCTCCGCTCTCATGGCGCTTCATGTATCGGAGCACCTGGCGGATCTCCTTCGGGTCCACTTCAATCCATTCCCCGCGGAACTTGATGAACGGCACTCCGGCCGCCAGCAGCGCATTTAGCTCCTCCGCGCTGACGGAACTGTCGCCAAGCGAAGCCTCGATCCTGAAGGAAACCAGCGTCTCCATGCCGAGCGCAAGCGGCTGGGAATCGCTCGGCGCCTCTGGCAGCTGCATCTTCAGTCTCATGCCGATGCGGCGGCGTCCCTCTTTGCTCCAGCGCGACGGAAGCTGGACGGTAATTCCCCGGGCCGTCAGCTCCTGTACGGTCTCCTTCAGGAAATAATACAGCCGTTCCGGCTCTAGATCCACACCGGTCGGAGCGGGGAATTCGAGCGCCTGCGAAATATCCGGCGACAATTCCGCCGCCCTCCCCAGCGCCGCAAGCAGCTGTTCCTGAATTCCCTTATAGCGCTTGCCCCACAGCATAAATTCCCGTTCACCGCTGCTCCAGACAGAGGCTGCGGGAAGCCAGAATCCGCTCTCTTCCCGCCCCTCTGCCCAGAAGGACAGCCGCCAGATTTCACCGTCTTCTCCCGGCGGCTCCAGTCTCAGTCCGAGGCCAAGCTGTCCGCTCTGCTCCTCAGCCGCTCCGAAGTGCGGAATTTCGCTGTTCGCCGCCGCGTTCACCTCCGCCAGCAGCTCCGTGACCTCGGCGGGAGTGCCCTGAACGGGGATGTCGCGGCTGCCCGTAAGCAGGCTGTTCCACCACAGCTCGGTCAAAGGCGACCGCCCCCGGCGGTAATTGGCCTTGAATGGGAGGAGCTCCTGCTCCATTCCGGCCACAACCCCTTTGACCTCAGCGTTGATCACAGCCTGAAGGAAGGAGTACAGCACGGCTGCCCCCGCCTCCTCCCGGGAAGCCGGCTCGTCTTCCTGCATGGCTGACGAACCAAGCGCCAGCACCGGAATGGAGGCGGAAAATCGCAGGAAGGCTTCCCGCTGACCCGGCTCCCTGCAGACGGGAACCCAGCAGGTCTCCGCCGCCAGCTCTCCGCCGCGCCGCCGCGAGCC
>NZ_ASSD01000276.1 GCF_000520715.1 Paenibacillus zanthoxyli JH29
CGCTTCCAGGCTCCGCATCGCCTGCCCGGCGCATGGCAGGCGGCTGTCCCGGAGCCCTAGAGCCACTCCACCGGGGTGGCTCCACAAGTGCAGCGACGGCGGCACAAGCCCCGCGCCGACATCCCGGCACAGCGTCTCTTCAAAGGCGAAGGGGATCAGCATATCGCCGCCCCCTTCTCTTTCTGCCGCGCTGCCGGACAAATGCTCAAAGAGCGCCATACGCCCGGGAAGCGTCCCGGACGGACCGGATTGCAGCCCGTCCATTCCGCCTGTTATATTGCTTTTGCTCATATCGTCCATTGATCATGTATGATGCCTACAAGCATCCACTGCCCGCCTTCCTTAACGAATACAAGCCGCAGGCTCTGCCAGTCCATGCCGTCATACTGCGGATCGAATCCGTCGTAATGGTATTCAACCAGGATGGCATCCGGATACACGTTCCGCGCGTTATTCAGCGAATTGCCGGTGCCGATGGTCTGATTGTAGCCCATTTCCGGCGCGTCCGCAAAATCGGCGCTGTAAATGAATTTATCGTAATACTGCGCGAACGTCAGCTTGATCGGGTCGCCCGTCCCATCGTAGGCGCCCCAGGTTCGGACGGTCCCGTCCGCGCCGGCCGCCGCGATTTCGCTCCGGCTGCGCACGATATCTTTTGCGGTGTCCACATAGCCGTAAGGCGAGAAGCGGACGCCCCGGGTGGAGTGAACCATGGAGGAAAGAGCGGCCCAATCCTTAGTTTTAAGCGCCTGCACCGCAGCAGCGGCCCGCTCGGCAATGACACTCTTCGCGCTGGCCGGGTCAAGCGGCAGGATAATCTGAGCCGTGCCTGTCTTCACGTTCCAGGAAATAGTCGCGTCCACGCTTTCCACTACGAAACGCAGGGGGACATACACACGGCCGCTGCGGATTTCGGCAGGAACATCCAGAATGACGGCCCCTCCATCCCTTAGCGCCCGGCTGCTGCCCGCCTTAATCTCCGCTTGATGCGAAGCTCTCTTTAGGGTCGCCGTGCGGGAAGGCGCATCCCAATACAGCTGCGCTCCCAGCCCTTTCGCCATGTCCCGAAGCGGAGCCATGACTCTTCCTTGCTTTACGTAAGCCTGAGATTCAAGCGTAAGCATTACACCGTTGACCATCACGGAGGTCATCCCGACCGGTGAAGCGGCCTGGACGGGCGTTCCGCCGGTACCCGTAATCGATACGACTAATCCAAGGCAGACACAGACGGCTGTTATTTTTTTGAACATTCGTCTCACCCTTTCTGCAGCAGATAATTGTGATAGAATTAAAATATGCTAGTGAACTCTCCCCCACTTAGCTTACACATGAAGTGGGGGCTTCTGTTGACATCGATACAGGG
>NZ_ASSD01000277.1 GCF_000520715.1 Paenibacillus zanthoxyli JH29
GACGAAGAAACAGCTATCAAGAAGCTTGAAGCTGCTGGTCACTAATTAAAAAAAAGCGAACAGACTTCGCATAACAATATAAATTGTCCGGTGAATGGAGTGGAGAGACGGTCATTCACCGGATGAAATTAAACGAAGTATGCCCCGCAGGAGGTACTATCCTGCACATTTGAAAAGGAGGTTCAACGAATGGGACTGGATATTGAGGCGAACAAAAAGTTAGTTGAGGATATACTGGAAGCCTATCCCGATAAAGCAAAAAAAGACCGTAAGAAGCATTTTCAGATTAATACTGAGGAGACTAAACAATCCTGCAATTGCTCCCTGAAATCGAACATTAAATCCCGTCCGGGCGTAATGACGCCGCGCGGTTGCTCCTACGCAGGTTCGAAAGGCGTGGTATGGGGACCGATCAAGGATATGGTTCACATTTCTCACGGCCCGGTTGGCTGCGGACAATATAGCTGGGCTACTCGCCGCAACTATGCGAACGGTACGCTTGGTATCGATAACTTCACCGCTATGCAAATCACAAGTGATTTCCAAGAGACGGACATCGTCTTTGGCGGCGACAAGAAGCTGGAAGTCATCTGCCGCGAGATCACGGAAATGTTCCCGCTGGCTAAAGGTATCACTGTTCAATCTGAGTGTCCGATTGGTCTGATCGGCGATGATATTGAAGCAGTATCCAAGAAAATGGCGAAAGAACTGGAAATGCCAGTTGTTCCGGTCCGTTGCGAAGGTTTCCGCGGCGTCAGCCAATCGCTTGGTCACCATATTGCGAACGACGTTATCCGCGACTATTTATTGGGTAAAGCGGATCTAGCCGAAACCGGTCCTTACGATGTTAATATCATCGGTGACTACAACATCGGCGGCGACGCTTGGGCTTCCCGTATCCTGTTAGAAGAAATGGGTCTGCGCGTAATCGCTCAATGGTCGGGCGACGGTACGCTGAACGAGCTGCAAGTCGCTCACAAAGCGAAGCTGAACCTGATTCACTGCCACCGTTCCATGAACTACATGGTTACGCATATGGAGCAAGCTTACGGTATTCCGTGGATGGAGTACAACTTCTTCGGGCCGACCAAAACTTACGAGAGCCTGCGCGCAATCGCTGCGAAATTCGACGCAACGATCCAAGAAAACTGCGAGAAGGTTATCGCCAAATACAAGCCGCAAATGGATGCCATTATCGGCAAATACAGACCTCGTCTGGAAGGCAAAAAGGTTATGCTGCTGATCGGTGGTCTGCGTTCCCGCCACACCATTGGCGCTTACGAAGATCTGGGTATGGAAATCGTTGCTACAGGCTACGAATTTGCTCATAAAGACGACTATGAAAGAACCTTCCCAGACATGAAAGAAGGATCGATCATCATGGATGATCCGACTGCATACGAACTGGAAGAACTCGCTCAAAAATTGAACATCGACCTTATGGGATCGGGTGTTAAGGAAAAATACGTATACCACAAAATGGGTATTCCGTTCCGTCAAATGCACTCCTGGGATTACAGTGGTCCGTACCATGGCTTCGACGGCTTCAAGATTTTTGCCAAGGATATGGATATGACTGTGAACAACCCGGTATGGAATTTGATTGATAAGAAAGAAAAAGTACAGACTGAGGGGGCGAGCGTATGAGCAAGGAAAGATTGAATATTCCCGATTACAACACCTTGTTTACGGAAGAACGCTATGTTCAACAGCGTGAAAACAAGAAACAATTTGAAGCGCCTTGCAGTGATCAAGAGAAAGCAGAAGCGCTCGCTTACTCCCAATCTGCGGAGTATATGGAAAAGAACTTCGAACGTAAAGCAGTTGTTATCAATCCTCACAAAGCGTGCCAACCGCTCGGATCGATTATGGCAGCACTCGGATTCGAAAAAACGCTGCCGTTCGTACACGGGTCCCAAGGCTGTAACTCTTACTTCCGCAGTCATCTGAGCCGCCACTTTAAAGAACCTACGCCAGCTGTTTCTTCCTCGATGACTGAGGATGCAGCCGTATTCGGCGGCATGAGCAACATGATCGACGGTCTGCAAAACGCCGTTGCTCTGTACAAACCGGAAATGATCGCTGTATGTACCACTTGTATGGCGGAAGTAATCGGTGATGACCTGTCGGCCTTTATCGGCAATGCCCGTCAAAAAGGCGCAATCACCGAAGATTTCCCTGTAACCTTTGCGAATACGCCAAGCTTCATCGGCTCGCATATCACTGGTTATGATTCCATGATCAAGGGCATTCTGAGCCAATTGTTCGAACGTTCCGGTCAAACCGCCGCTCCGGGTACCGGTGAAGAAGGCGAGAAGCTGAACGTGCTGCTTGGATTTGAGCCTTACACAGGAAACTTTGCGGAAATCCGTAAAATCCTGAACGCTTTTGATACGAAGTACACGATTCTCGGCGATCACAGCGGCAACTATGATTCCCCGGCTAACGGAGAATATGAATACTACTATGGCGGAACGAAGCTTGCCGATGTTCCAAAAGCGGCTAACGCACTGGGCTCGCTCGTACTGCAAAAATACACGCTCAAGAAAACTCAAGAATATATCAATGGCACTTGGAAGCAACAAGTTTCCGCTCTGTCGACTCCGCTCGGCGTAAAAGCGACAGATAAGCTGCTTGAAGCTATCAGCGAACTGACAGGTCTTCCGGTTCCGGCATCGCTGAAGGAAGAACGCGGACGCGTGGTTGACGCTTACACTGACAGCCATCCTTATCTGCATGGTAAACGCGTTGCTCTTGCTGGTGACCCTGACCTGCTGCTTGGCCTTATTGGATTCTGTCTCGAAGTCGGCATGGAGCCGGTTCACATTCTGTGCTCGAACGGTGATGTTGAATTCGATGGCAAGAAGTGGAAAGAAGAAGTTGAAGCACTGCTGGCAACCAGCCCTTATGGTTCCGAAGCAACTGTTTATGTAGGCAAAGACCTTTGGCATCTGCGTTCGCTGCTGCTTAACGATCCGGTTGATCTGGCTATCGGCAGCTCGCACGTTAAATTCGCCGCTAAGGATGCGGGAGTACCGCTGGTCCGCGTAGGCTTCCCGATCTTTGACCGTCATCATATGCATCGCAATCCGATTATCGGCTACCAAGGAGCACTGAATCTGCTGACCTTGATTGTCAATATTGTCCTTGATCAGTTGGACAACAACGAGTCCGGTTTCAACGATTTGGTTCGCTAATCTATAGGTAAAAAGGGGAGCAGATTTATCTTGGATAAATCTGCTCCCTCAGCCTATTTTCAGAGAAAATATGTTATAATTTGTATAACTCAGATTTTGAATAGCGGCGAAATGTATACGGATTGGGGTCCAAACGTTTCTGTTCTATTTATTCCGCATTCATTTCAGTTGTTTAGCCTGGTGGGTAGTAAGAATTAGAGCACTGAGTCTTAGCGAAGGAGATGATGATCCAATGGAGCCTATTCGAAAGGAAGAGATAGACGATCAGGCCTGCGGGAGTCTTGCCCCCAAATCAAAGCCTTGTCCACGGCCAAAACCGGGTGAGGCAGCCGGAGGTTGCTCATTCGACGGAGCGCAAATTACATTGCTCCCGATTATGGATGCTGCGCATCTCGTGCATGGACCGGTAGCTTGCGCCGGCAACAGTTGGGAAAGCCGGGGAAGCCTTTCGAGTGGCCCTTCCCTCTCCCAATACGGCTTTGCGACGGATTTGAGCAATAATGACATTATTTTTGGCGGAGAAAAAAAGCTGAAAGACAGCATTGACTATATTGCCGGGCGTTTTGCGCCTCCGGCTATCTTTGTATATGCGACATGCGTTACAGCGCTGATCGGCGAAGACATGGATGCCGTCTGTAAAGAGTCTTCAGACCGTCTCGGAATCCCGGTAGTTCCTGTAAACAGCCCCGGCTTTGTCGGTAGCAAGAACCTCGGCAACCGGCTCGCGGGCGATGCTTTGCTCCAATATGTTATCGGTACGGGTGAACCGGAAGTAGAGGCTTCTATGGGCGTAAACCTGATTGGCGAGTACAACATCGCCGGCGAGATGTGGGACATTGAGAAACTGATGAACCAAGCGGGAATAACGCTCTTGTCCCGCATTACAGGCGATGCCAGATACAAGGAAATTACTTGGGCCCACCGTGCGAAAGCCAATATGGTAGTATGCAGCCGCGCACTGCTTGGACTGGCGAAGCAGATGGAATCCAAATATGGCATTCCCTATTTTGAAGGCTCATTCTATGGTGCAAAAGAGACCACCTACTCTTTGCGTCAAATGGCTTACCTACTGAACGATAGAGAGATGGAACGCAGGGTCGACCGATTGACAGAGCGTGAAGAGAATCGGTTGTCTCATGACCTGCGGCCATACCGTAAGATACTTAAAGGAAAGAAAGCTGTTCTCTACACAGGCGGAGTGAAAAGCTGGTCGGTTATTTCGGCGCTGAAGGAACTGGGCATCCAGGTTGTTGGCGTCGGAACGAACAAAAGCTCGGATGAGGATGTACAGCGGATTGCCGACAGAGTCAGCGATGATACAGAGTATATTCCGGAAGGCGGAGCGAGCCGTATTATTAAGACGGTAAGAGAGCGCAAAGCCGATATAATGATTGCCGGCGGACGGAATATGTATGTTGCAATGAAAGAGCAAATCCCGTTTGTGGACATCAACCAGGAACGTCATAAGGCCTATGCCGGTTACGAAGGTCTGCTGCGGCTGGCTAAGGAATTGGTGGATTCCATTGCTAATCCGATTTGGAAGCTCGCCTCCTCGCCAGCTCCGTGGGACAAGGAGGGCAGCTATGACCGTTAAGAGAAGAAGCAAACCGGTATCGGTTAATCCGCTTAAAATCGGACAGTCTCTCGGCGGTATACTGGCGATGCAAGGCTGCTATCGGGCCATGCCGGTTGTCCATGGCTCGCAGGGCTGCTCCGCCTTTCCCAAGGCGCTTCTAACTCGGCATTTTCGTGAACCGATTGCCGTACAGACTTCAGCGCTGCAGGAAATGGACGTTATTTTCGACGCAAACCGCAATTTGGAAGAAGCCCTGAACGCAGTGCTGTCCAAGCATCGTCCCGACATTATCGGGATCATCGGGACTGAACTGACCGATGTTGCAGGGGTGGATTACCAGAGTATGCTGAAGTCGTACAAGAGAGAGCGTAATATGCGCGGCGGGCTTGCCTTTTCTGTGACGCTGCCTGACTTTCGCGGATCGCTAGAATCCGGATTCAGTGTAACTGTTGAAGCTATGGTTGATGAACTGATTCAGCAGGCGGGTCTCCGGGGACAGCGGAACGTGAATTCCCGTCAGATTACGCTGCTGCCGGGATCTTATCTTACACCCGGGGATGTAATGGAACTCAAGGAAATCGTGTCCTCCTTTGGCTTTGAGGTCATCGCGCTTCCTGATATATCGACTTCTTTGTCGGGACATCTTCTGACCGGATTCTCGCCGCTGACCAGAGGCGGGGTTCCACTGGATTCGATGCTGCAGAGCTTGCAGTCGGGGCTTACGATCGCCTTCGGCTCCAGTATGGAACGTCCAGCCAGAAGACTGCACAACGCTCTCGGTACGCCATACAAGGTGTTCCAAGGAACGATGGGGCTCAAGGCTTCCGACGAGCTGCTGAATTTCCTGCATCAAATCAGCGGTGTTCCGGTTCCTATCCGGTACTGCTGGCAGCGTGAAAATCTGCTTGACTGTATGCTTGATGCTCACTTTCAGTTTGCCGGTGTCTCCGCCGTGGCTGCGCTTGAACCGGATCATCTGCGCTCTGTCTCGGAATGGCTAGATGAGCTGGGCGTTGAGCAAAAGGCGCTGATTACGTCGTATGAAACGCCGGCAGTGGCTGAAATGGAGCGCGATGTATGGGTCGGTGACTTGGACGACGCCGAGGTGCTCGGAAGCGGAGCCGATTTGTGGATTGGAAGTTCGCACGGAATTGCGGGAGCGGAGCGTATTGGAGCAGCTTTCCTAGCTGCCGGCTTCCCGATATGGAACGAACTTGGATCGTATATGAATGTTTCCGTCGGCTATCGCGGAGCGATGGAGTGGACCAATAAAGCAGGCAATCTATTAATGAGAAGGGAGGCGGAGCATCGTGAAAGTAGCGTTCGCCACAGATGACGGAGTTCGTGTAAATGCCCATTTTGGGCAATGTTCGATGTTTGCCATTTATAATATAACGAAGGGTAAAAGCGAGCTTCTGGAGCTGCGCAGAATACCTGACATCGCAGCTCAGGACGAATTAGGCAAGATTGATGGCCGGATTGAGACTATCGGAGACTGCACATTGATCTTCCTCATGCAGATTGGAGCATCGGCGGCTGCGAAGGTGACCCG
>NZ_ASSD01000278.1 GCF_000520715.1 Paenibacillus zanthoxyli JH29
TAAGCAGCGGGTGGTCGCACAGCTGCTTGAGCCGGGTAAGCGCGCCGAGAATGGCGCCTTTGCGCTCGATGCCCTCCAGCTTGCGGATTTTATCCATCAGCTCGTTCACCGTTTGGTCGTAAAGCGCTGCCTGTTCGGCTGTCAGATGGACATAGGTCTTCATCTCGTTCTTGTCGGGCAGGTCGAGCTGAATGGCCGGATCTTTCTTCTTGCGGCGCAGCATAAACGGCTTGATCAGCTTCCTGAGATCGGCTGTCCGCTTGGCATCGCCGTCCTTCTCGATCGGATGGATGAACCGCTCCTGAAAAGCGCGCAGCGGTCCGAGAAAGCCCGGCGTGATGAAGTCGTATATCGACCACAGTTCAGCCAGCCGGTTCTCGATCGGCGTTCCGGTGAGCGCGATCCGGTGCAAGGCGGGAAAGCTGCGGACGGCGGCTGATTGCTTGGTCTGGGCGTTCTTGATATTTTGCGCCTCGTCCAGGCAGACCGCCGACCAGGTAAAGCCGGCCAGCAGCTCCTGGTCCAGCGCCGCTGTAGCATAAGAGGTAAGCACAACATTGGTCCCCGCAGCGGCTGCCGCGAAGCTCTCCCCGCTAAGGCGTCCACTCCCGTAATGCAGCATTATCTCAAGCGAAGGCGCGAACCGCTGCAGTTCCTTCTGCCAGTTGCCGAGCACCGAGGTCGGGCAGACGATAAGCGACGGCCGCGGCCCTGCCGTTCGCTCCTCGTACTGCTCCTTCAGGTGAAGCAAGTAGGAGATCAGCTGCACGGTCTTGCCAAGACCCATATCGTCGGCAAGGCAGGCGCCCAGCCCGAACCGCCGCAGGAACGTGAGCCAGGCATAGCCCTCCAGTTGATACGAGCGCAGCTCGGCGTTCAGACCGGTGGGCGGGCCGGACTGCGGCCAGGCCTCCCTGCCTTCAAGCTGCTCCATCAGCTTGACGAACTGCTCGTTCAATTCCACTTCAAGCTGGAGCCGCATCTCCTCTTCAGGGGCCGTGGCTTCGTCCGCATCGCCGTCTTCCTCACCGGAATGCAGGAGATGCAGCTGCAGGACGTCCTGGAAGGACAGACCCTGCCGCTTGTCCATGCCATCCATCGCTCTGCGGATTTGGGCGAGCAGCGCGGGATCAAGCGGCACCCACTGGCCGTGGAAACGCACCAGACGCTCGCC
>NZ_ASSD01000279.1 GCF_000520715.1 Paenibacillus zanthoxyli JH29
ACGGTCAGTACAGTTTTGAAGCCGGACAGAGCGTCGAATCGATCATTGACGAACTGGTTAGTGTGAAAAAGTGAGCGCCGTTATTGAAAATGGGCGTTTTTTAAAAATATAAAAAAGTATAAGCTACGAGCTTATACTTTGCCTTATATTTCTACGAGAAACGATACCGTCCCTAACAGGACGGCGCAGCCGTTTCTTCTTGAGCGGCTATCGACCCGTATTCTCAAGCATCGCGTTTTATGACAAAAATCGTGCGTCAGACGTTGCATCCCATGTAGTCTTGTGATATATTAAATGACGGTGTTAAAACACACGTCGGTTGATTACAGCAAGCGGTGCTTTCTTCCGAAGAAAGTCTTGCTGCAAGATGATACCTGGCGGAGGGACACACAATAAAACCAAACTTAGGAGGTGCGTGAAGATGGCAGTAATCTCCATGAAGCAGCTTCTCGAAGCTGGGGTACACTTCGGTCATCAGACTCGTCGTTGGAACCCGAAAATGGATCGTTATATCTTCACTGAAAGAAACGGAATCTACATTATCGACCTGCAAAAGACGGTCAAGAAAGTAGAAGAGGCTTACAACTTTGTTAAGAGCGTAGCAGGCGACAATGGTACGATCCTGTTCGTCGGAACAAAGAAACAAGCTCAAGACTCTGTAAAAGAAGAAGCCGAACGTTCGGGCATGTACTACATCAACCAACGTTGGCTCGGCGGCACGCTGACGAATTTCCAAACGATTCAAAAGCGTATCGATCGTCTGAAAAAGCTGGAAGCTTGGGAAGAGGACGGCACATTCTCCGTTCTGCCTAAGAAAGAAGTCATCCTTCTCCGTAAAGAGAAAGAACGTCTTGAGAAATTCCTTGGCGGTATCAAGAACATGAAAGGTCTCCCAAGCGCACTGTTCATTATTGATCCGCGCAAAGAGCGCATCGCCGTTGCCGAAGCGCGCAAATTGGGTATTCCGATTGTTGCTATCGTCGATACGAACTGCGATCCGGACGAGATCGACTACGTTATTCCGGGCAATGACGACGCAATCCGCGCCGTTAAGCTGCTGACGGGTAAAATGGCAGACGCTGTAGTGGAAGCTCATCAAGGCGAAGACACAACTTCAGCTTAAATCCTGCTGGTTGCATATCGAATATGAAATTAAATGAAAAGGGTGGTCGGCAGGTGGATAACCTCTCACTGCCCTTTTTTTACCGAATGAATAGCTTTTAAGCTTCCGGGGTCCCCGCAAAGCACCAACTAAGGTTCCATAGCCAAGGCTGTTCTTTGTGGGGGCGTTTTGAATTTAGAAGGCAAACAATTTATCTGGAGGGATTAAACAATGGCAGTAGACGCAAAATCCGTAAAAGAGCTCCGCGAAAGAACCGGCGCGGGCATGCTGGATTGTAAAAAGGCGCTGGAAGAAGCTGGCGGCGATCTGAACAAAGCGGTTGAAATTCTCCGCGAAAAAGGCCTTTCCGCAGCAGCAAACAAAGCAGGACGCGCAGCGACTGAGGGCGTTGTTGAATCTTACATTCACGCAGGCGGCCGCATCGGCGTTCTGGTAGAAATCAACTGCGAAACCGACTTTGTCGGCAAGACCGACCAATTCAAAGAGTTCGCTCGCGATATCGCGATGCAAATCGCCGCGGCCGCTCCGCGTTTCGTTCGCCGCGAAGAAGTTCCTGCGGAAGAAATCGAGAAGGAAAAGGAAATTCTGAGAGCGCAAGCGCTGAACGAAGGCAAACCGGAGAAAATCGTTGACAAAATGGTCGAAGGACGTATCAATAAGTACTATGAAGAGCATGTACTGCTTGAGCAAGCCTTTATCAAAGACCCTGACAAGACAATTTCCAACCTGCTGAACGAAAAAGTCAGCACGATCGGCGAGAACATCTCCATTCGCCGCTTTGTCCGTTACGAACTTGGCGAAGGGCTTGAGAAGAAAGTCGACAACTTCGTAGAAGAAGTAATGGCGCAAGTGAAACCATAATAAGCATTCGGGGCCAGCACCGCAGAAATGAACATATAGCAGGCACTTTCAAGAGCGGAACACGGGTACATGGTGTTCCGTCTTTTGCAAGCGGAAGTATACGGATCTGCTCTCCATATGGGGAAACCGGACCGGAATGAGACAGCTTGGCCGCCGATTCACCCTCGCCGCTCATGCGGCAGGGATGCACGAATAACCTGGGGCCCGTAAGGCACCATTGCAAAGTGAGGGTATACAATTTGGAACAGCCGGTATTTAAAAGGGTAGTCCTGAAGGTCAGCGGCGAATCGCTGGCAGGGCATAACGGTTACGGTATCGATGCGGATACGATTAGCTCTATTGCCGAGCAGGTGAAGGAAGTCGTGGAGCTTGGCGTCCAAGTCGCCATCGTTTGTGGCGGGGGCAACATTTGGCGCGGCATTGCTGGCAGCGCAAGCGGCATAGACCGTGCGACGGCTGACTATATGGGCATGCTGGCTACGGTTATGAATTCGCTGGCTTTGCAGGACTCTTTGGAACAGATCGGTGTGCCGACCAGAGTACAGACCTCGATCTCGATGCAGCAGATCGCAGAGCCTTATATCCGGCGCCGGGCCATTCGCCATCTGGAGAAAGGGCGGGTCGTTATTTTTGCGGCCGGTACAGGCAATCCGTTCTTCTCAACCGATACGACTGCGGCGCTGCGTGCGGCTGAAATCGAAGCCGAAGTCATTCTGATGGCTAAGAATAAAGTTGATGGCGTCTATTCCGCTGATCCGTTCAAAGATAGCACCGCCCAAAAGTATGAACAGCTTACTTATTTGGACGTGCTCAACAAGAATCTGGGCGTCATGGACTCCACCGCATCCTCTCTCTGCATGGATAACGATATACCGCTTATTGTGTTTGCCATCACACAACAGGGCAACATCAAGCGTGTTGTTCTGGGAGAACGCATCGGAACAATTGTTAAAGGGAGTGTAGAATAATGCCACAATCGGTTAAAAAAAATGCCGAAGAGCGCATGGAGAAAGCGATTTTGTCGCTCAAACGCGATTTGTCGACGCTTCGTGCCGGACGTGCAACCCCTTCGCTGCTAGACCGCATTCAGGTGGAATATTACGGTTCGCCGACTCCGGTCAATCAGCTTGCCAACATTAACACCCCGGATTCCCGCACACTGCTTATTCAGCCGTGGGATAAATCTTCGTTAGCCGATATCGAACGGGCGATTATGAAATCCGATCTCGGTCTTACGCCTGCTAACGACGGCAGCACAATCCGTCTGTCCATTCCTGCGCTTACGGAAGAACGCCGCGGGGAGCTTGTTAAGCTGACAAAAAAATTCGGCGAAGAAGCAAAGGTGGCGATCCGCAACATCCGCCGCGATGCAAATGACGATATCAAGAAGATGGAGAAGAACGGCATTTCGGAGGACGAATCCCGCGGACATCAGGAGAATATCCAGAAGACGACGGATAAGTTCATTGCCGAGGTCGACAAAGTGCTCCTGACTAAAGAAAAAGAGATCATGGAAGTATAAAGATAGCGCAGAGATTAAGGCCCCTCCTCAATTTGGTGGGGTTTGTCTCTTTCTCGCATGAAACATGGAGGAAACGTTAATGATCAAACGGGTTCAATCTTGGCTGGGCCGGGAAGAGCGGCAGCAGCCGGTC
>NZ_ASSD01000280.1 GCF_000520715.1 Paenibacillus zanthoxyli JH29
TCCAGTGGAAACCCGCACCGCTTCCATTCTGACACTTCGGGGCATTGCCGGGCCTTTCTTTGCCTCTCCCGCCGAAGACCAAGCTATCTTCATCCTTCCGGCCGGGCCGCTCGCCACGCTCACACGCATAGCTTTGAGCGGCTGCGAACAGACGCTCCAGCAGAAATACAGCCATCGCCGCGCCGAAGGCGTTCGGATACTGGAGCAACCCTCCAAGCCTTGCACCCGAGGCGCTGACTTCGGGCGAGGCGCTGTGAAGCACCGCATACGGGATCGGAAGCGCCCCGCAAAAGGACAGCAGCCCGCTTAGACATAGCAGCATGCCCGCCGCGTGCCAGGCTGCCGAGAGCATCCGGCCTGCGTTG
>NZ_ASSD01000281.1 GCF_000520715.1 Paenibacillus zanthoxyli JH29
AGGGCTTTTCACCTGCTACGATGCCCCTTGGGTCCCCCGTACGAATAACGACCATGAACGTTTTTTTCGTCAAACCAAAACGAAGCACCGACGAACGACGGGACGCCGGAGTTGGAATGAACATATTCTACGCTGCGGCGAGTTTGTGGTGCTCGTTGATGATGCCTTAGGGCAGAAGCACATTCTCACACGACTACGGAACGTTCCCTACAATGACTTTAAAGCGGAACGAAGCCTCTGGGAAAAACGGCTCACTGAATCAACGAAGCGCAGACGTTTCCGTCGAGACCCTGTCGCCTATCTTAAACAGGTGGAAATTAAGTTGTGTTAGTGGATTGGACATCCGTAC
>NZ_ASSD01000282.1 GCF_000520715.1 Paenibacillus zanthoxyli JH29
ACCATAAAACCCAGCGGGAGCTTGTATATCAAACCGCCAAGGAGGCCAAATCCAAACGGAAAGGCGGACCGGGCACCGGACAGAAGGCGGCGTCCTCACGCTCCCGGAAATACGGCTGGCGGCGGGAGTTGGAGGACTAAGGTCTAGCTATTAGGGGCTGTACGGAGATAAACGGCCGGATAAAAAAATATGTCGCATTTTATTAGACGCGAAACGGTCCGTTTAAAAAGTAAATAGCCAGGTTATATAGGGGATACAAGGCGAAATAAAAGGAGTCGATTGACATGTCCATTGACCGTTTTATCATAAAAAAATTGGACAACTGTCACGAGCAGACGAGAATCAATTTGGTCAAGCTGTTTCAGCTTCGAATTCAACAGGCGGAAAAGGCGGAGAACAACGGCAAGAAGACCGGATGATTCAGCTAAAAAACCCAAAATAAAAAGCATCTTCCTCTCGGGAGATGCTCTTTTGCTGATGCGAAAGGAGTGCCCTCCGCCAGCATTAGTAGAGAGACAGTGCCAGAGTATCGTTCTCGCTGAAACTGTGCAAAATGGCCTCAGAGCCTTTAATTTCAATGCTAATCAAAGAGTTTAGACATTTTTTGAGGGCGTTTTTGCCTTTATTGATTTTGAGCTCCAGCGTGCTTGTCAGGATTCTTAGCACTTTTTGAGTCGGTTGCTTATTTTCCGTAGTAAAATATACGGGTACGGGCTTGTTTTGGAATGTAATCATCATTTTCATTAGAAATCACCTCGTTACAGTTATTTCATAATATGAATATTACCCTTGATTTCTTAATTTTACCTTAAAATTAGCTTATGATAACATAAAGATTGCTAGATATTCACCCGGAAACGAGAGGTTTAACCCCCAAATCCGGAAACCGGAAGGAAACGATTACAGTGAACGTTGATGAGTCGAAGCAATTATCCCGCTTTCTGATGCCGGAAGACTTGGAGCAGCATCTGGAACAAGAACTGCTGGAGCTGCCGGAAGATACGGATCGGATCTGCCGTCTGCATTATACAAGCGGTGACACAGAGAATGATCTGTTCGTATATGTACATATGGATAAAATAGTCGCAATATGCCAGGAGACCTGGAAGTCATTCAGTTATGATCTGAAGGATTGTGAAGGTAAGAAGGGGATGTGCGCCTTTCTTCTAGAAGGCATCTCACTCCCCGAACAAATCAGCGGAGAGAGCCCCGCGCTTCTGATGTCGAGAGATGAATATGATGAAATCTTGAGAATTTCGGACTCCTGCTCCTTGCAAGAACTGCAATGGTATATTGAACTTGCTACGGGAGACTCCCGGCTGTCTGCCAGATTCGCCAAAGGCGTAAAATGCCGGCACACGGCAGGAGAACTGCGCATTTGCTCCAGAAGCGGCCGGGGCTGGTCCTTTCAATACGCCTCCTTTTTAGCTGACCATTCCTGCGGATGGCTGCTGCGCATGAGCTGCGGAGATGAGGATTGGCTGTCGGCGACGCCCGTCGGCAAGAAGCAATTCTGCGCTGCGTTTCTTGAGTGGCTGCTGCACTTAAAGCCGCTTACTCCGTAGAATGACCAACCTCTTCAGCGTGACGGTAATTTAGGTCTCCCTCTTCCTTCGTACCACGTTCTCCTCGGAATGAGCTTCTTTCCGTTCGCCAAACCCCACTTCTCCTTATAAAAAAGGTTCGCCTGCCCTCTTTAACCAAACCCTAGGCATCCGCATATATTTTAATAATCCCGCTGGGCGGGGCATTAGCTTCGAAGCGGTTCAGGGTAGAAAGGGCAGGACCCTTCTGGGAGAAAGGAGAGATTCATAAGTGATGAGCAGAATAACAAGACTGACGGCGCTGCTGCAGGCGTTCGGCCTTGCCGTCTCGCTGCTTGCCGGCTG
>NZ_ASSD01000283.1 GCF_000520715.1 Paenibacillus zanthoxyli JH29
CGGAACGTACGGCAGAGTGGCCATTGCGCCCAAGGACAAGTCATAGAGCGGGGAGTTTCTTCATATGGTGTAACATGTGACCATGAGAGGAGAACGTCCTGATGCGGAACTTCCGCCATATGATTAAGGAGCAGACGCCGCTTTATATTTTTGTGGCCGTGTTATTCTTGGTTGGGGTCGTCTTCGGCGCCCTGATCGTCAGCGCGCTGACGATGGACCAGCAGCAGGAGCTCAGCGACTATCTGGGCAATTTCTTTATGACCGTGGATCAGCACGGACTTCCCGCAGCGCCGGAATCGTTCTGGAGCATCGCGGGTCTTCATCTGAAATGGATCGGCCTCATCTGGATTCTCGGCCTGTCGGTAATCGGGCTTCCCGGTATACTTATCCTGGATTTTCTCAAGGGCGTGCTCATCGGCTTCACGGTCGGCTGCCTGGTTAGCCAGTATTCATGGCACGGTCTGCTGTTCGCGCTTGTGTCCGTCGCTCCGCATAACCTGGTGGTGATCCCGGCGCTTCTCGTATGCAGCGCGGCAGCCATCGCGTTCTCGCTGCTTATGATCCGCAGCAGGGTGACCGCTCGCCGTCCGCTTCGTGTCGGGCGTCCTTTTGCGATGTATACGCTGCTGTCCTTTGTTATGGCCGTCTTAATTCTCGGCGTATCCTCCTTCGAGACATGGGTTACGCCGACAATGATGCGCTGGATAACTCCTATGCTTGTTTAAAAAGGCTTATAAGTATTGGTATTAATGGTTTTTTTCAATGTGGGGAGTAACAAAAAATAACGGAAAAATCAAATTCTCTGCTATTTCTCTGGATTAAGGATGTTTCCGAAGTGGATTTTTACTTTTTTGGAAACGATAATAGTAGTATTTTATGAGTTTCGAAAGCCCCTTAGGAAGGGGGTCTGACTTTTGGACCAAGATCAAAGAATCCGGGAACTTGAAGACCGTGTAACCGAACTTGAGAGTAAGATGAATCGTCCAACATCGAGTAATTATCTGAGAACGTTAATTTGGATCATATTAGGCGTATTTTTATTATTAGTGATCATTGGAATTATTCAATTCGTTTCTGCAAAGTAATAAAGCAACCCCGCCAGGCATTATCACGTCCAGCGGGGTTGTTTTCTAGCTTTATTCGGATGCTGTATACTCACTTACCTCAAAGGTTAGTATCTTATCGAAGATTACATAATCAGTTCGCTTGCTGAATGGACCTTTATTGTTGTCGTGCTTATCAATTCCGTAGCGAGTTGATCCGGAAGCTGAGTCGTACCAGCTGAGGAATGCATTGATCTCAGACATTGGAAGATCATATTCTTTTTCAAGACCAGTATTCATGGTAACTACAAGGATTGCACGGTCACCAGTTGGTTGCTCAGGCGTTGAAGTTGGTGTCGGTGTTACTGTTGGTTCTGGTGTTGCAGTCGGCTCTGGTGTTATAGTAGGTGTCGGCTCTGGGCTTGGGGGATTCTCGTTAGGAGAATAACTCATTTTTATCTCACCAATAGTCACAAAATCAGGGTATCCATTATTTTTTGAAATATTTAATCTATATTTTTTATACTCTGTTTCATTATTAAATGAAAATTCTCTTTTTGCTCCTGTCGTCCATCCAGTTATGTTGCTTTGAGTATCTAGAACAATCCATTCGTTTCCGTTCCATCCTTCAAAAGTCCAGTCTTTAGGAGATTCCTGTACATTATTCATATATTGTCCACGAGCTGTTAGGGCATAGTAATTAACAACTTCAGGATTTTCAAATTCATAGGCTATCCATCCATAAGGCTTACCTTGTATAGAAGCCCATCCCAGGTCATTATTATTATTATTAAAAGCATTGAAAGGTTGATGGTTAACACTCCATATGCTACTTGCACTTGCTACTCCTGAAGGAGCAGTATTTGAGGTCATTACTGGAATAAGACTCGTTGGTTCATTCGCAACAGCAAAACTTTCTTTTGGGAAAGCTATTGCTAAAAGAATGATAATTACAAGGGGCAGTATTAATTTTTTCATATGATATCTCCTCAAATTAGATTTATTAATGATAATAGATTACATAAATAGAGATGTCTAAACATATATCCCTATATCTGCAATTAAATGAGTGAATAAAAGTACTTTCCTTTATATCCTAATTAGAGAATAAGTTGGCGTTTGTGAACGGAACTGATGTTCGAACATAATGCGAACAATGTCCCTATTTTGAAGGCGGACATTGTGAAGATGAATGTTGGTCAATTCATTGAAATTGTAAATATAGACAAAGCCGGCAAACTTACGCAGCGGAAGAATAGAGATCAAGGGTACCGACCTTCAATTTCTATTAAATGATGCGCTGGATAACCCCCTCTTTGGTGCAGGCGGCTTCCGAATACAGGGGGCAGTAAAAGCGTTTGACTTCTCAAGATTACTCCCCCTATAATGAAAGAAGTGACTTTTAGAGAACGCAGCGCTATTTTCCTGGGGGGAGGGAGAATGATTATGGAAGACAAGATCGATAAAATTAAGCAGCAACTGCAATCCCAAGGATACAAGCTTACACCCCAACGGGAAGCGACGGTACGCGTACTGCTGGAGAATGAGGATGATCATCTCAGCGCCGAAGACGTGTTCATGCTCGTAAAGGAGAAGGCTCCGGAGATTGGTCTCGCCACCGTATATCGTACCCTTGAACTCCTCAGCGAGCTTCATATCGTAGAGAAGATCAACTTCGGCGACGGCGTCGCCAGATATGATCTGCGGACGGATACTTCCAAGCATCATCATCATCATATGATATGTGTGCAATGCGGCAGCATGGATGAAGTCCGTGAAGACTGGCTTGCACCATTGGAAGAGAAGCTGTTTAAGGAATTCAATTTCTCGGTCATCGATCACCGGCTTGATTTTCACGGGATCTGCTACCGCTGCAGGGAGAAGAACAATTCGGAAGGCAAACGTTCTGAGTAAATTCATAGACGTAATAAGTTATTTGCATGAAGTTAATAGAAGGTACACTTAGCAGCTCTCCCCGGTACTCTGCCGGAGAGAGCTTTTTGGTGGCGTCAGCAAGCCTTAGCGCCGGAATATACATAAGCAGGCCGGAAGCTGCATAAAGTGAGGGAAAGGGATTGTCCGTATCAGCGGCAATGCGATAAGGGCATCCGGCTTTTTGCAGGGGTCAAAAGTTCTTCGCGGGAGGAATGCAAAATGATCATTTCCGTACCTAAAGCGCTTCGACGGCTTTATTACATTGTGATATTTGTCGCATTGAGCTGCCTGTTCTATAATATAATGGACCTGCTTCACAGCTGGATCAATCCCGTACCCGATCCGGATATTCCGGAAGGCTCGGCGGTTCGGGCGTTTCACGAGATTCAGTCCGGGGGAGAGGCGATGAATCCGGGAGAAAGGCTGCGCCTGTACTATTGGTACGGGGAGTGAATTCGCTTCGGGCAGGAATAATTACAAAAGTTGTCGAATGAAACCTTTAGAAACGGAGGTTCTTCCGGGGACTGTAAGTTTTGCGCGGCGCGGCGCCTTTTGCGCCGAATTCTTAACCGCATCTATGCGGCGCGCCAGGGTGGGAGAGTAGACCAATGAAGTCACACTTGCAGGCCTTTTTGCAGTATCTTTCCCGTGAAAAAAACGTGTCGCCCAGCACCCTGGAATCCTACGGACGCGATGTCTCACAGTTTCTGGACTATGCCGCAGGGCGGGGTGTCCTAACCACGGACGATATCCGCAAGCCGCTGATTACGCTCTATCTCGGCGGGCTTAAAGCGGCGGGCCGGGCGGCGGCGACCATTAACCGGAACCAGGTCTCGATCCGCGCCTTTTTTCAATTTCTGCTAAAAGAAAGGCTGATAGCCGCCGATCCGACGCTTGAAATGGAAGCGGTGAGGTCCGAGAAGAAGGCTCCGATGGTGCTGAGCGTTGAAGAGGTGGAGCGGCTGCTGGCAGCGCCCGATCCCATGACTCCGCACGGACTGCGCGACAAGGCGATGCTCGAACTGCTGTATGCGGCCGGGATCCGGGTGTCCGAGCTGATTATGCTTGATGTTGGCGATGTGCAGCCCAGCCTGGGATTTGCGCGGTGCTCCGGCTTCGGCGGCAAGGAACGGGTGGTTCCGATTGGGGTCATCGCGTCGGAATGCGTGGAGGCTTATACCAGGGACAGCCGGGACAAGCTGCTGCGCGAAGACAGGAACGAACCGGCGCTGTTCCTGAACAGTCTCGGCGGCAGGCTTACCCGGCAGGGGTTCTGGAAAATAATTAAAAAATATGCGAAGGAGACGAATATCCGGCAGGATATTACGCCGCACACGCTGCGGCATTCGTTCGCCGCCCATCTGCTGGAAAGAGGGGCCGATCTGCGCTCTGTGCAGCAGATGCTCGGACATGCCGATATTTCCACGACGCAGATGTACAGCGGCATCGCCCGCGCAAATATGAAAGAAGTTTATGAAAGACATCATCCCCGGGCGCGCTAATGTCTTTTTCCGGGGAAACATATCATTGTAACCATTACTTACGCTAAAGGGAGTGTGGACGGAAGTGTCCTCTTTTAAACGGATTTGCTTTATCGTACTTGACAGCGTCGGCATCGGAGAAGCCCCGGACGCCGCTGGTTTCGGCGATGCGGGTGCGCATACGCTTGGTCATATTCTGGAACGTAACCCTGGGCTGAAGCTGCCGAATATGCAGCGTTTGGGCCTGGCGAATATCGCCCCGCTGCCGCCCCTTGAACCGGTTTCGGCGCCGGAGGCCTATTATGGAAAAATGCAGGAGGTTTCCGTTGGCAAAGATACGATGACCGGCCACTGGGAACTGATGGGCCTGAAGATCGAGACACCGTTTAATACGTATCCTGACGGATTCCCGGCTGAGCTTATACAGAAGTTCGAGGCTGCCACAGGCCGCAAGGTGCTGGGCAACAAACCGGCCTCCGGCACCGAAATTCTTGTGGAATACGGCGAAGAGCAGATGAAGACGGGGGCATGGATCGTCTACACGTCGGCGGATAGCGTTTTTCAGCTGGCTGCGCATGAGGAGATCATCCCGCTGGACGAGCTGTACCGCGCCTGCCATATCGCCCGGGAGCTGACGATGGCGCCGGAATTCTCGGTGGGGCGTGTCATTGCCCGGCCCTACATCGGCAAGCCCGGAAGCTTTACCCGGACGCCGAACCGCCATGATTATGCGGTGAAGCCGCCGCAGCCGACGGTGATGAACGCGCTGGCCGACATCGGTAGAGATGTGATCGCCGTAGGCAAGATCAATGATATTTTTACGGGCGAGGGTGTGACGGCTTCTTACCCGACCAAGAGCAATGAACATGGTATCGAAGTGACGATTGAACAGCTTCGCAAGCCTTTTGAGGGGCTGCTGTTCACGAATCTGGTCGATTTCGATTCCCTCTACGGACACCGGCGCGACCCGGAAGGCTACGGCCATGCCCTTGAGGTGTTCGACAAGGCGCTGCCGGATATTATGTCCGCCTTGGGCGAGGACGATCTGCTGATTGTATCCGCCGACCACGGCAATGATCCCGTACACAGCGGAACCGACCATACCCGCGAATATGTGCCTCTGCTCGTATATGGTCCGAAGCTTAAGACTCCAAGCAGCCTTGGCGTTCGCAAGACCTTCTCCGATGTGGCGGCGACAATCGCCGAGAATTTTGGAGCGGCGGAGCCGCAGTACGGGACAAGCTTCCTTGGAGAGCTGAAGTAATCCGCCGGACGGCGGCATAGATTTTTTGGAATCTGCATCATTATTACGCACACGCCTACATTTAAGGAGGAGCATTCATGACGAACACAGTAAGCCTCAGCGCGATTCAGGAAGCGGCAGGGTACATCAAGAGCAAAGGGGCGGAAGCGCCGGAAATCGGGCTGATTCTCGGCTCCGGCCTCGGTATTCTGGCTGATCTGATCCAAGACGGTATTAGCATTCCTTATCAGGACATTCCCCATTTTCCTGTGTCCACTGTTGAAGGACATGAAGGAGAGCTGCTGATCGGCACGATCGAAGGCCGCAAGGTCGTGATGATGAAAGGCCGCTTTCATATGTACGAGGGCTACGGACCGGAGACGACGGCGTTTCCTGTCCGCGTGATGAAGGAGCTGGGCGTAACCAGCCTGCTCGTAACCAACGCTGCGGGCGGAGTGAATACGGATTTCTCGGCGGGGGATTTGATGCTCCTTACCGACCATCTTAACCTGACGGGCCGCAATCCGCTGATCGGACCGAATGATTCCGCGCTCGGCGTACGCTTCCCTGATATGTCCGAGCCGTACAGCCGCCGGCTGATCGCGGCCGCGCGCGAAACCGCGAAGGCCCAAAATTTCACGTTCAAGGAAGGCATCTACGCGGGCCTGCTCGGACCGTGCTATGAGACGCCGGCCGAGATTGTCATGCTGCGCCGCCTGGGCGCCGATGCGGTCGGCATGTCCACCGTATCCGAGACCATCGTTGCCCGCCATGCCGGTATCGAGGTGCTCGGCATCTCCTGTATTACGAACATGGCCGCGGGCATTCTCGACCAGCCCCTGTCCCATGACGAGGTCATGGAGACGGCGGAGCGGGTGCGCGAGCGCTTTTTGAGCCTTGTGCTTGCTCTTATTCCGAATATGTAGAGGAGGAATCCACAATGACACAATCCGCAAAAAGCGCACCTGAGACCGCAGCTTACGGCGTACAGGTGAAGGAAGCCGCCGCTTATGTAGAATCCAAGCTGGGGACCTATAAGCCAGTCATCGGCCTGATCCTGGGCTCCGGCCTTGGCGATCTGGGTGACCAGATTGAGGATGCCGTATATTTGCCTTACGAAGAGATTCCTCATTTTCCGCGCTCGACAGTGGAAGGCCATGTCGGACGGTTCGTTATCGGCAAGCTGGAAGGCAAGGATGTTATCATCATGCAGGGACGTTTCCACTATTACGAAGGCTACGCGATGCGCAAGGTTGTGCTGCCCGTATACGTCTTGGCCAAGCTTGGCATCGGCACGCTCGTTATCACCAATGCGGGCGGCGGCATGAATCGGGCGTTCAAAGCCGGCGACCTGATGCTGATCACCGATCACCTGAACATGACAGGCGACAACCCGCTGATCGGACCGAATGATCCGGAGCTTGGCGTGCGGTTCCCGGACATGTCCCGCGCCTACGACCCGGAATATATCGCGCTTGCCAAGAAGCTGGCGCCGGAAATCAAGGGGGCGGACGGAGAAAGCCTGAAGCTTCAAGAAGGGGTATACGCAGGCATCAGCGGCCCGACCTACGAGACGCCGTCTGAGCTGAATATGCTGGCGCTTCTCGGGGGTGACGCCATCGGTATGTCGACCGTTCCCGAAGTGATCGCCGCGAGCCACAGCAGACTGAAAGTGCTCGGCATTACCTGTATCACTGACATGGCGATCGGCGACGAACTGGAGCCCTTGACGCATGAGCAGGTAGTCAAGGTTGCGAATCTGACGAAACCGAAGTTTATCGGCCTTGTCCGCGCTTTCGTGCGCGAGGTACAAATCTAATATGCGGGCCATCGACATTATCCATAAGAAAAGAGACGGAGGCGAGCTGAGCCGCGAGGAAATTTCTTTCCTCATCCAGGGGTACAGCCGCGGGGAAATCCCTGACTATCAAATGTCGGCATGGGCGATGGCCGTCTATTTCCGGGGCATGAACGCCCGTGAGACCGGCGATTTAACCCTGGAAATGGCCAAGTCCGGCGACCAGGTCGACCTAAGCCCGATCGCAGGCATTAAGGTGGACAAGCATTCTACCGGGGGTGTGGGCGATAAGACGACGGTTGTACTCGCTCCCCTTGTGGCATCGGCGGGGGTTCCGGTCGCCAAAATGTCCGGGCGCGGCCTCGGCCACACCGGCGGCACCCTGGACAAGCTGGAGTCCATCTCCGGCTTCTCCGTTGAGATGGACCGCGAGCGCTTTTTCGCCCAGGTTGGCGAAATCGGCGCGGCGGTTATCGGCCAGTCCGGCAATATTACCCCGGCCGACAAGAAGCTGTACGCCCTGCGTGACGTGACCGCAACCGTGGAATCCATTCCGCTCATCGCCAGCTCCGTCATGAGCAAGAAAATCGCCGCCGGCGCGGACGCCATCGTGCTGGACGTCAAGACCGGCAGCGGCGCGTTCATGAAGACGCTGGATGATTCCATCGCGCTGGCGCAGGCGATGGTCGATATCGGAACCCAGCTTGGCCGGAATACGGTCGCCGTCATCAGCGACATGGACCAGCCGCTCGGGTACGGCATCGGCAACGCGCTGGAGATTAAAGAAGGCATCGAAACGCTTCGCGGCCATGGTCCGGAGGATCTCACGGAGGTATGCCTGATCCTTGGCAGCCAGATGCTGGTGCTCGGCGGCAAGGCGAAGGATACGGAGGAAGCCCGCAGGGTCCTTCAGGAGCACATCGCGGACGGCAGCGCGTTTGAGAAGCTGAAGGTAATCGTCGCGGCCCAGGGCGGGGATGTGGCCCAGATTGAATCGCCTTCGCTGCTGCCCGCCGCCCGGAGGCAGGTTGAGGTTAAAGCGGCGGCGGATGGGCATATCGAGGCGATCCAGGCTGAAGAAATCGGCATCGCCGCCATGCTGCTCGGCGCGGGACGGGAGACGAAGGAATCCGTCATCGACCTGGCCGTCGGCATCGTGCTGTCGAAGAAGGTTGGCGACGCCGTCTCCGCCGGTGACACATTGGCCGTTCTGCACATAAACGACGCTTCGGGCAGCAAGGTGAAGGAAGCCGAAGACAAGGTGCTGGAAGCTTACCGCGTAACGGCTCAGCCGGTAACCCCTCCCCCACTTGTCTACGCTATCGTTACAAAGGATGGCGTAACCCGGTATTAATGGAGTATACTGGGATTGATTGTAATTCATGTGGTGGAGGAGAAGGAATGAGCGAAGCGTTTAAATTGTTGGACCCGCAAGAACTGACGGATAATGTATTCAAACTGGTTGGGGAAGACTGGATGCTGATTACGGCTGGAGGCGCGGAACATTATAACACGATGACAGCCAGCTGGGGCGGACTAGGCATCCTCTGGCACAAAAACATCGCTTTTTGCGTGGTAAGGCCAACCCGCTATACTTACGAATTCATGGAAGCCGCCGACACGTTCTCCCTGTCGTTTTTTACGGAGGATTACCGGAGTGCGCTGGAAATCTGCGGCAGCGCTTCGGGAAGAGATACGGATAAGGCGGCGGCAGCGGATATTACTCCTGTGGAAGACACGCCGGGTATTGTTTATTTCCAGGAGGCCAGACTTGTTCTTGAATGCCGCAAGCTCTACTATCAGGATTTGGACCCGGCTAAGTTTCTGGATGAGAGCATTCATCAGATGTACCCTAATAAAGATTATCATCGCCTGTATGTCGGAGAGATTACGCAGGTCCGGATCAAGGAATAAATTCGATTGACAATTTATCTTGACCCGGCAAGAACGGTCAGACCCTTTGGGGTTTGGCCGTTCTTTTTATATTTTATCTGGAAATACCGGGAATATTTCCACCCTTTTCTGACGAAACTGGAACACAGTACCTGCGATAAGAAGGTTAACGTTCAGGAGGGGAACTTTGATGACAAAAATTCGCTTATGTTTGCTGGCGCTGTGCATCATGTTTAGCGCTGTGAGCCCGGCCACCTCGGCGTTCGCGGAGGAAAAGGGGCAGAAGTCAGGCGGTGCCGCCAAGGCGGCTGATCTGGCGCCGCAGGCGCGCTCGGCCATTCTGATGGATGCCGGGACCGGAACCGTCATTTACGAGAAGAACAGCCATGATAAGCTGCCTCCGGCAAGCATCACGAAGATCATGACGATGCTGCTTACCGTTGAAGCGCTGGATGACGGAAGGCTGAAGCTGACCGACAAGGTCCGGACCAGCGAGTACGCCGCATCAATGGGGGGCTCGCAGATTTTTCTGGAGCCGGGTGAAGAGATGACCGTCGACGAGATGCTGAAGGGCATCGCGATGGCTTCCGGCAACGATGCGTCCGTGGCGATGGCGGAGAAGCTCGCCGGTTCGGAGAGCGCTTTTGTCGACCTGATGAACAAGCGGGCGGAGGAGCTCGGCATGAAGGATACGCATTTTGCCAACTGTAATGGGCTTCCTGCCGAGAACCACTATTCCTCAGCGCATGACATCGCGGTCATGAGCCGCGAGCTGCTGAAGCATAACCAGATTATCAAATACACCGGCTCCTATCAGGATTATCTGCGCAAGGACTCGAAGAAGCCGTTCTGGCTCGTGAATACGAACAAGCTGGTGCGCTTCTATACCGGGGCGGACGGGCTGAAGACCGGCTATACCTCGGAGGCCAAGTTCTGTCTGTCGGCAACCGCGTCAAGAGACGGGCTGCGGGCAGTTGCCGTTGTGCTTGGAGAGCCCAATACGAAGACGCGGAACAGCGAGGTCTCGGGCATGTTCGACTTCCTGTTCTCGCAGTACAAAGTCCATACGATTCATAAGGCCGGCGAGACGCTGGGCACGCTCAAGATCGGCAAAGGCGCCAAAGCCGAGCTGCCGATCAAGGCGCAAGAGGACTACACCATTTTGCTGAAAAAAGGAGTTACCCAGGAAGGCGTCCGTCATGAAACCGTCATTCTGGATAAAGTCAAGGCTCCAATATCCAAAGGGCAGACCATCGGTAAGCTGGTTGTTTATCAGGGTAACACGGTAGTGAAGCAGTATGAGCTGAAGGCGCCCGAAGATATTGCCAAGGCCGGCTGGTGGAAGCTGTTCAAGCGGACGGCAGGCTCGATGTTCAAGTTGAACTGACGGACGGGCAGCGGGTACACGCGGAACTCGTCATCCCTTGCTTAACCGGACATTAGGCGTTTTTTGCCGGGTTGTCCCGATCCTTTTGTTGAACGATGAGAGTTTTCTTCTAGTTTTGTCGTGAGGCAGGATTCGCTCTTTGCCGCGTAGAAATCGTTGTTCTTGAAGACGTTGTAAGCTGCCAAAGGCCGTTTCAAAGCAACGAAGAGGAGAGTGGCAAATATGAATTCTCATGTGCAGTTGGAGCATCATAGGGGTGTGCTGGTTGTTCGTCTGACCGGAGAGCTTGACCATCACGCGGCCGATTTTGTGAGAATGGACTTGGATGAAGCGATTTTACGTAAGCAGGTGGAGCATCTTGTGCTGAACTTGAAGGATCTTCAGTTTATGGACAGCTCGGGGCTTGGCGTTATTCTGGGACGGTACAAGCTCATTCGCGGCAAAGGCGGAAAAATGGTCATCTGCGACGCCAACCCGCCGGTCAAGCGTCTTCTGGAAATGTCGGGTCTGCTGAAAATCATGCCGCTGTATCAGGATGAGACTGCGGCGCTTTCGGATTTGGAGGTCGCGTTATGACACAAGCACAAGCGGAAAATTACATGAGCGTCCAGTTTGCGGCGATGTCGGAAAATGAGTCGTTCGCGCGCGTAGTCGTAGCGGCTTTCGTCTCCAGGCTCGACCCGACCCTGGATGAGCTGAACGATCTGAAGACGGTTGTGTCGGAGGCGGTCACCAACTGCATTATTCACGGCTATGACAGCGATCCATCGGGGATCGTATACATCTCAGCGGTGATCAGAGGGGAGACGGTGCATCTTGTGATCGAGGACAAGGGCAAGGGCATCGACGATCTGGAGCTGGCGCAGCAGCCGCTGTACACATCCAAGCCGGAGCTGGAGCGTTCGGGCATGGGCTTTACCATCATGGAGAACTTCATGGACGAATTTGAAGTCACCAGCGAACCCGGGCAAGGGACCTCGATCCGGATGAAGAAGACGATCGTCTCAAAAAAAGCTTTATATAATTAGGGGATGGAGCCATGGATGCAGAATCAAAAAAAGCTCCGCAGACCTATTTGGACGATGCGGAGGTCAAACGGCTGATCGCGCTCAGCCAGGCCGGGGACACGACTGCCCGCGACACGCTGGTAGGCTGCAATATCCGGCTTGTCTGGTCGGTGGTGCAGCGGTTTATGAACCGGGGGTACGAGCCTGACGACCTGTTCCAGATCGGCTGTATCGGTCTGCTGAAGTCCGTGGACAAGTTCGATCTCAGCTACGACGTCAAGTTCTCGACCTATGCCGTACCGATGATAATCGGCGAGATCCAGCGGTTCCTGCGCGATGACGGTACGCTCAAGGTCAGCCGGTCGCTGAAGGAAATGGCCAATAAGGTGCGCAAAATGAAGGACGAGATGTCCAAAACGAATGGCCGTCTGCCGACAATCGGCGAGGTGGCTGAGGCGCTGGGCGTTACGCCCGAAGAAATCGTCTTCGCCCAGGAGGCCAACAAGCCGCCGACCTCGATCCACGAGACCGTGTTCGAGAATGACGGCGACCCGATTACCCTGATCGACCAGATCGCCGACGAGTCCCAGGAGAAATGGTTCGACAAGCTTGCGCTGAATGAAGCCATCGGTTCCCTGACCGAGCGTGAACGGCTGATCGTCTACCTGCGCTACTACCGCGACCAGACCCAGTCCGAGGTCGCAAGCCGCCTTGGCATTTCCCAGGTCCAGGTGTCGCGGCTAGAGAAGAAGATTTTGCAGAGCATCAAGGACCAGATTGCGCAGTGATGCTGCCGAACGTACGACCCGTAAGAAGAAGCCTTGGAAGAGGGGCTGCTTTTTACGGGTTTTGTTGTAAAATCTTTTCACGAGAAACGGGTGCCCTCCGCTTTGTTTAATATCTCTTGCTTCATTTTCAGGTAATTTCTTTTGGCCTGTTTTTCAACTTCGGCAGTATAATGTTTTTGCAGAAAAAGCGGACCAGTCTGATTCGGTTTGATCCCGACGAAAGATAAGTGCATATATTTGTCCATTAGCTTGGCATGTGATATAAGAAGTTCAAATGCGGCAAAATAACTGGCAGCTTTTAATTGCCCGATCGAATGATAGGAAAAACTGTTGTTAAGACGTACGGTTTGAATTAAAGGACCTGTATCAATATTGTGATCGATATAATGAATAGATGCACCTGCTGCTTCCTGGAATTTAACAGAATCACCTAAATAAGCCATGTTTTCAATCGCATTCATTCCTCTGGCAAATGGAAGAACTGCAGAATGCGCATTGATTATAGAAACATTATCATTACTGAGCCACCAAGGGGCCATTATTACATCCAAAAAAATAAAGAACGTTATCTCATCGTAGTATTCAGTTTGCTGTTCGACCCACAATTTTAGGGATAAGCTATTTATATCATACCCTATATATTTTATTGAAGGGTTAAAAAAACTAAAAGGGTTGGGGAATCCTTTCAAATCAATCATTTCCTGTTCCGCATCACTAATGCATCCGTACACGCTTCGAAGCAATTGAATCTTGTCGTCATATAAAAGGGTTTTTGAGGCGAGAGTTTTATGAACCTTATCTTTATCTTCCGAGTGCTTCCCTCTAATCAGAATACCTTGAAATTGTGGGGAGTCGGCAAAAGCCGAGAGCCAATCCGCAATTAAGTAAGTCGGGTGAAACCTCTCTTCGCTAATTAGAAAAAATGCTCGTTTCGTATTATTCAAGGAAACCGACTCCTTCTTTTAGCGCCTTCTCATAATATAACGAAGCGATGGCAACATCAAAGACGGCCATACCCATTGGGTTGAACATAATAGGACGTGCTTTGGCTTTATGAGTTAGCTTCTCGTCAATCAGTGCATCGGAGATCGCAAGGGTATCTATTTTTTTCAGACCCTTTTGCTGATGGAAGAGTTCAATATCGGTATTTTCTCTACAAACCTCGTCCCAGTCATCAACAATAATTAAAGGATCGAATTTTAAGATATCCGGGGAAAAGTCTCTTAAAGACACGTTGAGCAGCAAGGCGCCTTCTTTTGGCTTTTGGTCAATGTATCTTTCATTTGATACGGTGCAGGTAATAAAGATATCAGCCTCGCTATAAGCATCCGACCAATGAGAAGCAATCGTCACTTTGTCTCTTAGACCAGCCGGAACATTATCTATATCTACTTTGGCAATATCATATAAGTAGACTTGATTGATCCGGTCATCGAGTAATGCATGGAGCATTTGCAGGTGAAGCTGGCCAATGGGCCCAAAGCCTGTAATCCCGATATTGAAAACATTCAAATCGGATAAGCTGGCGTATTTCTGAATAATGACGCCACTAACCGATGCGGTGCGGATTCCGCTAATCAGGGCAGAATTAATAATGCATACTGGAATGCCGTTATCAGGATGATTTAAGATCGTTACCGAATGGGCTCTCTTTAGTCCAGTTTTAATATTGTTAGGAAAGCTGGCGATCCACTTAATCCCCGCCATGTTAATATTTCCGCCAACATATGCCGGCATCGCTATAATTCTATTGGCTGGATCATTGAAACGCAAATAAGGCTTAATGGGCTGAGAATAAACTCCTTTTTCCAACGCGCTGACTGTATACTTAATGACCTGAGTGGTTTCGTTCCAATCGATTCCCATTTCATTTAAGCTGTTCGTATTAAGATATATCAATTCTATCTCTCCTTTTGTTTTTCTGATCCGTTCTCAGGATCTAATGGCCGTCCGCAAATTGTTTTGCCATTCTTTGTTATATACGGTTTGGAGATAGGGCATGCCAGAGTCGGCACAAATAAATACAACATTAGGAGAGTTTTTCGGAACGTTATGGGTAAAATACTTGGAGATCGCAGAGTATACGCTTCCCGTCGAACCTCCCGCGAAAATGGAATGCTTGTTCAGAAGTTCCTCACAGCCTCGGGCAGCATCGCGTTCAGAGATCATCATGATTTCATCGATCAGAGCCTCGGTCAAATTAGTAGGCACTATACTTGAACCAATTCCTGGAATGTACCTTTTTTGAGGACATCCCCCAAAAATAACTGATCCTTCAGTGTCAACAGCAATAATTTTAATCTTATTAAATTTTTCCTTTAATTTTTTGGATATACCCGCTATGGTACCGCCTGAACCGACACCAATAAACGCATAGTCCAATTGGGTAAAAGCGTTGGCAATTTCTTCACCCAACCCGTAGTAGTGGCTAGCCACACAATCGGGATTCGCATACTGATTTGTCCAATAGCAATGCTTCAGCGTGTTTCTTAAGAAAGAAACTCGGTCCAATCTCGATAATAGAAAACCTTGTGTTACGTCTCTTTCTTGTACTTTTTCTATACAAGAAGTTAAGAGTCTAAGATTAGCTTCATAAATTGGATTAATATTAGGGTCGATGACAGGGATGAAACGGAGTCCAAGATACTTGCACAGTGTTGCCAATGCAAGTGCGAAATTTCCGGATGAGGATTCGATCACTGTTGTTTTGCTATGAATATCTCCTCGTTCAATCGCTTTCTTAAGAACATAGTAAGCAGGTCTTGCTTTTACGCTTCCTGTTAAATTATGGTATTCCAGTTTGGTGAATAAATTCACTGACTTGCTGTTCAGATTGATGAGTGGTGTATTGCCAATTAAGGCTTCTAAACTTTGCAAACGGATTAATAAATTTTGCTCCTCAGAATCCCCCACCTTAAACATCCTTTCTCTTTATAGATTTATTTTTCTTAAAAGTAAATAATATACTTTTATGAATTCAAATGTTATTATTAGTAAATATCAAATAAATAACAATGACTTTTTTATCAGACCAACATTAGGATTATTATTATAATTTAATCCAAATCCTAAATTGCTTTTTGGATTAAATTTTTGATTAAATTCATTAGAGCCAGAGAGGAGTTATAAGAATTGGCACGAGCAAAAGGATTGATAATGGCTTCGAGCGGAGCTCTGTTATGGGGAGTTTCCGGTACAGTAGCTCAGCATCTATTTCAACAAGTACATATACCTGCCGCTTGGCTGGTAACGTTAAGATTAATGATTTCCGGTGCTGTATTTCTGCTGCTTAGTATGCGGCAAGAAGGCTCAAAGGTCTGGAAGATATGGCTGGATGGAAAGTTCATTGGTCAGATACTAATCTTTGGAGTGTTCGGCATGCTGGGCGTCCAGTTTACCTATTTTGCGTCCATTGAGTCCGGTAATGCGGCGATTGCCACTCTGCTGCAGTATCTGGCTCCACTCTTCATACTTATTTATTCAATTATCTGGAAAAAGACGAGATTGTTTCTTATGGATTTCATCGGTGCTGTCTTAGCGCTGGCCGGAACATATTTTCTGCTGACCGGTGGGGATTCTTCACAATTGACGGTTTCCCCAAAGGGATTTATTTGGGGATTAATGTCCGGGATTTCATTAGCTTTTTATACGCTCTATTCCGGTCCTCTGCTTAAAAGATGCAGCGTTCAGGTCATTATGGGATGGGGGATGCTCGTTGGCGGTGCGGGGATGAATTTGATTCATCCTATTTGGGCTGCACCTTCAATACCCTGGTCTCCCTCTACTATCGGTTCCATTCTGTTCGTGGTACTGCTCGGGACGCTCGCCGCATTCTACTTGTATATAGGCAGTCTCCGCCACATCGAGCCTCATGAAGCGAGCCTTCTCTCCTGCACCGAGCCGATTTCAGCGATAATCTCCTCTGTGATCTGGTTGTCCGTGCCCTTTAATTATTTTCAAATTTTAGGGGCCGGACTGATTGTGCTTATGACAATCATAGTCTCCATTAAACCGGTTAAACGCTCCGAGTCTTCAGCGCAGGAAACGAGCACTCTCTAGGTTAGCTTGACAGGATATATGGAATTATCAATTCTTTCTTCTCATATCAGGCCTTGCGGACAGGCTTCATGGTATGATGGAGGAATGAATCATTGAGGTTGCAAGCCGCCTTGGCATTTCCCAGGTCCAGGTGTCGCGGCTAGAGAAGAAGATTTTGCAGAGCATCAAGGACCAGATTGCGCAGTGAATAATTGCCGAACGGACGACCCGTAAGAATAAGCCTTGGCGAAGGCTGCTTCTTACGGGTTTTGTTATGTCCGCTTTGGCATATTATTCGTTTAAATGCCGTTTTTTGCCGAATATAGTAGTAGACAGTTCCAAAAACATAATTTACAATGGGTGCATATTTGAAAATATAGGATAATTTATAAAAAATTTTATCAATATTTTTAAGGAGATGAGGGTGTTGGTCGGTATTTATGGCGTGAAAATCCCCAAGTCACCAGGAACAGATTATCATGAGGTACTGAATCGTCTGTCGGAAGAGAGGAGAAACCGCACGCTCCGCTTTTCCAGAAAGGATGACCGTATCCGAAGCGTAATAGCGGAAGCCTTAATTCGAACTTTGTTCCTTCGGGAACATAAAGTAGACAACGAATCTCTTCGGTTCACGGTTAACCGATACGGCAAGCCTTTTCTTGCTGCCTATCCGGATTATCATTATAATTTAACGCATTCGGGAGACTATGTTCTTTGCGCCATTGACCAGCATTCTATAGGAATCGATATCGAAGAGATCAAGCCTATAGACCTAACTATAGCCGACCGATTCTTTTCCGGCAGGGAGAATAAAGAAATAAAGGCAATACCCGAAGATAGGCGTACCGACTATTTCTATCAATTGTGGACCGCCAAGGAGAGCTATATCAAGTTTAGAGGTAAAGGACTGTCCATGCCGCTCAATTCTTTCTCTGTCCGGATTGACGAGAACGGTATTGAGCTGTCGGAGAAAGACGGCTGTGCGGTGCAAGAACCGGATTGCTATTTCAAAGCGTTCCATTTTTCCCCCCTGTATAAGGTCACATTATGCTCTGAAAGCCCGAATCATCCCGAAGAAATACAAACGATCGATTGCCTTGAACTATTCAGGGAATTTATTGAGGTCTCGGGAGGGAATTATGCAGCGCGTTAAACTATTGTGTTTACCTTATGCCGGAGGCTCAGCCTCATTGTTTAACAAATGGCGCCAATTTATTAATGTCCTCAGGGCATTTGGAGGAACACCCGATGAAATTCTTGATAACCCCTATGTTCTTGATATCATTCTGCCTATATTAAAAAACGATTTTCAAATGATTGAGAACTATAAATTTGTTGAGAAAGATGAGTCTATCGCCTGTGACATGACGATATTAACGGGCAGAAGCGATAATAATATCAGATTTGAGGATTTGCTTTTATGGAAAAAACTCTCTGATTGTTCCTCTCATATTTACGAAATGAACGGAGGACACTTCTTCATTACTGAATATCCGGAAGAAGTGACAAGGGTTATTAATCAGGTTCTATCAGCTAAATCTCTCAATTCTTCCGGTGGTCGTACGATCTGAATATTTTTCTCGTATTCGTCATGTTTTCCTCTCCCATGTCAGGCATTGAAAATAGACTTCATGTTATGATAGAGGGGAAAATATAAAAAGGATGGAGTGTGGCTACATGCAAGAGGAATTGGCAAAAGCGTTAAATGAGCAAATGAATTTTGAGTTTTATTCAGCGCATGTGTACTTGGCGATGGCGGCGTATTGTTCAGGCGAAAGTCTGGACGGGTTCGCGAACTTTTTTCTGATTCAGGCGGAAGAAGAACGTTTCCATGCAATGAAGATCTACAAATTCCTGAACGACCGGGATCAGCGGGCTACCCTGGCGGCACTGCCTGAGCCGAAGAATGATTATGCTTCCGTTCTGGAAGCTTTTGAGGCAAGCTACGCTCATGAGCAGAAGAACACCAGCAAATTCTATCATCTGGCCGATCTGGCGCTTGACGCGCGTGAGCATGCCACGATCTATTTCCTGAAATGGTTCATTGACGAGCAGGTCGAGGAAGAGGCGCTGTTCAGCAGCATTATTCAGAAGCTGAAGCGGATCGAGAACGACAGCAACGCTTTCTATACGATGGACGCGGAGTTTGCTGCCCGCACATTTACTCCTCCGGCCGAGTAAATCCGGCGGCCCAACTCTGAGGGGTACATACTTAAATCAATCAAGCCCGAGCCCAAGCGCCCGGGCTTTTTTTGAAATATAAGAAAGTATGAGCTTCGCGCCTATCTTGTAAGCAATGGGATCGAAATTAAGCCAAAAATGCCCGTCTCCGATAACAAGGAGACGGGCATTTATATGGGCTTAAGCGCTAGCCATTGTTTTAGCGGGCCGTAATATATCCTTTGGCTTTCAGCAGCTCGGCGATCAGCACAGCGCCGCCGGCGGCGCCTCTTAGCGTATTGTGGGACAGGCCGACGAATTTGAAGTCGTACAGCGAATCTTCGCGCAGGCGTCCGGCGGAAATGCCCATGCCGTTCTCAAGATCGCGGTCCAGATTCGTCTGCGGCCGGTTGTCCTCTTCAAAATACGTAATGAATTGTTTCGGCGCGCTCGGCAGCTCCAGCTCCTGCGGGCGGCCTTTGTAGTTCTTCCAGCTTTCGAGAATTTCTTCTTTGGAAGGCTTGTTCTCGAAAGAGACGAATACGGTGGCCAGATGGCCGTCCGTAACCGGAACGCGGATACATTGGGTGGTGATTTGCGGGCCGGATGCTTTTACAATCGCCCCGTCTTCAACAGTTCCCCAGATGCGCAGCGGCTCCTGTTCACTCTTCTCTTCTTCTCCGCCAATGTAAGGAATGACGTTGTCCAGCATATCCGGCCAGTCGGTAAATGTCTTGCCCGCTCCGGAAATCGCCTGGTAGGTGCTGGCAACCACCTGTGTCGGTTGGAAGCCGCGCAGGGCGGTCAGCATTGGCACATAGCTCTGAATGGAGCAGTTAGGCTTGACGGCGATAAATCCGGTTTCGGTTCCAAGACGCTTACGCTGGGCGGCGATAACCTCTAAGTGCTCGGGATTAATCTCCGGAACAACCATCGGCACGTCCGGTGTCCAGCGGTGGGCGGAGTTGTTCGAAATCACAGGAACGCCCGCTTTGGCGTATGCTTCTTCGAGGGCTTGAATCTCATTCTTCTTCATATCGACAGCGCAAAAAATCAGATCGACCCCGGAGGCCACTTCCTCGACATGCGAAGCATCCTGAACAGGAATATTCTTAACGTTGTCAGGCATTGGGGTGGAGAGCTTCCATCTGCCCTTCACTGATTCTTCGTACGTTTTGCCCGCAGAGTTCGCGCTGGCAGCGATTGCGGTTACCTGAAACCACGGATGATTTTCTAAAAGAGCGATGAAGCGTTGGCCGACCATGCCGGTTCCGCCGACAATACCGGCTCTAAGCTTTTGTGTCATAACGTTTTTCAGTTCCTTTCGAAGGCCGTAAATAGCCGCATATAATGTACTGAATTATAAAGGATATGCCGGGAACGTTCAATATGAGAATGCATCCAAGCGGCATATTTATTTCATAATGTGTTAGGATTATGACGGATTTTTAGATTGTTAAAATATTTCCCGGCCAATAATCTCCATGCAGGATGACATGGTTATTGGTCCGAGGCAAGGGCAAGAATGATTTTAACGTATCCCGGATCATGCCTTCGTCCAGTGATTTATCCATTTTTATCCAGAATCCTGCAAAATCTCAAGCGCTGTTACCTGGGCGGATACGCCGCCTTCCATCTCCCTTATGCCAAGCAGTTCGCCTTCGGTATCGATCCGGTGCATCACTTGCTCAAACTTTGTTTCTATTCCGGATTCAGCCATAAGTCCCTCCAAGTATGCTTGCGATTGCTGCTCTTTCGATTTTCCCTCTATAATATAAGAGTATAATAGCATAGTGTGGTACATGGCTTTACCCTCGTCTAAGGGGCATCAGGGTTATTAAGGGGTATTAATAGATATAGAGAGGAGTGAAGGTTATGACGACATGGAATTTACAGGGAACGGCATGCCATTTGCTTGTCTGCGGGGGGAGCAGCTGCAAGAAGCGCAAAAGCGGGGAGATCGCCCAGGCGATCAAGAAAGAAATTGAGAAGCAGGGCGGGGAGGCTCTGATTCATACGACGTTTACCTCCTGCGCCGGACGGTGCGGAGATGCGCCAATCGTTATTTCCTATCCCGAAGGGGTCTGGTACGGGGATATGTCGCCAAAGCGGGTCAAGCTGCTTGTCAAAAAATCGCTGGTGGGCAAGCGGTTCAAAAAAAATATCCTGTACACATTTGGGAAGGATGGCATGAAAGCTTCAGCTAAAGAAGGAATGAAGGGGAAGAAAAAGGGGAAAAAATAGAGCATTACAGGTCTTCCGTCTTACCCGCACTCGGCAAAATAGCCGTCTGCGGGTTATTTCTTTTTACGGTGCGGGGCATTATCATCGAGTTGTTGGATAAAAAGAGAATAGAGGTGAACCAACCGGATGTTCGTAAAGCTTGCCGACCGTGATCCCATCCTAAATGGAAAAATGTTCTTGAAAGACGAGATCCGTTATAACCTGCTGCATCTGATTTGCGGGAGTCCTGAAGCCATGCGGATCAAGACTAAGAGCGAGGATCTGATATTCGCCCAGACTCCGGGCTTCAATCCCTGGCTGTGGCTCTCCCCAGAGCTAACTGAAGAGCGAAAGGATGAAATGCTCCGGAACCTGGCGGAGCATGTGGGGTCCCAAGCATTTCCGGGGATATCCTCCGATCCCGGGACCGCAGAGTCTTTTGCCCGTTATTATGCGGAAGGCCGCGGGCTTAAGGCACAGCCTTATATGTTGCTGGAAGCATACATATGTCCGGGGGCAAGGCCCCCGGCAGACGTGAATGGACATATCGAACGGGCGAATGCGCGGCATACGGAGAGGGTTGCGGCGAATATGTCCGCTTTTTCAAAGGAAGTCTTAGGTGTCACGCCCATGCCCGACGATGTTTATAAAGCGGCCACGTCGGCTATCGGGACGGGAGGACTTTACCTGTGGAATGTAGACGGCGTACCGGTCTCCATGGCGAGAATCGCTCACCGGACGGCCCGGCATGCCCGGATTAACGATGTGTACACGCCGCCAGGTGAGCGGAAGAAAGGATATGCCAGCGCCATTGTGGCTGCCGTTAGCGGGTA
>NZ_ASSD01000284.1 GCF_000520715.1 Paenibacillus zanthoxyli JH29
GTGGTGCTGTTGGTTTATTAATTGCGTTCTATATAGCTATAAAATTTTCTTTCGTTTTCCAAGACAGCTACTTGTGCTAAAATATTGTCGTATCTACAGGAAAAGGAGATTAAAAAGTTGGCTAATCCAGTATACGGTAAAAAAGCTGCTCAGTCGAGAAACGCTGAAAAAATGCCCGACTCGCTTTGGGTGTTGGTAATTGGTTTTATTTTATTTTTACTTTGGGCCCCGTTTCAAGTGGGATTATTTAACGGACAGCAGACGGATTATGAGAAACCGATTTATATCGCAGCTTTGCTCGGCTGTCTGATGCTGTTCTTGTGGGTCGTCCTTTATTACAAAAGGTTTAAGCTGGAGGACCAGCGCGATCTGCTGGCGGTTGCCGTGCTGCTGCTCCCTCTGACGTATTTCCTGTCGCTCTTTGTTGCCGCTTCGCACTACATGGCGGTCAATATGCTGCTGATTCAGAGCATGTACGCGGCAGTTTTCATTGTAAACCTCTACCTCCTTCGACAAAAACAAGTTAATGTTATCATACAAACCGCCGTATTGACAGTGGCTTATCTGATTGTCTGGTTCGGACTGCTGAACTGGCTCGGCGCATGGAATGTCGCTGGCGGGCTGGTTGGCTGGTTCTCAAATACAGTTAGGGGAGGCAAATATTTGGACGCGGTGATGACCGATGCCAACGGTCTGCGTCTGACTTCGATTTTTCAGTATGCCAATACATATGCCGCTTTCCTGATGGCCTTCTTGTTTGTGGCGATATTTGCGCTGATTCGGTCGAAAAAAGCGTACGGCACGCTGATCAACGGCTTCATGCTTGTGCCTATTATCGTGTCGCTGCTGCTGACGCTCTCGCGGGGCGGGCTGGTCATGCTCCCGGTCGTATTCGTACTCCTGCTGCTGTTCCAGAAACCGTCGCGGCAGATATTGTGGATTATTCACCTTATTATCGCAGGCATTGCCTCGCTCGCGGTGGCGAGTCCGGTCACTTCGATCGGGCAGCGCCTTAGCCTCGTTCCTGATGCGTCAGCGGCCGTCAAAGGCTGGACCTATCTGCTGATTGCCTCGGCGGTTACGGCGGTTCTATGCTGGATAGTACAGCGCTTTGCGGCGCCTAAGCTGGAAGGGAGTCTTGAAGGCTGGTCAAGCCGTAAATTCACCAATCTTTGGCTTCCAATGGGCGCGACGGTGCTGGTGGCACTGACCGCTTTCCTGCTGATCGGCACGAGCGTGCGCAGTATTTTGCCGGACAATATCGAAACTCGTCTGGAGAATATCAACTTCCAGCAGCATAGTGTACTCGAACGCTTCACTTTTTACAAAGATGCGCTCAAGGTTGTCAAGGATTATCCGATTCTCGGCGCCGGCGGTGGAGGCTGGGCCGCTCTTTACGAGAAATATCAGAATAACCCGTATACGAGCCGCCAGGCGCATAACTTCTTCCTGCAGTATTTGATTGAGGTCGGCATTCTTGGTTTCATCGTATTTATGGGATTTATCCTGTTTGTATTCTACAAATATATCAGAGGCTATATGAAGCAAAAAGAACGGGATGATTACGAGAACGGCTTCTTCTTCCTAATCATCGCTCTCTCGATTCTGCTTCACAGTGTCCTTGACTTCAATATGAGCTACGCCTTCATGGGCCTGCTTGTGTTCATCGGGCTTGCGGGTATGGCTGCTGCTATGGATGCTAAACCGCTCGCGGTCAAATGGAACTCTTCGGGGCTGCGTTTTGGTTATTTGGCCTTGGCCTGTGTGGGAGCCTTTGCTGTGCTCTTCGTGTCCCTTCGCGATATCGGTTCTGCCAATGCTGCTGCGGATGCCAAGGCGATCACGCAAACAAGCCAGTCTTATGAAGAAATCAAGGCTCCGCTGATCAAGGCGCTTAAAAACCGTCCGAGCCATCCGGAGTCTGTGATTATTCTCGCTTCGATGGATAATCAGGTCTACAGTCAGAACAAGAACGAACAGTTCGCAGCCGAGTCCCTCGCCGTGCTGACCCGCGGATTGAAGGATGAGCCAAATAACAAGATGATGCTGCAGCAGTTGATTGCTTTATATGATTTGCAGGGAAAGAGCGAAGAAGCATATGCCGTTTACAGAGATAATGCGGATAAATATAAGTGGGATATTGAGTGGTATGAGCCGCTTATTACCCGAGCATCCGATCTGGGAACACAGGCTCATTTGCAGAAGGATGCTGCCAAGGAGCAGGAATCTTTCCAAACGGGTCTGGCCGCATACGACCATGTGGTTGCCGGAGTCGAGTATCTGAAGACGCTGCCTGCCGGACAGATGCAGGGCCGTCCGTTCTCTGTAACACCACTAATCGCGCTCGGAGTCGGAAAAATAAAACACGTAACCGGCGATGCCAAGGCTGCAGCCGAAATATTGCAATCAGGTCTCATTGGCAGTTACGCTGATCTGGCTGCACGCGGCGACCTATGGAGTACAAACTGGTACTATGATTTAATCGCCCGCTCATATGACTTGGGCCAGGCCTCCTTTAACCAGCAGGACAAGGCAAATGCGAATGCGAACTTTAATATCGGACTTGGGGCTTACAAGCAACTGATGGTGGAGACCAGTAACCAAACGAATGCCGTTCCGCCTGCCACTACGTTGGCTGTGGGTAAAATGCAATTTCTCTCAGGTGATATCCGGACGGCGGTGAACACCTTGAAAGCCGGGCTGAGTGAGGATTACTCGAATGCAATTAATCGCGAAATGGCCCGTTGGTATTTGGCCGGATTGAATAAATTGAAAAGCAACCAGGATCAGGATATATATAACAAGCTTATTGCAGCCGATCCCGGAGAGGCGGCTAAAATTGATGAAATCGGGTTCATCCAGCCCTGATCTTAACCGTTGCTTATAGTTTTGTATATATCGAGAAAAAAACCGGGTACCGCCCATTATTGGTGGTACCCGGTTTTTGATATTTTTGAAAGCCATAAACTCTTCCTCAAAACTTAAGCGGGAGTTGTCTCCCCAATTGGTCTACCTTCAGCATAGCCTTCACTATGTTTTCAGATGTTACTGAAAATGGCATGTTGTCCATGGGCGTACCGGGAGCACAGCTGGCCTCTGCTGCAATCCGGAGTCTGTCTTGCTGTTCCGCCGAAAGATGCATCTCCTCCAAGGTTACAGGCAACCCTATGCTACGGTTAAACTTTATAATCTCCTCCAGCTCTTGTATAGGTGCATTCTCCAGCACAAGTTGAACGATAGTGGTAAAAGCAACCTTTTCTCCATGCATGACAGGACGCGTCTCTTCCAGCAGGGTAAGTCCGTTATGAATCGCATGGGCAGCTGCAAGCCCGCCGCTCTCAAAGCCGATGCCGCTGAGGTAGATGTTGGCTTCGATAATATTCTCCACCGCCTCAGAGAGTATGCCGTTCTCTGCATCCTGCTTGGCCTGTAATCCGTCGGCCAGCAGGGTGTCCCTGCAAGCCTGTGCGAGCGCGTAAGCGCCTATGGTGCTTTTATTCTCACCGCGGCTCTCGGCAGACCGCCGGCAGGCCCGCGCCTCGTAGTACGTCGACAGCGCGTCACCCATGCCGGCGACCAGCAGGCGGACAGGGGCTTTGGCCACAAGCTCCGTATCGACCACCACTCTGTCCGGATTGCTCCGCAGATACAAATACTTATCCAATCGGCCATCTTCGGTATACAGCACAGACAAGGCGCTGCACGGCGCGTCGGTCGAGGCAACGGTCGGCGCAACAATCAGCGGCAGTCGGCTGTAGAATCCGACCGCTTTGGCTGCGTCCAGTGTCTTGCCGCCGCCAATCCCTATAATAACGTCCGCTTCCGATTCCTTGACCGCTTCGACAATCCGCTGCACTTCCTTCAGGCTGCATTCTCCCGTGAATGAGTGCAGAACATATGAAACATCGCCTCCTTGAAAGCCTTCTGAAATCTCCTTCTCATAATTCGCGAGGACAAAAGCATCGGCGACAATATAAGCCTTCTTCCCCTCCAGCTCGGCACAATAACGATGAAGGCGACGGATTTCTCCCTTGCCTTGAATATACTTGGCCGGCGACATGATATTTCTGGTCAATGCTCCCACTCCTACTCATTAAGGTATGTAATGGCTAAACCATCAGCTGAAAAATATCTTGATATCGGCTTTAAAGCTAAAATGGCAGTTCCGGGTCATTTCCCAGACTGCCATTTCTGTGCTGTAACGCGGGCGCGTAAACGCACACCGCTATAATAAATTCAAATTTTATTTCGATACCGTCTTTTGCGCTTCGCTTTCGATCAGGTTTTTGAGATAAATGAGCAAATCATCCTTCAGATCTTCACGCTGCATAGCGTAATGAATAGTGGTTTGGATAAAGCCCATTTTCTCGCCCACGTCATGCCGATCCCCCTCAAAGTGGAAGGCCAGAATGCGTTCTACCTCGCTGAGACGGGCAATGGCGTCCGTCAGTTGAATTTCGCCGCCTACTCCCGCCTGCTGCTCTCCCAGCATATCAAAGATTCGAGGGGTCAAAATATACCGTCCAAGGATCGCTAGATTGGAAGGCGCTTCTTCTTTTTTCGGTTTCTCAACAAGTCGATTGGCCTTATACACACGATCTGCAAGCTCCGTGCCGTCGACGACGCCGTAACGGGAAACCTCATCCCATGGCACAGGCTGTACGCCAACGATGGAGGACTTATATTCGTCAAAGACCTCGATCATCTGCTTCAGGCACGGTTTGTCCGACTCGACAATATCGTCGCCGAGCAGAACGGCAAACGGCTCGTTGCCGATAAATTTGCGCGCGCACCAGATGGCGTGTCCGAGACCCTTGGGCTCTTTTTGCCGGATATAGTGAATGTCTGCCATTTCAGACGATTTACGGACAGAATTCAGCAGATCCCATTTCTGCTTCTCGGCCAGATTGAACTCCAGCTCGAATGAATTGTCAAAATGATCCTCGATCGCCCGTTTGCCCTTGCCTGTTACGATAATAATATCTTCGATACCTGAGGCGACCGCCTCTTCCACGATATACTGGATGGTCGGCTTGTCCACAATCGGCAGCATTTCCTTCGGCATCGCCTTGGTTGCGGGCAGAAAGCGGGTTCCGAGGCCGGCTGCGGGAATAATAGCTTTACGGATTCTTGTCATGACACAGCTCCTTTGTTTAAAGTATGATATATAGTCAAAAATTCGCCTGGATAAAAATTGCAGCTTTGATCCTATTATATCAGTTTTATAGGGACATTGGCAGTTGGCCGTGCAAAAGGCTTGCGTTGCAAGAATAATCCAAAAAGTTGGCATTTAAGGTAAGTGAAAAACTCCCGCCAAATGGCGGGAGCTTACGGTATCTGTAATACATAGTCTCAATGCATATTCTCTTATTTCACCAACTGCCCCCGGGTAACGCCGAGCTGGTTGGTTGCTTTGAGCGTCTTCCAGACCCGGGTTCCGGAGATTTCGCCGCGCAGCGCCTTGCCGTACAGATCAATGACCTCGGCTACCTGTTCAGGGGCCTCCTCCAGAAACTCCACGCGGAAAGACGATACGCCGAGCTCGCGGAAGTTGTTCAGATATTCCGCGCCGGACTGCTCAATCGCGTTGTAGACCGTATTGCGGCAGCCTTCATCCACCCGGACGGGATGGACCATGCCGATCCGGTCCTGCAGGGAAGCCCGCTGGCTCTCGCAAGGGCGGCCGCAGTTCGTAAAGTCGGTTCCTTCGCTTAGGAACGTACAATATACGCAGTGCTCCGTGTGGTACATCGGCAGATGCTGGTGAATGACCACTTCCATCTGCGAGGTACGGCTGCGCCGCAGCAGGTCGACCATCTGCTGGATATTCAGGTCATACGACGGTGTGACCATGTCGCAGCCTGCTTCAAGGAACAGGTCGACCGCCTTATGATTGGCGATGTTCAGCGAGAAGTCGCCGATAAGCAGCGGATGCGCGGCATCCGGCTCTTCCCGGCGGCGGCGCAGATAGTAATACAGCGCACCGGTATTGCGCACCAGCACCGCATCCGGCTGGAGGCGCAGGATGTTCGCATGGTAGCCGTTCTCGCCCGGCATATGAATGCGCGG
>NZ_ASSD01000285.1 GCF_000520715.1 Paenibacillus zanthoxyli JH29
TCCTGCCCCGGACGCTGATTCGCTGCAACCGGGAAATTTAGTTGAAGCCGTTTGCTTAGGGCGAGCAGGGAAATCTGTCCGGTATTGGCCGGAACAACGGGAGGATGTATGAATACAAAGAGGGAGCGCTGCATATCGCGCTCCCTCTTTGTATATATTTAAGTATGGTTCCTCGAAGGCCAGCCGCAAAATCCCGCATTCCACCGCAGCATACGGTTAAGCAGAACGTGAGGGCTATCGCCGGATGGAGGTAAGGCTGAATGTGAATGCTAATATCTGTAAAATCCGAGCCTGTACGCCGGTTTACAATCCGTGGATGGGGGTATATTATAATTATATGTTGCACTAAGGAAAACATTTTGTACTAATGAAACAATGAATTTCATTCTCATTTATCATGCTGTCCCGGCGTAGCCGGGGCAGCATGTGTCATTTTAAGGGCTCTAAGAATGGCTTTCATTATCAGGCGGGGATAAATTCAATGAAGTCTTCGAACAATCCGCATGGACCTGATCCAACATCAAACTTTGAGGAAGGTGTCTGCTATGCAAGCTACGAAACAACTGCAGCGTATCTCTTCATATGAGGAGCAAGCGAGGAAACCCGGATCACCCAAAGGAAGAAAGTTCGATCCGAAAGAAATGATTCAAAATACGGAAATGCAGGCTGCTCTTGGAAGCGGGCTGCTTATGCTTCTGGCCTGGGGACTAAGCGGCTGGCTGCCGGTGCTGTCGGTCGTCATCTATGCGGCCGCGTATACGGTCGGAGGGTGGATCAAGGCCAAAGAAGGAGTGGAGACGCTCGTTAAGCATCATGATCTCGATGTCAACCTGCTCATGATCGCAGCGGCGCTTGGAGCGGCATCCATCGGCTACTGGAATGAAGGGGCGATGCTGATCTTTATTTTTGCCCTCAGCGGAGCGCTGGAGAGCTATACGATGGACCGCAGCCGCAAGGACATCTCTTCACTGATGGCGCTCAAGCCGGCGACGGCGCTGCGCATCGAGCAGGGAGCCATGAACGAGGTGGCGATCGACGAGCTATCCATCGGCGACCTGCTGCTGGTGCGTCCAGGCGAGCTAATTCCCGCCGACGGCACCGTATACCGGGGGGAATCGTCGGTCGATCAGGCCTCGATTACCGGCGAATCGGTGCCGGTCGAGAAGGTTTACGGGGATGAAGTATTCGCGGGTACACTCAATGGCGAAGGCGCCCTGTACATTGAAGTAACGAAATCGGCGGAGAACTCGCTGTTTGCCAAAATCGTCAAAATGGTGGAGGACGCTGAGGCCGAGGTTCCGGAATCCCAGCGCTTTATCAAGCGGTTCGAGGCGATTTACGCCCGGGCTGTGGTCGCTCTGACGCTTGTTCTCGTTGTCCTGCCTCCATTTGTGCTGGGCTGGTCTTGGAGCGCTACGTTCTATAAAGCGATGGTCTTCCTCGTTGTCGCCTCGCCATGCGCCCTGGTATCGTCCATCATGCCCGCGATGCTGTCTGCGATTTCGAGGAGCGCTCGCAAAGGTATTCTGTTCAAGGGGGGAGCGCATCTGGAAAATATGGCGCATACCGCCGTCGTTGCCTTTGACAAGACGGGAACCTTGACGGCAGGGACGCCAGAGGTGACCGATTTCATCATCGGCAAAGGCTATAACCGGCTTGAGCTGCTGACGGTCAGCGCGTCGATAGAGAGTATGTCGCGGCATCCGCTGGCCGAAGCGATTGTCCGCAAAGCTGAAGACGAATGCCTGGAGCTGTGGAACGTGCAGGATTCCCGTTCTTTAACCGGCTGGGGTGTGGAAGGCCGGGTGAGCGGCAAGCTGTGGAGGATCGGCAAATCCAACATTTTGGATGATGGGAAAATTCCGGTTCAGCGCGCAGAGACAGCAGCGGAAACCGCCACCGCTGACGGAACCGGGTCTGACAGCGGCATGACAGACGCCTTACCTGCAGCACTGCGCAGCGAAGATCTGGCGTTCTGGAGAGAACAGCGCACGAGCCTGGAGAAGGATGGCAAGACCGTATCCGTTATTGTGGACGGAGATACCGTGGCGGGCATAATCGCGCTTCAGGATATGGTGCGACCGGAGGCGGAGGATGCGGTGCGGGAGCTGCAGGAACTGGGCATCAAGGTGGCGATGCTGACCGGGGATCGGGCAGCCACGGCTAAGGCCATCGGCGCGAAGACGGGGGTCGATCTCGTCTTTTCCGACCTGCTCCCGGAAGATAAGGTGAAGCATATCGCCTCGCTGCGGGAGCAGTACGGCCATACGATCATGGTTGGCGACGGCGTCAACGATGCGCCCGCGCTTGCGCAGGCGACGGTAGGCATGGGAATGGGCATGAAGGGCAGCGGCGCGGCGCTTGAAGTCGCCGATGTGGTGCTGATGAACGACAATATCGGGGAGATTGCTTCGACCATCTCGCTCGCCCGCCGCTGCCAGCGCATTGTGAAGCAGAATATGATTTTTGCCATAAGCGTCATTGTACTGCTTATTGCAAGCAATTTTATCAATGGAATCGCGCTTCCCTTTGGCGTCGTCGGCCATGAAGGCAGCACTATTCTAGTGATCCTGAACGGATTGCGGCTGCTGCGGTAATCGGAGCGTATTTTTACTGAAAGTTGTTAAAAATTAAATTGTTCACAAAATAGTCCCCGGACTATGGAGTCTGGCATATTGACATTTTCATCCTTGGCGCGCATAATGGAGTTACTTTAGAATAATTCTAATTAAGATTTCACATATGTGGTAGTCCATGACGAGGAGGATGTAATTATGTATAAATCAATCATTGTCGGTACCGGACCTGCGGGTCTGACTGCCGCTATCTATTTGGCCCGGGCCAATATGAATCCGCTGGTTATTGAAGGCCCGCAGCCGGGAGGCCAGCTTACGACGACCACCGAAATCGAGAACTTCCCGGGATTCCCGGAAGGAATTCTCGGTTCGGAGCTGATGGACAATATGCGCGCGCAGGCAGAGCGTTTTGGAGCGAAATTCGTTACCGGCTGGGTGAACAGCGTGGAGCTGGGAGAGCGTCCGTTCAAGCTGAACGTTGAAGACATGGGTACGCTTGAGACCGATACGCTGATCATTTCCACCGGCGCTACCGCGAAGTACCTGGGCATCCCGGGAGAGCAGGACAATGTGGGCCGGGGCGTCAGCACCTGCGCGACCTGCGACGGCTTCTTCTTCCGTAACAAGGAAATTATCGTTGTGGGCGGCGGGGATTCGGCGCTGGAGGAAGCCGGCTTCCTGACCCGCTTCGCTTCGAAGGTGACTCTGGTGCACCGCCGGAATGAGCTGCGCGCTTCCAAGATTATGCAGGATCGGGTACACGCCAACGAGAAAGTGGAATGGGCGCTGAACCGTACACCGCTTGAAGTGGTGGCAGGCGATAATGGCGTTACTGGCCTGAAGGTGCTTAACAACGAGACCGGCCAAGAAGAATTCATTGAAGCGGGCGGCGTGTTCGTGGCGATCGGTCATCACCCGAATACGGCTTTCCTTGGCGGTCAGATTACCGTTGATTCGAACGGTTATATCGTAACGAATCCGGGCACTTCCGAGACGAACATTCCGGGCGTATTCGCCTGCGGCGATGTTCAGGATACCCGGTACAGACAGGCGATTACGGCGGCGGGCAGCGGCTGCAAGGCTGCCATGGACGCTGAGAAATACATTGAGAGCCTGGAGCACAGCGCGGTTGCGCTGTAAGTTTCATCGAAACGCCGCAAGTGATATAATATTAAGCAAAAATTACGAGGAGGGAATCAACAATGGAAAATGTTGTGGTATATACATCGACTAACTGTCCGCACTGCCGTCAGGTCAAAAGCTTTTTGAATGAGAAGGGAATCTCTTTTGAGGAGCGCAATATCGAGCAGAACGAAGAGTTCGCGCAGCAGGTATGGGATATGGGCATGCGCGCTGTTCCGGTTACCGTAATCGGCGAACATAAAATCGTGGGCATGAACAAAACGCAGTTCGACAAAGTATTAGCGGCTGCGCAGTAATTTAGGGCTATTGGTCAAAGGGAAGGGCGTCTCCGGCAGCGGAGGCGCCTTTTTCTATGGAGGTGAAGCGGGAGGCGAAATGCGGCTAGGCCGGTATAAGGGACATTGCGGTCCGAAATACCGCGTACACGGCGATGCCGCCGCCGATTAGCAGGAGCCCCGCCTTTTTTCTGGACTGGAACAGACGCAGCACGCCGAGGCTGATCATCGGTGCGATGATGAGCAGAACGAGCAGTACGGTGATAAACATCCGGACTGACACATCGGAAGTATCCACATAAGTCATGAAGGCTCACCCCATTTTGTATGTATAGGATTGGGATTGCTTTCCGCTGAATTCAATTATATGTTAAATATAGCATTTTCACTTTAAGACCGCGAGCTGCGAAGCGCCGCTTCAGCATGTTTAGTACATTTGAGAACTTATGGAAATATCCATCCTATCCGATAATAGTAGAAACAAAGGCATATTATTTGTGAATTTTAGCACTTAAGCAGTATTGGAAATGTTGTTGGACGCATCTAATATATGGAAGTGTAAACTAGGATTCAACCGTTGAGCAGGCAAACTCGCGCCAAGGGGGCTAAAGCAAGGATGGGGAAGTTAACGAAAGCGATAGTATTGGGAATGTTAGTTGCCGCCGCTGTGCCGCCGGCTGTATATTGGGGGATGGATTATGCCTACGCCGAGGTGAAGGGAACTTCCATACGTTCCGCCAGCGATATGACCCAGCAGTTGACGGCAGCGATGAATAGCCGCAGAGAGAGTGTTACTTTTACATATGAAGGAAATACCTCACGCTTGAAGTCGCAGCTGCAGACCGCGCTGGATCAGGCGATGTCGAACGATCCTTACTTGAACTATATTGTGAGCAGCTACAGCTTTTCCTACCGGGGCGGTTCCCGCTCGGCGGCGGTAAGCGTCAAGCTTACCTACCGTGAGTCACTTCAGCAGACCGCTTATGTAAACGGGCGGGTCAAGACGATTTTGAACGAAATTATAACCCCGGGGATGACGGAGGATGAAAAGGTAAAAGCGGTCCACGATTGGGTGGTTCTGAACCTGAAATATGACACGACCTACACCAAATATACGGCTTACGAAGGGCTGAAAAGCGGCAGCGCCGTTTGCCAGGGCTATTCCCTGCTCACTTACAAGCTGCTGAAGGGTGCGGGGATTCCGAATAAAATCGTGGAAGGCACCGCGTGGCAGGACGGTGTGGGCCAATCGCACGCTTGGAATCTGGTTCAACTGGACGGACGCTGGTACCATCTGGATACGACTTGGGACGATCCCTCTCCGGATAAAGCGGGGGCCGTCAGCACGGCCTATTATCTGCGCACAGACGGCCAGATGCGCCGGGATCACACTTGGACCCGTTCTTATCCGGCAGCGGCAGCGGAGTACTCCCGTACGCTCAGTGAACTGGCAAGCGTCAAAGGAGAGAAGCAGGCGGCCTATCAGAAGCTGCAGCAGGACCTCCGGTACGACCTGTATGAAGAGAGCGGAATCGTCGATAACGCGGCTGAGCTGACCACACTAGCGCAGCAGGCGCGGAAGAAGGGAGAAGCTTCGCTGCTGTTCCGCTATAACGGAAGCGAGAGCAGGCTGGTGAGCGACCTGCAGCAGCTGTACGAGAAAGGCTTTAAGGCCTTGAGCTATAAGACATCCTCGTTTGAGGATTCAGGGGATTTAAAGGTGGAGCTCTACTGGAAATAGCAAGCATACACGTGAAGTCCGCAGATATAAAAAGGTCTGCGGACTTGTTGAGTTCGGGGTAACCGGAGTTATTCCAAAAAAGGAAGTACAGCTGTAATCTCAAACCTGCAATTTTTCACATCGATATGCAAATGCCCGCCATATTTCTCCGTAACTCTTTTGATATTTTTTAATCCGAGACCATGCATTTCCCGTTCTTTTTTCCATGTGCTTTTGAGATTGACGGTAGACTGACAGGAATTTGCTACATTGATAATCAGACTGGATGAATTCGTAAAAATACGAATGTGAAGGAAGCGGTCATTCGTTTTACGGACCTGTCTGACCGCTTCCACCGCATTATCCAGAATATTCCCGAGTATTACACATAAGTCATATTGTTCTATGTGCATATGGCTAATAGAAATATGAATGTCGTGTTTGATGAGAATGTTCTCTTGATGGACGCTATCCAACGCAGGGTTAACCAAGGCGTCAATGACAAGATTTCCGGTTACGAGCTTGTGACAAGGGTCGTCAACTTTTTGAAGTACAAGCCGGATATGTTCGGAGGCTTTCATAAACTGACCTTCTTGAATGTACTTGTCAACGAGCAGCAAGTGCTTGTTCGTATCATGAATGATTCGCTTAATTTGGTTAAAGGATGCTTGATTCTTCGCAAAATGTTTTTCATAGTAGTCGATCTGCTTTTGCAATAAAGTCGTTCTATGCATGAATTTGAGTTTTCTATTGGCTATCTTAAATGTAAAAAGATTAAGTATATTCAGGAGTAAAATACCGCTTAGAATAACCCCCATATAAATCCCGCAATACATCATATCAGCCATGTACTTTATGCTCCAGAACCATTAACTTGGTATAGAAATCTTTGACCTCCTTAATTTTCGAGCGGCCGATCGGGAATTCCGCGTCGTTAGACATGAGAACGGAGGAAGAGGTGAATTTCTTAATATGGTCGAGATTGACAATGACGGATCGGTGTATGGCAATAAATTGCTTATGATCCAACCGGTTGCAGTAGCTGGACAGTATGCCTTTCGTTATAAAGCTGTCGTAGACAGTAACGATTTTCATTTGGTTTTTCATGGACGGGCATTTGCATTTCTCAATGGATACAATATCTCTGCATTTTAGTACAAGATCTTCATGGTGGATCCGGATAACTAAATGTTGGTTGCTAATGGTTAGTATGTAATCGTACAGACTGAACATTTTTCTCGCGAACAACTCGTAAGAAACCGGTTTGAGGAGGTAGTGAAAAGCCTGGACATCAAAGCTATCCAAAATATATTTTGGATAGTGGGAAAAAAACATGACCTGCACGTCGTGATCCAGATTTTTTCGGATGGTTTTGGCAACGTCTAAACCGTTTATTCCGCTCATTTCAATATCAAGGATTAGAATGTGAAATGGGTTATTTGACCTTTCCTTGTAACGTTGAAGCAGCTTTTCCCCTGACGTGAAGCATTCGATTGCAAATTCTAGATTGGTTTTCATCATCAACTGTAGGAATAAATACTTAGTCCGATAAAGTTCCTCTTCTTCATCTTCGCAAATGCCTACGTTTAGCAATCCGTATCCCTCCGATTTTTTATCGTATAGCACTAATTCATTAAAATCATAATGGAATTATACAACACTATATTCCATTTATTTGTGATTTTTTAAGCTATACAATCCAGAAAATATAAAATAGTGGATTATAGTGAAAAAAATAGTATATTCATTTGTTGAAAATAAAGAGGAAATTTAAGCTGTTTTGCTTTTCAAGCCCTCTAATTTTCCATTCAGGAACAATTGGCCAATCAATTGCTTTTTTTGATATATGCTTCGAATTGTTGAAAGAACGGTCCCGAGACCGTGATTCCTGAAAGGAGGTGAAAATCATGGAAAAAATGAATCTTGTAGGCGAAGAACAGGAAACTGCAGCATGTTGGGCATGCGCCGTTTGTACGGCCTGTCTGTGGTGTGCATCCTGTTTGGCTTGTGTAGTTCCGGTTATGGGACAAGCAGCTATTGCCGCTGTTGCCGCTGAAGTAGGTGCTCCTGCAACTGCAGCTGCTGTTGCCATCGGAGTTTCGTCCTAATCTATTTTGGTAGGTAGCGGCTCCTGCGTTTCAATTGCCGAAAGATTATGCCGGAAGCATAAGCGGGATTAACGCAGGAGCCCCATCTTCAACTATAACAAAGAGGTGTCCTAATGAAAGGAATTCAGTTTACCAGCAAGCGAGGCAATCATTATTTCTATGATGATTTGACGGGGCAGATTTATACAGGAACGCCGGACGAATTTGCTGCGATTTCCGAAAAGTATCTTAAATTAACAACCGACCGAAGACTGATAAGCCATAACCAAAAGACGGTTAGCCCGGAGGAGGTTAAGGAATATCTGTGTAAAGAGGCGAATGGATTCAAACAGCTTCTTCTCGAGACAACCTCTTTCTGCAACCTGCGCTGTAAATACTGTATCTACTCTGATCATTATCAATATATGAAAACGTATGAGAATAAGCATATGGATTTTTCGGTTGCGCAGGCCGCCGTAGATTATTATTTCACCAATTTCAAACCAATTTATTTCCGTAATCCGACGAGAACGCCTGTTATTGGTTTTTATGGCGGAGAACCGTTATTGAACTTTCCGCTTATCCGTACGATTGTCGAATATATCCAGGAGACCTACCCGGAATATGAAGAGGTTCAGTATAACGTAACCACAAACGGATTATGCTTCACTGAAGAAGTGCAGGAGTTTTTGACAAAAAATAACTTTTCAATTATTGTAAGTATTGATGGATACAAGGAAAACCATGATCGTAACAGGGTGAAAATCGACGGCAAGGGAAGCTTCGACGAAATCATGCATAATGTAAAGACATTCAAAGAGAAGTATAAGGATTACGCCAAGTTTGCTGTCAGCTCCTGTTACGATCTTAAAACGGATATGTTTGAGTATAAGGATTTCTTCGATAACGAAGACTTATTTCTGGCGAGATTGGCTCCCGTGGATGTCAACAACACCACTTATTATGACCAGTTTACATTTGAAGAAAGACGGGAATTCAGCGAATCTCTCGAAGCTATGAAAAGCTTGTTTCTTAATTTAACGGAGAGTAATCATATCCGCAAAGATTCATTTCTATATTCTCTCATTGGCATGAATTATTCGGGACTCGCGTTCCACCCCATGATGAACGAAAAAAGACCCGGTATGCTTCCATTTACAGCTTCCTGCATCCCCGGGGAAAAAATATATGTGACGATAGATGGGAACTATCATATTTGCGAGAAAATTAATACTCACCATTCAATAGGAACGATCGAAGAGGGTATTGATTTCGGTGAAATTGCCGGATTAATCAACGACTTCAAGAATAATATCTGTACCGATTGCGAGAATTGCAATGTCACCCGTTTCTGTAATATTTGCTTTCAACAATGTGCCACCGACCATGATTTCGAAAAATCTGGTTCCATATGTGCCAATGTTGAAGCTCAGGCTCGCGTCAATCTGGCCGACTTTATTGAAGTTCTAGAAGCTAATCCGTCATTGTTTGAGGAAATTACGATTGATTACTACAAATCAATATTTGAAAAGGTAGGGGTTATTCTTGAGTAATCATTATTTTCGATTATTTCCGGAGTGTTTTCTTGTGATCGGCAAGAAGAAATCTGTCGTCTGTCATCTTCTTACGGAAGAAATGGTTTGGCTGGATGAGGCACATACCGCGAAGCTTAGGGATGCGGAAGCCAATTGTTCGGTGGATAAGACCGACCATTTTTTTAAAGAATTGGAATCTATGCGCTTCGGTTTTTTTTCGGATCATGTCGTGTATGTTGACAAGCTGAGACCCATTAACAGCTTCAGCCAGAAGAAAATGTGGCAGGATGCCCCGCGTATTAATTTGGCGATCCTGCATGTAACGAATGAATGCAATTTGGACTGCTCTTTCTGTAAAACCTCCTTCTGCCCGGTATGTAAACGATTTGAGGACCAACAGCCTCCTCTAACGGCGGATCAATGGAAACAGATTTTGGAGCAGCTTGCCCGGTTTGGGCCATCCAGCGTTCTTATTACCGGCGGAGAGCCAACATGTTATCCTTTCATCGATGAGCTTCTCTCTTACTCCGTCAGCCTTGGAATGCCAACGAGTGTACATACAAACGGACTTATTCCCTTGAACTATTCTTCCCCGAAACTAGGGGTTCACATCACTGTCTCAAGTCCAAAGAATCTGGACATAATTCTCAAAAATTATAATAAAATTAAAAGCAGAGTAACATTGCTGGTAGATGATCCGTTATTTGAATTCGTAAAAGCCAAAACGAAAGGCCGCTGGAAAATGATGAGGATAACCTATAAAGAGCCTTTCATAAAGAAAGAAGGGTTGCCCAAACCGAATATGGACCGTTTCTATGCCCGAAAACTGTTCGATCCGTGCTTAAATGGAAAAATTGCGATTTCTTATACCGGTGATGTATATCCCTGCTTGGGAAGCTCGGAGCCGCTACTAAATCTGAATCATAAATCCTTGCCTCAGGCTGTAAAAATGCTGATCGAGGAGTATTGGAAACAGACGGTTGATTCCCGGGAGAACCAGTTGAAATGCAAGGAATGTGAATTTAAATATTCCTGCAACGCTTGCAGGTTCCTGAATACGGATAAGAATTGCGGATATAATTTGGAGGCATCATCATGGATATAAAAATTTGTGATGTAAGCAAGACCCTGGAGAACAGGCCCATTCTCTCCAATATCAACTTCGAAATCGGCAATGGGCAAGTTGTTGGACTTATCGGTCCGAACGGCGCAGGGAAAACCACCTTGGTCCGTCTGATCATGAATTTATACAAGCCCACCAACGGAGAGATATATGTAAATAAAGTGAACGTGAGGGATAAGCGGTTTGAAGAAGTCAAACGGGAAATAGGCTTTTTGTTCGATCACATCGGTCTGTTTAAAGAATTGAATGCGTGGGAAAACCTGGAGTTTTTCGACCGGATCTATTATCCGGGGAGTAAAAGCCATGAGCGCCGGGAGAGGATCGGAGGACTGCTGAAGGAACTCGGTCTGTACGAGCGAAAAGATAGCAAGATCACGTTCTTCTCCCGTGGAATGAGGCAAAGACTTGTACTCGCAAGATCAATGCTGAACAATCCGAAGCTTATCATTCTGGATGAGCCGTCGAGAGGGCTTGATTTGGAAGGCCAACTGCTCCTTCGGGATTTTTTGTTAAAATGCAAAAAAAACGGCTCAACCGTTCTTCTTAATTCGCATGACCTTAGCGAGCTTCAGAAAGTATGCTCCCATCTGGCTTTTATAAAAGGCGGCCGGATCATCCGTACCGGGACCTATAATGAAATTCGTGAAGCTTACGTTCAAAACAGTTATGTGCTGGTCGGAGACGGAATGGAGCTTCAATTGGCTAAAGCCGCTCCGCACTCCAGCATCAGTTGGACGATGAAAAGCGAGCGGGAAGCGATTATTACGGTCAACGACCCGGAAACGGATATCTTGGATTGGTTGTCGGAAAACCGCATCCGTTACGAAGCGTTCGGAAAGAGCCATGATGAGCTGGAAGAGCTGTACCAGGAAATTATAATAAATGAGGTTTAAATACGTATGGTGATAACGAAAGCCTTATATTGGAGGGAAATCAGGAGACAAAAGCAGCTGTATAAAATAATCGCAATACAACTATTGCTCTCGGTATTTTTGTTGTTCTGGAGGACCGATCATTTTACCTTCTTTTCTTATTTTTTGTATATGACATTTCTCTTTTCTTTAATAACTCAAAACGATATTTACTTTTATGATCTGACGCCGTCAATAGAAAGCCTGCTTGCATCACCTCTTGGCATTGCTCGTATTTTAAAGGACAAGAGCCAGTTTGTAGTTTATAAATCAGTGGTGCTCGGAGCGGTTTTATTTCCGGTGTATTTGATCGCTTTGTTCAGAAGCGGCACGCCTCTTACCGAATTAACCTGGAGTAAAGTGGGTCTGATTTTATTGTTTTTGGCGTTTCAATATGTTTTGAGCATTTTTATCGGGGTCTGTATTTGGATATACGGAAAAAGAGCGAGAATCCCGCTCATCGTAGGGCAGGGGCTAATTCTTAATTCCATCTATACTTTCAGCTCTTGGAAGGACGGATATTTTGCGATCGTTTTTATTGTATGTGTAGTTGCCCTCTATTTGGCATCCTTGGCAGTGATCGGCCGTCTGGAGAGCGAGAAAATTATATCGAGGTGCATGTAAAACATGAGTGCTCTACTATGGAAGTCGTTGCATACGTTGAAGCAAAGGAGAATAAGACTTATTATTTTGCTGATCCTGCCTGTTGTATATTTATTTGTTCTCCTGCAGAGGGACCTCAAGGGGGAGACCATTGCGGTCTTTTTTCCTGCGGCATTCACTTTATTTAGCAGCGCGGTACACTTTTCTATGGATGATCTGGCCGGAAGCGAATCCATTTTGGCTACGCCGATTTCCATTCTGAAAATGTGGCTGTATAATCTATTCTTCGTGATTGTTACAGGGCATCTTTACTGCATTGCACTGCTGGCTGCGGGCTTTGCGTTCATGGGGCAAGATTTCGGGACGCTGTCCCTAAGTTTTAACAGTATCGGGCAACTGGCTGCCAACCTGATACTGTGTTTTGCGTTTTTGGGTGCTTCCACCTGCCATTATGCTGATTACGGCATGGGAAAACAGATTGTTGCTTCCGTATTCGCCCTAATCAATCTGGCATCCCCATTTGCGCTTCTCCTATGGGGTTCAGCAGCGGTGATTAATACGACGGGGATTGTTGTTACTGCGGCGGTGGGTCTTGTTCTCTTTGTTCTGTTTTTTCTTCTAACGGCAAGAGCGGACAAAGAGAAGCTGCTCATTAATACTCAAAAACTTACAAGCGTCTACAGTTACAGTGTCGACGAGTAGGGGGGCGACGGTAATGCGGTTATTCTCAAATGGGTTGTTGCTCTCCAAACGGACCGTTCGGAGATACCTGGAAATATACGAAAATAACGAGCTAATGCTGAAGATGGATGAACGTTATCGTCAAAAAAAAACGGAGCTGATGAGCAGGACTCTGATCGCTCCTTCACGTCTGGCCGCGTTTATTGAGGAGACGAAGGCTATACCGTATACAACTTTCCGCTATGGACAATACTACCCTGCCATAAGAAAAGCCGCAGGCAAATTGGCGGAAGCGATCAAGCTGGAGGGGTATTTGTATCTTCCTATTCACTTTTTTGGCTCGGGTATTTCCGAAAAGATTGGAGAAATTCTGGAAAGAAGCGGAAATGTGAAAGGATTGATTCTGGACCTCCGCAACAATTCAGGAGGAGTCGTGGAAGAGTGTGTACGCATCGCGAGATTACTTCTTCCCTCATGCAGCATTGCGGAGTTAAACTATCCGGGTAAAATTGTAACCTTTCTGTCCGATGAAAAAAGGCATTCGTTTGGGCGTCTGTTTATTCTGGTCAATGAATATTCAGCCAGCTGCAGTGAAATTATGGCATTGACGCTGAGAATGCATTTAAAAGAAGCAATGGTTATTGGGGAGCGGACGGCGTGCAAAAATATCGGCCAGCGGACTTTCAATCACAGAAGGAAAAGAAGATTGTTCAGTGTATCGTCCTTTCAGTGGTCGGTTGAAAAAGAGAACAGCAGTCTGCTCCAGGAATATTTAAAAAGTGACAATCCGCAGGGCGGTTCTTTTAAATCAAACGATGATTACTTCAGACGCATTCTTCAAATGATTCAACGGGAATCCGGAGAGCGGGAAGCGCAAGCATTCAGTGAAATCATGGGGTAGCCCGCTTGTTCGTTTGGTTAACGGCAAAGCGGGCTTTTTCATGAAGACCAGACTATTTTTTCTTCTTCTTGCTGTAGTCGAAGAAACCGTAACAGACCAATAATGCAATAATGATGGGGAGCCAGACAGAAGTGCTCATAACATCCTCCTTGTAGTAAATATTTTCATATATTTACATTATATCACATTTTGTGGGAGCAGGCTATACATTCTGCGGCTGAGAATTCTCCCGGTTGAACACAATCATGAAAAAAGATCGCTCTCCGGCAGTCCCAGACTCAAGGAGGAGCGATCTTTATAATAAGCCCAAAAGAAAAACAGATTTGAAAAAGCCGACTCAGCTGCGTCCGCGTCCCGCCATCTGCTGCCAGACCGTTCCGGCCGCTTCCTCGCCGGACTCAATACGTTCCAGCGCCATGCGCGCCTGAAGCCCGACTTCGAACTCGGGATCGTTCACCGCAGCTTCCAGCGCTTCGCGCGCTTCAGCTGTGCCGACCTCGTACAGAAACCGGGCGGCGCGCCAGCGGACGATTTTGCTGCTGTCCTCTAGCGCCCGGGTCATGACCGGCGTGGCGGCGGGATCGCCGATATCGGACAGGGTATCGCCGGCGGTGCGCCGCACGGCGGGAGCGTTGTCGCTCATTGCCTCGTACAGCAGTTCCTTCGCTTCGGGGGTGCGCAGATCCCCTAGATAGACGACGGCTAACCGCCGGATCAGCAGCTTCGGGTCTCGCAGCGCCGCAGCTATTTGCGGGATCAGCTCGGGCGTAGGCGTCAAATCTTCAAGCGCCGCATAGCGTACCCGCCAGTTTTCGCTCGTCAGGTCTCGCAGCAGCTCATCCTGACCGCGCTTGCTGCGATGCTCGATGAATTCGCCGCCGGCCGTCCCGTGCGCGATAGCCTGCTGCACCAGCGAATCAAGGCGCTCCTGCGGATACGCGGCCTCCAGCTCCTGCTCAACTTCGCGCGCGATCTCGGGCAGCTCGCCGTAGCGGACGCCGTATTCCGTCAGCTTGCGCTCTTTGATCAGGACCGCGCTCGCCACATTCGTTACCGCCTCGGTGAAGCGAGGCGACAGCGCGATGCGTTCCTCGCGCGCTCCGCTTTTTACCCGGATCTGCATCGGAATAGCGCGGAACATTTGGACGAACACCTGCGCCTCGCCGAAATGCGCTCCGTCGTTCTCGTCTGTCAGCGCCCAGTCCTGCGCTACGGCCGCTTCGCCACCGAAGCGGGACTGCAGCTCGCGGAATATCTCCGCCCAGTCTGCGGAGGGCTTCCGCTCCAGCGCTGCGAAGTCGGCGGTGTGAAAGACATTTTCCACTCCCGGTATGGTCAGCATCTCCCGCGCCCAGGCTGGCGCAGCATGCTGACTTTCCAGGGTATAGGTTCTGCGTATTCCCGGCTCCAGACTTTCATCCAGATGAAGCTTCATCGTATGCGGACTCGGTGTCGGTTCTATAAATGTAATCTTCATTCGGGTAAACCTCCTTAGGACGGCAGCAGCCGCAATTACTTATATAGTCTGCAAGGGGCGTTTACTCGCATTTTACATCAAATTTGATTAAAAATACACAAACAGCCCGGCACGTCCCGGCCCGCCGGCGGCGCCAAATGCCGGAATCGCAGTGCCGCTGTTTGCCCATTTTTGCCCTTTTCGCGGCAAATCAAGGAGTTTACGGGCTTTTCGGTCCATTTTTGTGCTATAATATGCCGGAAACCTAAGTGTAAAGGATGGTATGCAAAAATGATCAGTACAAGCGGCGTGACACTCCGTTACGGAAAACGCGCACTTTTTGAAGATGTAAATATAAAGTTCACTCCCGGGAATTGCTACGGCCTGATCGGGGCCAACGGCGCCGGCAAATCGACGTTCCTGAAAATTCTGTCCGGCGAGATCGAAGCCAATTCCGGTGAAGTGCATATCACGCCCGGCGAACGCATGGCCATATTGAAGCAGAACCACTTCGAATATGACGAAAACCCGGTGCTGGAAACGGTCATTATGGGCCACGCGCGCCTGTATGACATTATGAAGGAGAAAGACGCGCTGTACGCCAAATCCGACTTCTCCGAAGCCGACGGTCTGCGGGCCGGCGAGCTGGAAGGCGAGTTCGCTGAACTGAACGGCTGGGACGCTGAGCCGGACGCCGCCGCGCTCTTGATCGGGCTCGGCATTCCGCGTGATCTGCACGACAAAAAGATGGCGGAGCTCAGCGGGAACGAGAAGGTACGGGTACTGCTTGCCCAGGCGTTGTTCGGCCGTCCGAACAACCTGCTCCTTGACGAACCTACCAACCACTTGGATCTCGAATCGATTGGCTGGCTGGAGAACTTCCTCATGGACTATGAAGGCACCGTTATCGTCGTATCCCATGACCGTCATTTCCTGAACAAAGTATGTACGCACATCGCGGACATCGACTTCGGCAAAATCCAGATGTATGTCGGCAACTATGACTTCTGGTACGAGTCCAGTCAGCTGGCCCTCACGCTTCAGCGGGAATCGAACAAGAAGAAAGAGGAGAAGATCAAGGAGCTGCAGGCGTTCATTCAGCGCTTCTCGGCCAACGCCTCGAAGTCCAAGCAGGCGACGTCGCGGAAGAAGCAGCTCGACAAGATCACGCTCGACGACATTCGCCCGTCCAACCGGAAATATCCGTTCCTGAACTTCAAGCCGGAGCGCGAAGCCGGCAAGCAGCTACTGACGATCAGCAATCTGACCAAGAGCATCGAGGGCGAGAAAGTGCTGGACGAAGTCGGCTTTGTGGTCAACAAAGGAGACAAGATTGCTTTTGTCGGTCCGAACGGGCTGCCCAAATCAACGCTGTTCGATGTCATCATGGGCGAAACGGAGGCGGAATCGGGCGAATACACCTGGGGCGTGACGACATCCCAAGCTTACTTCCCGAAGGATAACTCCAATTATTTCGACGGCGTGGAGCTGAATCTGGTGGAATGGCTGCGCCAATACTCGAAGGACCAGGACGAGACGTTCCTGCGCGGCTTCCTGGGACGCATGCTGTTCTCCGGCGAGGAAGCGCTGAAGAAGGCAAGCGTATTGTCCGGGGGCGAGAAGGTGCGCTGCATGCTGGCGAAGATGATGCTGAACGGCGCGAACGTCCTCGTCTTCGACGAGCCGACGAACCACTTGGACCTCGAATCCATCACGGCGCTGAACAACGGGCTGATCGACTTCGACGGCACGATTCTGTTCACATCGCATGACCATCAGTTCATCCAGACGATTGCGAACCGGATCATCGAGATTACGCCAAATGGCATTATCGATCGCGTGATGAGCTATGATGAGTACCTCGAAAGCGACGAAATCAAGGAACTGCGCCAGCGGATGTATCCGGTGGAAGTGTAAAATAAAGCCGCAGGTAAGTTGCGGGGCGGGAAAGTCTCTGCCGCGCGATAGCGGACATAGGCTCTTTACAGAACAGTGCCGACCGGATGGTTATCCGGCCGGCACTGTTTGTTTACTGGAAAGTACGGGCAATCACCCGGGCTATGGAGGAATCAGCGTTGATATTCAGCGGAAGGGCGGTCACTTCAAACCGGGATAAGGGGAGCAGCGCCGCAAGATTCGTCAGATTCTCGATGATTGGAATACGGCGGCTGAACAGCATCCGGTGTATATCGTAAGGATGTCTGTCCGGCGATGGAGTGTCCATGCCGACCATTTTAATCCTTTTTCGAATCAGATGATCCGCAAGCTCCGGTGTCAGCACCGGAAAATCGGCAAAATAGGCGGGTTCTCCGAACAAATCGCTATGGCCGGTGTACAGGATTACAATCTGCCCTTCGCGAACAAGCTGTTCGTATTCGGGCTTATATCCAATTGCTCCGGCACCCCGGACGTCCAGCAAGCAGCCCTCCCCGATAAACGTACTCAGCGGATACCCGTTCAAATAATCCGTGCAGTCCGTCATGTGCATATGCCCGTCGATATGCGTTCCCGAATGCATGTTGATGGTCAGGCGATGATTGTTATAGCCGTCCCGGGCGAACTCGGCGGATCTTGCAAGCTGTGTCGGCAGATCTCCCGGATAGACCGGCAGTCCGTCCCGGATGGGGTGGGTCAGATCAATGATCATGGCTTTTTGGGCTCCTTTGCTGCAGTGAAACTGTACGGATCAGGACCCGCCGGTGCGGCGG
>NZ_ASSD01000286.1 GCF_000520715.1 Paenibacillus zanthoxyli JH29
GTCGGCATATTTTCCGGCTCGCAGGGTCGCCTGAATCTCTCCAAGCATTTTATCGTCGCCGTAGACGACGCCGGGAAAGTTCATCACTTCACCGAGCGCGATGACATCGTCTCCCCAGGTGAACGCCTCCGCCACTTCCTCCGGCCCGATGGCCGCCCCGGTCGTTTCGAATTCGGGACCCGCTGAAGGAACGCAGGAAGCGACCTGCATATAGGCGGCAAGCGGCGTCGTCCGCATCTCTTCCAGCATCAGCTTGATTCCTTTTAGTCCGAACACATTGGCAATTTCATGAGCGTCGAAGAAGCCGCCGGTCGTTCCGAGCGGAAGAACCGCGCGCGCGAATTCGGTGACAGTCAGCTGCGTGCTCTCGATATGGCAGTGTCCGTCGAGCAGGCCGGGAGCGATATATTTTCCCGCCGCATCAATGACCTTGGTATTCTCCCCGATCATATGCGATACGTCCTTGCCTACATAGGCGATGCGCCCTTCCTGAATGCCGACGGACATGCCTTCCAAAATTTCGCCGGAACACACGTTGACCAGTTTGCCGCCGGTTATAACCAGCGTAGCCGGCATGTCGCCGCGCGCCGTAGCTACAAGCTCCGGAACGCAGTCGGCGAGAGGTTTTCTTGCAAAGACCATATCTTCCCGCTCCCTTCGCACAAAATAGTTAACCGCAGCAGCTTCGCCAAGCGGCAGTTTAAGAAAAAACGGCTCTGCCTTCCCCGCAGGTCCGGTAGCCGTTTTTCCCGAGGTTCCATCCGGCAGGTTTGCCTCCCGAACGCCTTGCTTAGTTCGTTTCTCGAAATTATCCTATACCTGCTCGTAGATATCAAGTGCCGCCTGAACGCCAAGTCCGGCAGGCAGCGGATGGCCGTGGCGGAGCAGCGCCGCCTCCAGCGCGCCCAGCACCCGCAGCACATTGTTCCCGCGGCAGCTGAAGCCCATCGTTCCAATCCGCCAGATTTTCCCTTTAAGCGGTCCGAAAGAGCTGGCGATTTCGATGCCGAAGCTGTCCAGCAGCATGGAGCGTACCGATTCCCCGTTGACTCCTTCCGGGATCACCACGCAGGTTACCATCGGCATTTTGCAGCCGGGGTCGCCGTAAAGCTGAAGTCCCATCGCCTTGAGCCCGGCGACAAGCGCACGCTCATGCAGGCGGTGCCTGGCAAATCGCTCCTCAAGCCCCTCTTCCAATACGAGCCGCAGACCTTCACGCAGCGCGTACAGCATGGAGGTCATTTCCGTATGATGGTTCAGCCGCAATGGACTCCAGTAGTCTTGAAGCATCCCCAGATCAAAATAATTGCTGCGAACGACTGCGATATCCTCGTCTCCGGCATCGGCTGTGCGCAGTCCGCGCTCCACCCGTTTGCGCGACTTGATCTTGTCTTCGGCGCGTTTGTTGTACGTGACCGGGGCCATGCCCGACGGAACGGACAGGCATTTCTGCGTGCCGCCGATCACGGCGTCAAGCTGCCAGGCGTCCGTCTCGACCGGCACGCCGCCGATCGTTGCCACCGCATCGACAATCAGCAGGGCATCCATTTCCCGGCAAGCCTGCCCAATCCCTTCGAGCGGCTGCAGGCGGCCGGTGGATGTCTCGCCGTGAACCATTGCGACCACATCGGGCTTTACCCTGCGCATCTCGGCAATGATCTCCTCCTGAGCGAAGACCGTTCCCCATTCCTTCTCAATCGTATGCACCTCCGCGCCGCAGCGGTCGGCGATTTCATGCAGCAAATGCCCAAAACGGCCGTAAATTGGAATCAGCACACGGTCCCCTGGAGAAATCAGGCTGACCATGGCCGCCTCAATCCCCGAACGGGAGGTGCCGTCCACGGGAAAGGCCCACTGATTGCTTGTAGCGAACAGCTCCCGCAGCATGCCCATCGTTTCATTCATAATGTCGGTAAACTCGGGGTCGAACTGGCCCAGCACCGGATATGACATCGCCCGCAGCACGCGCGGGTCAACCTCCACCGGTCCTGGAGTCATAATGCACCGCAGTGACGGTGACAAGTCTTCGAACCGCTTCATGTCCATCTCTCCTTCGTATTTTGCGGCACAAGACCGTCTTCATCCGTTTCTTCATATCCCAGCTTATACAGTAGCGCGATCAGCACCTCAAGCCCGGCAGCCAGCTCTTCCGGCGAAGTATATTCCTCCGGAGAATGGCTGATGCCGTCTTGGCTCGGCACGAAAATCATCGCGGTCGGACATCGTGGCGCAAACAGTTGGGCATCGTGGCCCGCCCCGCTGACCATCGCTTTGTATGTCCTGCCCTGCCGGAGACATATAGCTTCAAGCTCCGCTCTCAGCCTGCTGTCCATCGGCGCGGGAGAAGCGCTGAGCCGGAGCGTTATGTCGAGTGCAACATCCCGGCGTTTTGCTATTTCCTCAAACGCGGACACAACCGATGCGCAGAACGCCTCCAGCTCATCTTCCCGGCTATGGCGGATGTCCAGCGTGAACGCCACTTCGCCGGGAATCACATTTGGTGTATTGGGGGTTACAACCAGCCGCCCCGTGGTGGCTACCAGCGGATCTCCCGCTTCCGCCGCAAGGCGCTCCATCTGCAGCATCATCTCAGCGGCAGCGGCGAGAGCGTCGCGGCGCAGGCCCATCGGCGTCGTTCCGGCATGATTGGCCGTACCTTTGACGGTCACGGCAAATCGCCGCTGCCCGACAATCGCCGACACAACGCCGATCTGCATCCCCGTCCGCTCAAGCACGATCCCCTGCTCGATGTGAAGCTCTACATATGCGGAAATGTCGCTTCTCGGCGCACTCGGCTCCTTACCGTCCAGGCCGCAGCTCTTCATCCCTTCCAGAAGCGTAACGCCTTCGCTATCCCTGCAGTCTTCCGCTTCGCTGCCGTCGTACAGTCCGGTCACATTGCCCGAACCCCAAAAGGTCAGCGGAAACCGGCTGCCTTCCTCTTCGGCGAAGGAGACAGCTTCCAGGGTCCGAAGCGGCGGACCGTACACGCTGCTTAGGTAGCGCAGCGCTGTAAAGGCTGCCCCTACTCCGTAAGCGCCATCGTATTTCCCGCCGTTTACAACCGTGTCGATATGTGAACCGGCCAATACGACTTTGCCGTCATCGCGCGTGCCGGTCAATTTGCCATAGACATTGCCGACGCTGTCGGAATAAGCCGTCAGGCCGCTCTCCCCGGCCCGGTTAAGCAGAAACTGCTGCGCCTTCTTCCATTCCGGCGTATACAGCAGCCGGGTAACCCCGTCTCCCGGCGCGCTGAACGCGGACAATTCTTCAAGCAGCTCCATCATTTCGGCGGCTGGAGCTTGAATATAAGACGCACTCATAATACCAGCTGCCCTTCACCGATTTGTATCCACTGTCCGCCTTCCGGAGAGATCACGCCCTGTTCACGGGTATAGACCAGATTACCGCGGCAGATAGTGGAAGTCACCCTGCAGGAGAGATTCATTCCGGCATATGGGCTATGCTTGTGGCGGTAGAGCAAATCCGAAGAGGAAAGGGTATAGGGCATATCCGGATGCAGCACCGCCAGATCGGCGTCCATGCCAATTGCAATTGAACCTTTGCGGCCGGATAACCCGAAACGCTCCGCTGGAAGCCCCGACAGCAGCCGTGAAACCAGCGTTACCGGAAGCTTCCGCTTGTTTACTCCTTCATGGAACATCAGTTCCATGCTGCTCTGAGCCCCGGAGATACCGCCCCAGGCATCAAAGAAACTCAGTCCGGAGGCAAGCTTCAGTTCGGGAGGACAGGGCGAATGGTCGGAGGCAATGAGATCGATTTTCCCATCGGCCAGCGCCTTCCACAGCTTCTCCTGCTCCTCGGCGCTCCGCAGCGGCGGCGCGCATTTGGCAACCGGGCCCATTTCCTCCATATCGTCTTCCGTCAATATCAAATAGTGCGGGCAGGTTTCTGCCGATACGTCCTGGCCGCGTAATTTGGCTGCATGAATCATGTCAATTGCAGCGGCCGTGCTGATATGGACAAAATGCAGCCGGCATCCCGTACGCTCCCCGTACAGCAGTGCCCGGGCGACAGCCTCCATCTCCGCATGCTCCGGCCGGGAGGCCGCAAAATCGCGAGCTCCTGTCCGTCCGCTTCGCACCGCTTCCGCCGCGAGCACCGCCGTCATCTCGTCGCTCTCCGCATGCAGCGCCAGTATGCCGCCGAGCGAGGCGATCTTTTTCATCCCTTGGTACAGAGTCTTGTCGTCAACCTCGCGAAAGCGTCCTTCGCCTTCGCCGCCCGGATTCGATATAAAGGCCTTGAAGCCCGTTACGCCCGCCGACCAGAGCTCCTCCAAATTATCCAGATTGCCCGGAACAAGGCCGCCCCACAGCACATAATCGACAGCAGAATGACCGGCGGCCAATTCGGCTTTCAGACCGAGAGCGGGTAAATTCACCGTCGGCGGATTGCCGTTCAGCGGCATATCGGCATAGGTAGTGCAGCCTCCCGCCGCCAGCGACGCCGATCCGGTGGGAAAGCCTTCCCAGTGCCCAAACGACGGCTCGTTAAAATGGACATGCATGTCGATCATGCCAGGCAGCACATACTGTCCTTCGGCATCGATGACGGTTGTATCCGAACCGGCTTCTATCCCGGCTTCCAGGGCAGCGATTTTGCCGTCGGCAATGCCGATATCAAGCTTCACGACCTCCCCGGGGAGTACCGCCAGACCATTTTTAATTACCAGTTCATAAGAATCGCTCACATAGGTTCCCTCCCGTCGTCGTTAGTTTTCTTCTACAATAAGTTATACCCGGTTGTCAGCTTCCGCGATAAGTGCTGTATCCTCCAGGAGCGAGCAGAAGCGGAACATGATAATGACCGCCCTCACTGCCGATGTGGAAACGGATCGGAATCAGATCGAGAAATCCAATGGGTTCAGGGGCCGAAGATGTCTCTGAGCTTTCCGCATCCATTTTTCGAAAATAATCTCCCGCGTGGAACAGCAGCTCATACTCGCCGGGCTTCATTTCCGCGTCTTCCAGCAGTGGAGCCTCCAGCCTCCCGTCCGCATTCGTAGCCGCCTCGCGGAGCAGCAGACTCTCTTCATTCTCCAGCCGCCTCAGCTGCAGGAAAACTCCCGAAGCGGGAATCCCCCGTACCAGATCGAGCACATGGGTAGTCAAACGTCCGCTCATGCAGCCACCTCCCTGGACAAATTGTGGATCGGAACGTGCGATATATCACTGCGTGTCCTGTAATTTTTGTGGAGAATATTCATAATTATGCTGGCTATTTCTGTCTTCCGAATCGAAAATCGGCCTTTGGCAGTCTTCGGTATGAGTATGGCTGGCACCCCCGTTAACAAGAATGATTGAATTGAAGGATGTTTTTATTCCGTCAGCAGATCCTCCAAGCGAAACTTCGTAATTTTGCTGATTTCAAATAATGCGCGGTTCCATTCTTCCTCAGCCGCAAGGTTAACACGCTCGCTGATGGATTGGATGATATCGTCTTTGTTTTTCCCTCGCACAGCCAGAATGAACGGAAACTGGAATTTGTCCGTATATTTCGTGTTCAGGTCGTTTAACAATTCGAATTCCTCCGGGGTCAGACGGTCTAGCCCTGCCCCTTTCTGCTCCGCCGCCGACAGCGGTGTGACCTGGAGCCTCGTCGCCAGATCGGGATGGGCCCGCAGCAGCGACAAAATCTTCTCCCGGTCTGCGCTTCGGACTGCCTCCGTCATCGCTTCGTGCAGTTCTCCAACCGATCTGAAGGGACGGGAGGCGTAGGCCGATTCGGCAACCCATGGCGAATGCTCAAAAATACCGCCAAGCGTCGCCACAAACTCTTCCTTGCTCATTTCGTTTATCTCAGACAGTGTAATAGGTGAAGCTGGGGTTGCCATGGTCCCACTCCTTTTTCAATCGCCTTGTTTACGGCCCGCATAATGCCGTCATAACCTATGCACCGGCATAACCTCTTCGGGCCCCGGGTTCGGAAAACTCCCCCATTCCCCATTACATTAATGTCCGCTTTTTCCAGCGTTTCCTTCCAATGCCTTCCACAGTTCGGTAGCGGCAAGATTGCCCGCTGCCCTCTTCTTGTATTCTACGGTTGCAAAAGGATCTCCATAGGCTTCAAACTGCGTGACAACCGCCTTGTACAATGGAGCAAGCATTTCCTTGCCGATACAGGCGCCTTCCAGAACCGCTTCGGCCATACTCAGCCGCTACAGCCGGCTTACCCAGTGGTTCATCGTGAAAAGGTTTCATTTGCTCCCCTCCCACCTACAGTTGTCCGCAGTCTAAAAGCCGTTTTAACGTCCTAGAACCGCTGCTCCCGGATGTACGGAATACCTAGCGATTCCGGCGTGCCGGAAGGCTTGTTGCGGTTGCGGTACCCCAAATACATGAGGACAAGGATGGTTACAACATAAGGAATCATTTTCAAGAAGTACGGCGGAATGGCGCTGCCAAGCAGCTGCATCCGGAAGCCCAGCGAATCCAGTGCTCCGAAGAAGTAGGCGCACAGCAGCGCCCTTACCGGATTCCATCTGGCAAAAATAACGAGACCAACCGCGATCCAGCCTCTGCCCGCCGTCAGCCCTTCGTTCCAGGTCGGAGCAACGGTCAGAACCATATCCGCTCCTGCAAGCCCGATCAGCATGGCGCCGACCGTAACGTAGCCGTAACGGATCAGCCGGACATGAACGCCCATGACATCCGCAGTGGCCGGACTGTCTCCCACGGCCCGCAGATGCAGACCCCATGAAGTGCGGTGAATGAGCAGATGCAGCACAATGACAAGCACAAAGCTGAACCAGGTCAGAACATCCAGATTCCCCAAAATATCGCCGAGCACCGGAATCGGCTTCAGAAAGTCCAGATGCAGTCTCGGCAAAATACCGGGCAGCGGGTTGCCGCTGATCGACTTGCCGAGATAGGCGCTAAAGCCGCTGCCAAACAGCGTCATCGCAAGACCCGACATGGTCTGGTTGGCGCGGAGCGTGATGCACAGAAAGGAGTGGCCCAGGCCGAGCACCGCCGTTACTCCAACTGACGCGAGCAGCGCCACTCCAAGATTTTCGGTACGAATAAACACAATGCAGGTTGTGACCGCCCCCATCAGCATGAGGCCCTCGGCTCCCAACTGAATAATGCCGGCGCGTTCGTTCAATATGCCTCCGAGCGTCGCCAAGAGCAGCGGCGTACCCGCGGTAATGGCGGCGATTAATAACTGTGTGACAAAATCCATTTCTTTCGATTCCTCCTTTGGGCTACGCTCCCCGGCGAATGCGGAAGCGGGTGACCATATCGCCGGCAATCAGGAAAAACAGGATCGCGCCCTGCAGCATTTCCGAAATGGACGATGGCAGACCGATGGTCTGTACGCTAAAACCGCCGACAATCAATCCGCCGAACAGCACCGAAGTGACAACAAGCCCGAGCGGATTCAGCTTGGCGAGCCAAGCCACGATAATGGCGGGGGA
>NZ_ASSD01000287.1 GCF_000520715.1 Paenibacillus zanthoxyli JH29
CGAGCTCCTGAGCGGACTCATGCGGCAGCACACCAGCAAATATCTCTTTGGATTCTCCGGCCCCCAGCTCCAGCAGGCTGCGGTCCAGAATGATCCGGCCGGCAGATGCGTCCGGCTGCAAACCTTCGTTCCAAATATTTTTAAGCGGATAGACCTTAATCGACTTCACATTCACCGTGCCGCCCTTGGCGTAGAAGCTCATACCGCTGCGCGCCTTATCCGGGAAAATAACGTCGGAGAATACCGTTCTGCCGTCCGCCGCAAACACCTCGACCGAGGATTCGTCCACCAGAATACGGAGCTTCAGCGTAGAATTCTCCGGCTGCACCTTGGCTTCATGCACAGACGAGAACTTGGATGAGAAATCGGTCCGCCCGGAAGCGGAACGGTCAACGAACAGCTTGCCGCTTCCTGTGCGGTAACCGACAACGGTCCGCTGCGCTCCGCCTTCACGCAGGCGGAATCCGAATTCTGAAGCGGCTCCTTTCTCAGGCAGTTCAAGCTCGGCCTCAATTTCGTAGGCATTGCCGAAGAATGGGGCCAGAATATTTTCCGTATCCGCAGAGACGCTCGTATCGCTGACCGCGAATGGCGTACCCCGTAGGTCTTCAAGCTCGGTAATCGGAGTCTGCGCCAAACGGATGCCTTCCGGCGTCGTCTTGAGCGACAATTCGCGCGGAATCGTCATTTGTCCTTTCCACGGCGAGGTCGGGAAGCTGAACGGATAATCCCAGTTCGTCATCCAGGCCAGCATAATTCGCCGGTTGCCTGGTACGTTCGCAAAGGAAGTCGAAGCGTACATCTCCTTGCCAAAGTCGGTCCTGAGTACGGTCCCGGCCGGATTGTCGTTCACAAACTTACCGTCAGGCGTCAACTCGCCGATAAAATATTCGGCGTCCGATCCGTTTGTCTTCGGATTAGCGCCCATGCTGATCATCAGCACCCATTTTTGCTTCGAGGCATCCCCGTCCACCTTCAGCGGGAACAGGTCAGGGCATTCCCACACGCCGCCCCGTATATAACTGCCGTAACCGAAGCTGTCGGTCAGCTTCCAGTCGATCAGATTCTCCGAGGTGTAGAAGCGGATATGATCGCCGCCGGAAACGACCATGATCCAGCGGTTGCCCGCTTCGTCGCGCACCACCTTCGGATCGCGGAAATCCCAGACTACCGGCTCATTTCCGCTTGTAGAACCCGGATTTTTGATAATCGCTTCGTTCCCGTAATACTGCCAGGTGCGGCCTTTATCCTTGCTGTAAGCGAGCCCGATCTGTTGATTGCCGCCCGTTTTGTCCGGATTAAAGGAGGTGTAGTAAGCAACAAGCCCCTTGCCGCCCGAATCGCCGAACAGCCCCGAAGCGTTATCCTCATCAGCAATTGCAGCCCCGGACCAGACATGGCCCAGACCATTCCAGGTTAGCGCAAGCGGCAGACGCCGCCAATGAACCAGGTCGGTGCTGACCGCGTGGGCCCATTGTCCGGCGCTCTGGTGAAAGAGATGATATTCCCCTTCAAAATAGACCAGCCCGTTCGGGTCGCTTGCCGAGCCGCGAGCAGGCGTGTAATGATACGCCGGACGGTAAATTTCATTGTAATAACCGCCGGAAGGCGTCAAATAGACATCCTGAAAATAAGCGCTGCCGCCGGTCACGGCAAGACCGGTCAGGCCCGAGGCATAGCTGGCATCCTCAAGCTGGGCAGCTTTATAGCCGTCCACATAGGCCGAGATCTGTGAGTCCACGGCATGAATTTCAATATGGTGCTTCTTCCCGGGAGCAAGCGGAATATCCGAAGTGGAAGCCAGCACCTCCCGTCCTGCCGAACCCGACTTCACCAGCTTAACCGTGCCTTCATTCGCGTTCAATTGAAGCCAGTAGCCGGAACCGTCTTCGTTTGCCCGGAACAGCAGCGCCGCCTCGGCGGACGGTGAATACACGGCAATCGTAACGTTGCTCTCCAGAACAAAATCCTTCGCCTCCGGGCCGGAAAGATGCAGCGACCACTGCGCTCCTTCCGACGTTCCCTTGAGGCCTTGCAGATCCTTCATCCATCCGCTGGCTTCGGTGTTCAGCTCTTCAATATTCGTGAGCAGATCGCTCACCTCGATATTCTGGAACACCGCGGTACCGCTTACGCGAAGCCCCAGCCGCCTGTTATTAGAGTAAAGCTCCGTTTCGGCGCTGATTACGGGATCGTATTTGCCATTCCAATAGACCTTTATCTGATTCCCGTCCGCCTTGACTTTGACGTGGTAGCTGACATCCGGCAGAATGGCGATGCTCTTCTCAATCCACAGCCGGTCCGGATGCGCGCTGTTCGCGTCGAGCAATCTGATCTTGCCCGCTTTTCCATCCACCTGGACCAGAAATCCGTTCCGCCCCGTCTCATCCGAACGCAGCAGCAGGGAGCCTGCCGAGTCCGCCGACTTCAGCGTCACGTCGCTCTCATAGGTAAAGTCCTGAGCATAGGTTTCCGACATTACCGTAGCCTCGCCTGGTGCCGTCAGCTGAAGACCTTCAAGACTTGAGGAAGCGGTTCCAACACCGCGCTGCGACCAGCCCGCAAGATTGCTGCTGACGCCGGCCATCTCTACTGGCTTCGCTTGACCCGACTGACCCGCATAAATATTCTGGAATACCGCCGTGCTGTTCCAGACATGCATCCCATAATATCCGCTCGTGTAGGCGGTATCCTCCGCCTCAAGCAGCGGCTCCGCTCCGCCGTTCCAATACACCTTCAGCGACGCGCCCTCCGCCGTCACCTTGAGATGGTACGTTTCCCCAGCGTTTAGTGTCACGCTCTCCGTCTTCAGCACCCGGTCGCCGTTCGCGTCCTTCAGCTTCAAGATATCCGCTCCCGGGTCAAGCTGCGCCATGTAAGAGCCCCAACCGCTGTCGTTCGAGCGGAAGACAAGCGATACCACGCCGCTGTCCTGCAGCAGGGTTACATCCGCTTCGTAACTGAAGCTCTCCCCCTGTTCTGCTGACAGCGCGAATCCGTTCTCCGCCGAGGACAGCTTCAGTCCTTCCGGCGTCTCTTCGATCATTCCCTTGTCCTTCGCTGTCCAGCCGCTTAGGTTGCTGTTCACCGTTCCCGGCTTCGTCTCCGTATTCATGACTTCCATGTGTATATTCTGGAACACCGCCGCGCTGTTCCAGACATGCATCCCGAAGTAGCCGCTTGTGTAGGCGGTATCGAGCGCGGTTAGCAGCGGCTCCGCTCCGCCGTTCCAGTACACCTTCAGCGACGTGCCCTCCGCCGTCACCTTGAGATGGTACGTTTCCCCAGCGTTTAGTGTCACGCTCTCCGTCTTCAGCACCCGGTCGCCGTTCGCGTCCTTCAGCTTCAAGATATCCGCTCCCGGGTCAAGCTGCGCCATGTAAGAGCCCCAACCGCTGTCGTTCGAGCGGAAGACAAGCGATACCACGCCGCTGTCCTGCAGCAGGGTTACATCCGCTTCGTAACTGAAGCTCTCCCCCTGTTCTGCTGACAGCGCGAATCCGTTCTCCGCCGAGGACAGCTTCAGTCCTTCCGGCGTCTCTTCGATCGTTCCCTTGTCCTTCGCCGTCCAGCCGCTTAGGTTGCTGCTAACACCAGCAGTTAAAGCGCTTCCAACATTGCCTGTATCGTTTTCTCCTTCGGCCTCTGACGCCGCCGAGTATGAACCTGGGAACATAACGGTCCCAAGCAGCAGAAATACAACGAACACGTTTAACCAGCAGCTCCCCGGATGCTTCTTCCCTTTTCTCACTTCGCTCACTTCCGTCCCTTAAAATGTAAGCGTTACCTTATTAGTGCATTAAGAAAAGCACCGATTGGTGCCCATTCGAAGATGCCGCCGCATCCTTCAATTAGCGGCAGCTCTTCTTGCGATCAGCTCTGCTGAAACTTATAAGTATCTCTTACTGGCCGGCAGGCTGCACTTGCTTGAAAAAACGGCCCAAACTTCAGGCCGCTTCATCCAGTTCTTCCTCCGATACTTTTACTACATCCGCCATGCTTACTCTGCCGTCTTAGCCGGTCGAATAGGCTGAATCCGCCATACATTAAGCGATTCAAGCACCGTGTCCCCATTTCTGGAGAACAGCTTGAGCCCTAAGCTGCTTTCCAGCGGATAAATCCGGTTCGTAATCGTCCGGCGGCCGTCATTTGCAAATAATTCCACCGAGGAACTGTCCAGGAACAGGCGCAGCTTAACCCGTCCGTCTTCCATCGGAACAAGCGAAGCCTCGTTGACGCCGCCCTCGCCTGCTCCGGCATGATCCCGGTTCATCCGCAGCACGCCTTCGAATGCCTCATAGGAAATTTCCGTATACTGCAAGCCGTCATCCGAGCAGCGTACGCGCAGACCGAATTCGGCGCCGGATGAAGCATCTGCCAGAAAGACGGCTTCAATTTCCAGCGCGCTTCCTTCCGCTCCCGCCAATGAATATTCTTCGCCGTCTTTAAGCAGGACGTTAGCCGTGTTCACATGTTCACCGCGCAGCGCCTTCAATTCTTCGGCAGGATTGGCAAGCAGGCTGCCATCTTCCGCGAGCGTCAGCACGCGCGGCAAGGTGAAGGCTCCCATCCAGCCGTCTTCCTTCTCGGGCATCTCCGCGCCCCAAATGTTCATCCAGCCGAACAAGATCCGCCGTCCGGACGCATCCTCGAAGGTCTGCGGAGCGTAGAAATCGAATCCGTAGTCCACCCGGTCCTTATGCTGCGTGCTGAATTTCCCCGTACCGTAGTCGAATTGTCCGGACAGATAGAGTGTCTTGACAGGTGCAATATTCATCGGAGAGAAGAGGAGCACATGACTCTCCGGGGCTTCCCCAAGCGGGAACATATCAGGGCATTCCCACATATCGCCCATCGTTCCGTCGCTCTCCGCCGCAATTCCTTCGTAGGTCCATTCGTCCAGATCGCTTGAGGTATAGTGCAGCGCCTTGCCCTTGCCGTCCTTGCCGTAACCGACAATCAGATGCCAGACCTCGCCGTGCTTCCATACCTTCGGATCGCGGAAACCGAAGCACTCCGCGTCCGGAGCACCAGCAATGATGGAAGCCGCGCCCTTTTTAAAATGGATGCCGTCCGTACTGCGCGCGATACACTGCACCTCCACCGGATCGTTGCTCTCCACATGTCCCGTATAAATCAGAGTTAGCACGCCGTCATCGTCGACCGCGCTGCCCGACCAGCAGCCGTATACCGTGTTTTCCGCATAGTCGTAGGACATTGAGGGAGTCAGGGCGATCGGAAGATGCTCCCAATGCACAAGGTCTTTGCTCTTCGCATGTCCCCAGTGCATCGGTCCCTGCCAGGGGCCGTAAGGATAATGCTGGTAGAAGGCATGGTATTCGCCGTTATAATAAATAAGTCCGTTAGGATCGTTCATCCAGCCGACGGGCGGCATTAAATGATATTGAAGCCGGTACCTCGCATTGGTAATCGGTATTGACTCTTTTTCCAGTGTGTTGCTCACAGCAGCTCACCATCCTGTTCGAATGATATTTTTCTATTTTTCCGTTTATATCCAGACGGGTTTCAGGGGGTACACCGTAAATTGGCTGAACGATACGTTTCCTCCATAGGCGAACAATTCGAGTCCGGCGCTATCCGGCCGGGGGTAGACAAGCGACGTAAATACTTCCTCTCCGTTCCCGACAAACCATTCAATGACCGAATCGTCCACAAAGCCCCGCATGGTCAGCCTGCCCGCTTCCAAGCTTCGCGGCGCCCGGAGTACCTTGGAGAAATTCGCCGTTCCTCCGGTACGCTTCGGCAGTTCGCTGAATCCCGAGCTGCGCCGGTCGAGGAACAATTCGCCGCGCGGCGGGCTTACGCCAAGAACAGTGTGCTCGTCATCCGATACCCTGACACGAATACCAAATTCCGCCGCGCTGTCCCAGCTGACCTCGGCCTCGAATTCGTACGACAGTCCCTTGAATGGAAGGCGGAGGATTTCATCCTTAATCTCCACCGGACCGTACTCAAGCGGTTCTTCACGCAGCGCGGAAAGCTCCTTTACCGGCTGCTGCACAAGGCGAAGCTCTCCGCTGCCGTTTCTTGCTAGCCCGAGCGTCCTTGGAATCGACATGCCGCCTTTCCAAGGCTCGGTCGGAGAATGAAACGGATACTGCCAGTTGGAGGTCCAGGCAAGCCAGATTGTCCGGCCGTCTTCCTGCGGAATATCCGAATACGAAACGGCGGCGTAGAAGTCCTGCCCGAAATCAGTCCATCGCGGACGGTCGTCCTCATGCTCGCAGACAAAGCGGCGGCCGTCGTAGTGTCCGACGAAATACTGGGCGGTGGAACCGTCCGTTATTTCATTGTCGCCGATGCTGACATGCAGCACCCAGCGCATCTCGCCGACCTCGCCCAAGACCGGCAGACGGAACAAATCGGGACACTCCCACACGGCGTCCTGACAACCGGCACCGCTGAAGCTGCTCTCAAACCGCCATTTCCGCAAATTAGGCGAGCTGTAGAAATGAATGGCTCTGTCCACGCTGACCGCCATGACCCAGCGTCCCGTCCCCTCATGCCACAGCACCTTCGGATCGCGAAAATCCTGAAGGCCGGGATTGGGGATGACCGGATTGCCCGCATACTTCACCCAGCTTCTTCCCTTGTCCGAGCTGTACGCGATACTTTGGGATTGGAGACCCTCTTTAAAATGGGTAAATATCGCTACCAAACCGCTCCCGCCGCCGAAGAAACCGCTGCTGTCCCGCCAGTCCACCACGGCGCTCCCCGACCAGACGTCGCCCAGTTCGTCGGCTATGAGCGCCAGCGGCAGATGCTCCCAGTGCAGCAAATCGCGGCTCACCGCATGGCCCCATCTGCCCGTGAACTGATAGAACTGATGGTATTCGCCTTCATAGAACACCATCCCGTTCGGATCGCTCATCGGCCCCTTCGGCGGCGTCAAATGAAATTGCGGGCGGTAAAGCTCGCGATACGTTTCAGCCATGTTCCCCCTCCTGTCCTCCGCTTTTTTTCAGATTCCCTCAAAAGTGCGGTTATTCATCTTAACGTCATTTGATTTACATAGTACATTACAAATGTAAACTAAATTATTGCAATTGAAGTATAGCGCTTTCAATTCAGAGTGTCAATCCTTTTTTAGGTATTTATTTTATCCGTTTGCCTTCCATGTTTTCGTTTCCATGCCAAGGTTCATTCTTGCTTTCATAGATTGGCACGCCGATCCCCGGGGCAAACTATGCAGTACCTGAAAAAAATTATATAATTAAGAAAGCAAAAGATGTTTTTTACCGTAAAGTGTATGCACATTAAGTGTAACGGGCATATATTAGCTCAATGTCCCAATTTACTTCTTTACATTCATATTTGTATTTGCGCAATTTATTGTCGCATTTTTACAACCAGTGTAAATGCTTATATCAAAGTCATGAGTCTAAAAGGAGCTTGCTGCCTATGGCCGAGAGAGTGACCATTCAAAATATCGCCGATGCTTTGGGATTGTCGCGCAATACCGTATCCAAAGCACTGAATAATCATCCGCAAATTCCCGATGCGACCAGGGAGAAGATTCTGCAAAAAGCGGCCGAGCTTAAGTATAAAAATTTCTCTAGCATGAATATGGGAAACATCGCACTGCTCACCCGTGGAGATATCAATGCCATCAGCTTCTATGCCGAGACGATTAAAGGAATGGAAACGGGCCTCAGCACCCAGGGCTTCAATCTGATTCTGATGCTGGTGAAGCCTGATGATATCCGCAGCAACGTGCTGCCGTCCAATATCAATCCGTTCAATATCGATGGAATCGTCTGCATGGAGATTTTTCATGAACCTTATGTCGAAACGATTCTTGGCGCCGGAATCCCGACCGTATTTATCGATTTCCTTCCGAGGACCGTCTTTGGCAGCCACAAGTACGATATTGTTATGGTCGAGAATGAATATTCCGCCTACACCCTCACCAAAACATTGCTCGAAGAGGGGCACGAGAATATCGGTTTCATCGGAGATTTGTACCACTGCCGAAGCTTCTATGAGAGATGGCTCGGTTTCGAGCGCGCGATGAGGGAATCCGGCCAAGGGCACGACCCCGCATTCAGCTTAACGCCGGATGACACACAGCCCTACCTTTCCGTCGAATGGATGACAGAGAGGCTGGAGGCTTTGGATAAGCTGCCCACCGCGTTTGTTTGCGCCAATGACGATATCGGCATATGCGCGATCCGCGCGCTCAAGGAACTGAAGGTTCAAGTGCCAAGACAGATTGAAGTGACGGGGTTTGACGACATCCCGAACGCCAAAATCATCGACCCGCCGCTAACTACGGTTCATACTTACCCCTATGAGCTCGGGACGCGCGTCGTCGAGACGCTTCTTAACCGGATTGAACAGCCGGACCGCCATAAGGAGATCATCTATTTGGAATCCAGCGTTGTCCTGCGGGGATCGACCAGGCAGGCGGCAGAATCGGCAAGCGGACTCTCTGCCCGCCAATCCTAGCTGTCCCGCTGCATACGCTACACATGCCACACACACGCTGCCAAAGATAGATTTTCGCAGATCAGCTTAAGGGGCGCATGCCCGTAATGAAGCGCTATCCCGAAAGTTCCCGATTACAAAAAAGGCAGGCTCCCTCGCTTACAAGCGAAGAACCTGCCTTTTGTGCTTTCCTTTCCTTTCATCATACTACTTTCTGATTATCGATTTTCCGGCATATTGAAAGCTTGGCCGCGGTCGGCTTTTCGGCCCGCCGCTTTTTCCAGCACGGCAGCCAGCTCCTCATTATCGATTGGTTTTGTCAAATATTCATCCATCCCGTTGTCCAGACATTTGCCGCGGTCGTCCCGCAGGGAATTGGCCGTCAACGCCACCATATAAGGCACTTGACCGGGGGCAAGCGTATTTCGGATCATCTGCGCCGCTTCGAGCCCATCCATCACCGGCATTCGGACATCCATCAGAATGATGTCGTAAGGTATGCTGACGGCGGACCGGACCGCCTCCCTTCCATTTGCCGCGATGGTCACAGTATGCCCGAGCTTTTCAAGCCGTTTTTTCAGGATAAGCTGATTGATCTCATTATCTTCGGCTACAAGCACCCGCATGGAATAAGGGAACTTGCCAGAGCCCTCTTCCATAGCTGCGGCGCGGCTCTCTGTGGGAATCATTCCGAATTCCGCAGTGAATAAAAAGGCGGTTCCCGGCTCTTCCGGCATCCGCACCATAATCTCGCCGCCCATCAACTCCACGAGCTTCTTGGAGATGGCCAGACCGAGGCCGGTTCCTTCCACCTTTCGCGTCAAGCCATTATCCACTTGATAGAACGGCTGAAAAAGATTTTTAAGCGCCTCCTCCGGTATTCCGATTCCGGTATCCCTGATGGTCACCTGAAGCTGAATCCTGCTGCCGCTCTGCACCAGACTGCTGACCGAGATATTAATGCCACCATCTTCAGTAAATTTCACAGCATTCTCAATCAAATTAAGAAGCACCTGTCTTAGGCGATTGTAGTCGCCTGTAATCCTTTCCGGGATGTCGGGGTCGACGGATACTTTGATGTCCAGGTCTTTCTCCAAAATCTTCAGCAGCAGTACATCCAGCACTTCCGCAATGCAGTCCCTAATCCGAAAAGGCTCGTTCACGGCATAAGCACGGCCCGATTCAATCTTGGAGAGATCTAGAATGTCGTTGACGATTCGGAGCAGGGATTCCCCGCTTTTGCGGATCGCATCCAAATACTCCGTCTGCTCGTGATCCAGATTCGTTTCGGACAGCAGCTCCGTCATCCCAAGCACGCCATTCATCGGGGTCCGTATCTCATGGTTCATCATAGCAATAAATTCATTCTTGATCTTGCTCATTTGTTCAGCCGTTTCCTTCTCGATCAGAAGCTGCTTCTGCTCATTGAGAAGCTGGCTCTGGACCGAGAGCGAAGGAAAAGTCCCTTCAAGCACTTGAGAACTCTTATACAGGGGAGAGGCGATGAATTCCCTGTCGGTCATCAAATATTCATGCGTCTTTAGCAGAACATTTTGCAGCGATGCGGAGATTTCCCGGGCGTTATAGGCACAGACGGACATAAGACCGTTGCCGATGACGGGACCGTCCGCCTTTCTTTCAAATTCCTCAAGCGTAATGTGAATGTTGTCCCGCTCTTTCTCACTCCACTGGACATGAGCCCAGGTTCTAACCGGGATCTGCCGGTCCAGGAAAGGCTTCAAAATTCTCCCAAAATGATTAATAATGCTATCGCAATGGAAATCCCCGTATTGACGGTAAAATTCAAAATTTTCGATGTAATGAACATCCTCCAACTGCTCGGCGGACAGCGCCTCTTCAAGCCTGCCAAGCAGCCTGCGGTACGCAACCTCATTGTCAATGAACAAGATCTGGTATCCTTGATGAATACCGGTCGTAACATAGGACAGAGCATTGTCGATATAGCTGTCGCAGTCATCGTACGTGTATAAAATATGCCCTACCTTAGCAATCTCGTTGATCAGGCTTAACGGAACCGGCGCTGGTCTCTCTCCATCCATAGTCAAGCACTCCTCCACTTCTTTCCGGGCTACCCTATCCTGCTGCGTCCAATAGCTAAAATAGATCTATTTTTAATCCGTGAGTCTCCCGGTGAAACCCTAAATTCTTTTACCCGTTTCCCTTTACAGCCAACCAATTCAGCTATTTAAAAATCTATGAATTCTTTGCCCCGCAGCGCAAAAAAAGCCGCCTCCTATGATCAGGGCCGCATAGACCGCTTGAGAATCATTAGGAAGGGCTGATTTTGTCATGTTTTGTCATACCTGTTCTTTCAAAAAGAAACGGCTGCACCGTCTCTAGAACTGAACTTGTTCTACTTGAACGCCTGCTTCATTAATGGGCCGCTTATCCCGGATAAAAATAATCAGAGCCAGCGTAAATCCGAACAAAGCGACCGCCCCGTTCAGCAGGAAGATCCCCCCGATATTGACTCTGGAGATGGCAGACGCTACAAGGGGAATGGTGAAAATAGCGACTCCCTCCGCGATCGTGTACAAGCTCGTTACCAGCCCTTTCCCCCGAGAAGATTTCTCGGCCAGCAGCGTAAGTCCGAGCTGGATCAGTCCGCCGCTAGAGAAAAAACCCAGGAGTACTGCCCCTGCAGTGCAGACCACCGGCACCGGGAACGCCCAAATCACGAGTGAAACGACCGCTGTCATAACTGTATAAAGCATCATAAAATAGATCGACTTAACGCCCCGGTTGCCCAGTGTGAAGGTGACTAACACACAACAGATCGCGCCAAGACTTCCATAGCTAACCAGAAGCCGCGATGAGCCTTCGCTCATATGCACAACCTCCGAGCCGTACTTGGCAATCCATTGCCCCAGGATGTAGAGCAGGGTTTGCGCAACGAATCCGAACAAGATTAGGCAAATTTCATTCAAGCTGAAATGAAAAGTTCTTGCCCTTTGCGGCCTCGATCCTTCACTTGCCTGAGCAAGGTCAGTCATAGGCGGGAACGTGCGGGTAAGGATAAATACCAGATTGACAGAGAGAACCGCAATCAGAAAAATAAAGCTCCATCCAAACCATAAATCCCGCAGTATCAAAAATCCGATGAGATAAGGCAGCACAAACTGTCCGCCTTGGATAAAGGCTTTTATGATGATATTCGCGGGCGCGGACTTCTTGGGAAAGGCCTCCATCAATGCCGGATACGTCCCTGTATCCAGGAAGGAATTTGCCACACCGGCAGATATGCCGAACATATAAGCAACCGCGACATTCGGGCTGATCAGAATACCGGCCAGGAATAATACATAAAAAGAGATTCCCAGCACTACCGAAGGCTTCCGCCCGAACCGGTCGGACAGCTTGCCCGAAAAAAAGACGGCGACCAGCTTCCCAATACCCAAAGAAGAAACGACCGCAGCGGCACCGGCATTATCCGTATTCCACTGCTTGGATAAGAAATCGATATTTTGAGCAATAATGATCAATGCCATGCCGTGAACGAAATAGTTAATGTACAATCCCAAAGATGCTGACAAATACTTGTTCTTCATGCTCTCCCTCCATTTCGCTCGGTTGTGCACCGCCCTGCAAGCATTCCGATTACAAAATCCCCTTGGCTTTTGACAGAGGTTCTTGTGTTCTTTTTCACAAGGCATGCCACACCGATTTGTTTAAGGAGAATATGAATGAGTCATGTTGCAGAATTTACATTGAGAATACTTTCACATTGAAATATCTTCTCTCTTTATTGTAGTAAGCGGGTTTTATAAAAACAAATTGAATATACCTTGATTATTTATAAATTTTATCAATAATTCTTTATTGTGGCTAGCCCTTATTCTCCTCTTTGTTAAATTTCATTTCTGCCCAGCGCTTCGATTACCTTGTCGCACCACTCGATAAAGCTCTCTTCATTCCGGATTCCCATCTCAATCACCGCAATCGAGGAGAACAGCGGATGACTGCCGGGATAAACCGCCTGCAGCCGCCGCCCGGGAAGCCGCCCGGGAAGCGAGATTGCCCCCGAAGCTGATGCCCATCAGCGCGATGCGGTTCGGATCAACCTCGGGACGGCCAATTACATAATCGACAACAGGCGTAACGGCCTTCTCCCAACTTTCGGTAAGTGGAGCATGATCAACTCATGCCCGCACACCAAAGGCTTTTTTCGCTAATGTGTCCTGTTCATGTCATTTTGAACCTCTCATGACTAAAGTCACGAGATTCTTG
>NZ_ASSD01000288.1 GCF_000520715.1 Paenibacillus zanthoxyli JH29
AGAGGTTAAAGCCTATTTCGACAAAAACGTCGACTGGAACATCCCGTATCCCGAAGAAAAAGAAGAGGCTCAGCCGACCGCCGCGCCGGGCGTCGCCACATCGGACGGGACAACGGTCATCAACAACTACGGCGGCTATAACTCGGGCTTCGGCTGGGACGATCTGCTGCTGTATCACATGCTGTTCAATAGCGGCTCCAGCTATTCGCCGAGCAGATGGTATGATCACCGTAAGGCCTATTATGGAGGCACACGGACGGTCTATAAACCGCGCACTTATAACAGCACCAAATTTCAGAATAAGCCAGTGACCGGCTCCGTAGTCAAGCCGAGGACCTCGACCTCCACGACGGGTACCATTACGAGACGATCCACGTCTTCCAAGGCGGGCGGCATCGGCGGAACATCGAGCGGCCTAAGCTCGTCTGGTTCAAGATCAAGCTCGAAATCGAGCCTTGGCGGGGGCTCCCGGTCGAGCTCGAGCAGGGGCAGCGGGTTCGGCGGATGACGGAGCCCGTATTTCAGTGGCTGGAGCATTCCGGCGAAGACCGGGCCTCCAAG
>NZ_ASSD01000289.1 GCF_000520715.1 Paenibacillus zanthoxyli JH29
AGCATCACGCGGATATCGTGACAGAGCGATCCGAAGTGTACTGGGATGACGAGAGCAAGAGCGTTAAATCCCGCCGCCGCACGATGCTCGGCGAACTCACGCTCAAGGAGTCCGGTCATGAGCGTCCTTCTCCGGAAGAAGCGGCGAGGGTTCTGATGCGGGTGATTTCCGGGGAGGGTCTAAGACTGCTTCCTTGGGATAAGGGAACTCTCCAGCTTAGGGAACGCTTGGCGTTTATGCACCGGCTCGACCCTTCCTGGCCGGATGTGTCCGATGAGGGTCTCTCGGGGAGCATGGAAGAGTGGCTGCTTCCCTTTCTGGACGGCTGCCGCAGTCTGCGTGATGTCCAGCGTCTGCCG
>NZ_ASSD01000290.1 GCF_000520715.1 Paenibacillus zanthoxyli JH29
GGATCGCGCACATGCCGGAGCCGCTGCTCTATGTCACCAAAGACAGTGTGCCGGATGCGACGGCGAAGGCGCTGGAGGGACGTTCCGGCAAGGCGTCCATTTATGTGCTCGGCCCCGAATCGGCTGTATCAGCCAAAGTTGAGGATGCGCTGAAGCAATACGGAACGGTTACAAGAATTTCCGGAAGTGATCCTTACCGGAATGCTATTGCTTTTGCCAAGTTCAAGGATTCTAGCAATGGATTCGGCTGGGGAATCACGACGCCAGGACATAATGTCTCGTTCGTAACGACGGATTCGCCAGCACTGGCCATTGCGGCCGCTCCGTTCAGCCATCTTGGCAAGCATGCTCCGCTGCTGTTCACCGAGAAATCCGGCATGCCGGATTCGGTCATGGGCTACCTGATGGAGCTGATGCCGAAATTTAAGGAATCCCCGGCGGAAGGCCCGTATAATCACGCCTGGATTACCGGCGACAGCTCGGCTATTACGGCCAAGGCGCAGAGCGAAATTGACGACATGCTGGAAATTTCCCCGGCTTCCGGCGAGAACCCGCATTCCGGTCATTAGGCTGCATGGCAGTAAGCCGAGGGTAAGATCCGCCACAGGCTATTTATAAGGAAAGGAGGCGAATAAGCGATGAAAAAGAAACTATGGATTGGCATTGGAGCTATCGTGCTGACACTCGGCATCGGTACGGCGGTTTATGCCGCCGATGCGGGAAACTCTGCTTTTCAAGAGATGCTCCCCTTCATGAAAAAAATGCATCCGAACCTGTCCGAGCAGCAGCTGAACGACATGCATAAATCCTGCGATGAACAGAACGGCAGCATGGGTACCATGATGAAATCCGGCGGTTCCGGGATGATGAAGAACATGGGAAGCATGATGAGCGGAAGTTCAATGATGTAATTGGTGCTGTGACGGGTATAAAAATGGCGTGCGAATCGGGAGATTCGGCACGCCGTTTTTTTGTGGATAATATCTATAATCTATAACATAAGGATCAATAAACTTCACAAAAAAGACACAGCATGATTTCACTTTTATCCAGTAAAAAATAGTTATACATAATAGAAAGGAGGGGACGTGGTGGATGAGGGTGAATGGATTCGGCGCATCCGGCAGGGGGAGACGGAGTATTTGACGCCGCTGATCGAGCGGTATTACGCCGACATCCAGAAGTATTGCCGCTGGCGGGTTTGGAACAAGGAGGAGTCGAAGGATTTGACCCAGGAAACCTTCTTCCGCTTTTGCCGGCACATTGAGAGTTATACCAATGCGGGAAAATGCCGCGCTTATTTATACACGATCGCCCGCCATCTATGTAACGATCATCTGCGGAAGCGGCCGCCTCTATCCTGGGAGGAAGCAGAAGAAGTAATAGACCGGGCCGCTTTGCAGAAAAGCTGCTCCATAGAGGAGCAGGTGGAAAGGCAACAACTGGTGCATAAATTGTTCCAGTTGTTGCCTGAAGATCAGCGGGAACTGGTATTTATGCGGTTTTGCCTGGATTTAACCTTCCGCGACATCGCTCGAATAACGGGTGTGAATGTTTGCATGGTGCAATATCGGGTGAAGCGCGGGCTGAGCGTATTAAGACGCCACTTGGAAAGGAGTGAGTCCGCTGAACAAGGAATCGAAACATGCCATCATCGCCGCCCTAAAGAACTACCCTTCGCTCCCCGTTGATCAGCAGATGCTAGAGGAGACGGTTAAAGGGGCGGCGGAGGTGCTCCGCAAAACACAGGCGAGCCGGAGAACTTCCTTTGGAGAATTTTATATGACCCAGCTTCGCTTCATCAACTGGAAGGTGTGGGCTGCACAATTGCTGATTATTTTAGCTATGGGGTTGCTGCTGCACAAATCTATCCAGGAACAAGACGGAAATGTTCAACTTGTCATGCTGACTTCTATCGCTGCGCCGCTCTTGGTGGCAGCAGGGAAACAGACGCTGACCCGTTCGTTAAGATTCCATATGCTGGAGATTGAACTCAGTACACGCCATCTTTTGGAGAAACTGACGCTGGTCCGCATGAGTCTGCTGGGGATAGCGGATCTGTTAGGTCTGGGACTGTTGGCCATCTTAATGAGTGCTTGGATGCAAATGGAAATCACTGTCTTACTGCTTTATTTGCTGGTGCCATTTAATCTGACTTGTTTCGGTTGCCTGTGGCTGCTGAATCGGGTTCGTACCCCAAACTGTGGGTATTACTGCCTGATCTATAGCTGTCTAGTGGCGCTGATGCAGACGATTTTGGCGTTCAATCCTTCCCTCTGGCTATTTGAATCATCGGCAGTTGGGGTATGGCAGGCATTGCTGGTGCTCACAGTCGCAGGAATTGCCTCCGAGGTACGCGGAATGCGTAAGATTTGCCGGAGTCTCGAAACCGCAACAAAAATTTTGGTGTGACATTCTGGAAAGATATTTAGGAGATATGAACATACAAGGAGGAAGCCTAAAATGCTGGAGCTGACCTTGAATCAAGTAAGCAAGCAATTTTCCGCGAAAAAAGTGGTAGACGGCATTTCGGCCCGGCTGAACAGCGGAGTATACGGATTGCTGGGGGCTAACGGTGCGGGAAAAACGACCCTGATGCGGATGATCTGCGGTATTCTGAAACCGACATCGGGAACGATTCTCATGAACGGCGAGGAGATCGGCCGCATGGGGGAGCGCTACCGTGATCTGCTGGGGTATTTACCTCAGGACTTTGGCTATTACCCCGATTTTAGCGCTGAGGAGTTCCTCTGGTATGTGGGATCACTGAAGGGGTTGACTCTGCCTGCGGCAAAGGGCAAAGCCAGGGAGCTTTTGCGGATGGTTGCCCTGTCGGAGGCAGCCCGCAAGAAAATCCGCACTTTCTCAGGTGGGATGAAGCAGCGGCTGGGCATTGCCCAAGCGATGCTCAACGATCCCCGCGTGCTGGTGCTGGACGAGCCGACGGCGGGACTTGATCCTAAAGAGCGGGTGCGCTTCCGCAACCTCATCGCCGATCTGGCCCGGGACAAGATTGTCATCCTTTCGACGCATATTGTGTCGGATGTGGAATACATAGCCGACCAAATTCTGGTGATGAAGCAAGGCGGGTTATTGATGACCGGTACGGTGGAACAACTGACGGCTACGATGGAAGGCTGCGTATGGTCATGCCATATACCAGCGCGGGAGGCGGAGGAATGGAACGCCCGCTACTGTGTGAGCAATCTGGGGATCAGGTGGAGCTGCGTATCGTGTCCAAGGTGAAACCTGCAAATCACGCGGCACCGGTAGCGCCGACACTGGAGGATTTGTATCTGTACCATTTTCAGGATGAACCGACAGTAGGGGCTGGCGAAGAGAAGGAGGGGGCATAATTGATGGATACGTTGACCCGGTTCGAGCTGCGCAAGATTATGCGCAGGAAATCATTTTATGCAGGGATTCTCCATCATTTTACCCTCTCGTTATGGCCGTAATAGGGTCATCACCGCCAAATTAAAAGCAAGCTTCATCGTGTCACTGGACTCTTAGTCTTCGCGCTGACGGCCTATACGCTCTTGATGCTGGGGATTTGCGGATTTGACGGCGGAAATGCCAGTGTGCAAATCATTGATCTGTTGGAGCCAGTCCCCTTCACGATTGTTGAAACGTATTTGTGGGCGGTATTCATTGGCGGTCTGGCCTGTCTGCTTGTGGGGGCGGTGACGCTGTGGCTGTCCAGCTGTATGAGGAGTCCCTTTCCCGTTATCATTGCAATCGCAATTTTCCTTCTCGGTCCGATGTTTCTTCAGGAAAGCAAAAGCAGCCGCTTGTTTAATCACATGATGCATTTGCTGCCGAGTAATATGATGGATAGTATTGTAAGAGTAACCGGCTACGAAGTGTTCCATATTTTTGGGCAATTGATTCCGGAGTACAAGGTCATGGTAGGCTTTGCAATAATCGTTGCAGCACTGCTATTGCCTCTTACTTATCGAGCATTCAGTAAGCACCAGGTTGTTTAAAGACCCTTTTCGTATATCATTAACTTATCCAAGTAGAGATTGCTTTTGTAACTTGCCATTTTCCGTTGCTGTATTTAACAATGACTTTCGTTCCGATTGCTCCGTTGCCAGATCTAAACTTGGAGCCTTCGATCACTCCAATCTCGCAGCCCCTCTTGCCTCCGTATATTATAATATATGGAGGCTTTTTTTCATTTTAAGAGATAGAAAGAGGCGAGCGGGGATTATGGGCAAGTACCGTACTTATCTTTTTTTAATTATGGCTAATCTGTTCTGGGCGGGGAATTATGTGTTCGGCAAATATGTGGTGGCGGAGATGACGCCGGTGCAGATGACGTTCTCGCGGTGGCTGATCGCGGTGTTTCTGCTGTTTCCGATTGCACATTTCGTGGAACGCCCCGACTGGAAAAGCGTCCTGAAAGAGTGGAAAGTCTTGCTGCTGATGTCCGTACTGGGTGTGGTCGGCTATAACTTCCTGCTGTATGAGGCGCTGCGGTTTACGACTTCTATGAACGCTGCGCTCGTCAATGCGATGAATCCGGCGCTGATCGTGCTGTTCTCTTCCTTCTTTCTTCGGGAAAAAATCTCGCTCGCCAAAGGCTTGGGCCTGCTGGTGTCGCTGCTGGGCGTGCTGCTGGTGCTGACCAAAGGGCAGCTGCAGTTGATTTTTCAGACCGAATACAATCTTGGCGATCTGCTGATGCTGGCCGCGATTCTCGTATGGACGTTCTATTCGATCCTTGGACGGAAAATGAAGGGTTTGCCTCCAATATCGGCTACGGCGGTTTCCGCTTTGATGGGGCTTTTGCTCATTCTTCCTTTCTTTCTGGCTTCGGGCATCCATCTTCCGCTTAGTCCCAAGGCGACCATGGGCATTTTGTATATCGGCATTTTTCCTTCGGTGGGGTCGTTCATTTTCTGGAACGCGTCGATCCGCGAGATCGGGGCCAGCCGGGCGGGGATCTATCTCAATCTGATCACGGTGTTCACGGCCATTCTCAGCATGCTGCTCGGCAATCCGGTCACGCTTGCGCAGGTGCTCGGCGGGCTGCTTGTATTTGCGGGGGTATACATAACCGGGAAAAAAGACAAAGGGATAAGAAGCTAGCTAAATTGAACTTCGGAATGAATGAGAGGCGGAGCGACCGGAACTCCAAGCATTTCTCGTAGTCCGCGACAATCCTTACGTAAAACAAAAGTTCAGTTTATATAGCGCTTTTCTTGCCCGATGTGATACACTAAACCTGTATGTCGACATGTATTTTAAGGAGTTAATCTGATGATATCGCGTTCCGCACCAAGGCGTTCGAGGTAATCGACCACAAGTTCATCAAGCTCTTCTGGGCGAACATAGTCAGGCTGTGCCGGGCGATTCTGATTGTGGGGACGCGGCGCCAGTTCGACAAGGGAGAATTTGAATACAAGCGCCAGGTGGAAGGGTAGCCATGGGCGAACTGTGCGCTAAGAACATCTTCGCGGTGCTTGGCGGAGGTACGCCGATCACCTGCGTAAACCCGGAAGTTGGCGTAAAGGCTTAGGCTGACCGCGCCTGGCGTTGGCGGAGTCTTTCCTGTGACTCGCCAGATCCGGCGGCGAACAGAAGTAGAAATCTTCCATACTGAGTAGTAACTTAGCCGCTCCTGCCGCAGAGCCATCCCGAACCCGGGATGGCTTTTCTAGTCTTGCCTTATTGATTGCACTTTCAGGATCAACGATAATGAGAAGACGGCTGATCGTGAACGGAGCCAACATATTTTCCACATATCCGGGATATATACTTAATGTATTCTCTCAGATTTATCGTAAAAAAGAAGGTGACGATAATGGCGAAGCTGCGTGCGCTGATTGTTGATGATGAATGGAATATGCGAAATCTGCTGCGCATTTATTTGACGAAGGAAGGCTTCCAGGTCAGCGAAGCATCAACGGGGCGGGAGGCGCTGAAGCTCATCGGCAGTGGGAACTTTGATATCATGCTGCTGGACGTGATGATGCCCGACATGGATGGCTGGCAGGTATGTGAGGCCGTTAGGGCGAAGGACAGCGTGCCGATTCTGATGCTGACCGCCCGCTCCGAGACGAAGGATAAGGTCAGGGGCCTTGAAATCGGGGCGGATGATTATTTGACCAAGCCGTTCGAGCCGGAGGAACTGGTTGCCCGGGTGCTTTCGCTGATCCGCAGAGCGTCTTTGGCGCAGCAAGCGGTACCCAAGGAGCATGTACTGGAGTTTCCGGGGCTGATTATCCGTCCGGATGCGCGTGAGGTGTCCGTTAAGGATACCGGGGTCGAGCTGACACCGAAGGAATTCGATCTGCTGGCCGTTCTGTCCGGCAACCTCCAGCGCGCCTTCAGCCGGGATGAACTGGTGGAGTTGCTGTGGGGACTGGACTTTGAGGGTGAAACCCGAGTAGTGGACACCCATATCAAGAATATCCGCGAAAAGCTGCAAAAAGCCGGTCTCGGCTACAATCCGGTTCAGACTGTCTGGGGAGTGGGCTATAGATTTCAGGTGCCCGGGGGAATCCAATGAGGAACAATCGAATCGGGCTGAAGCTCGGCCTGATCATTTCTGGCCTCTTCCTTGTCGTGCTGCTGTTTCTGGGCGTGGCTGTCGACCGGATGTTCACCAGCTTTTATTATGCCAATATGCGGACGGAAACGGAGGACTTGGCCTCTCATTTTACCGTTATGGCCGAGTCTTCGGAGAATGATACGATGGGCATGATGGGGACGTTCGCCGAATTTTCGGGCGTCGGCATTTATAATGTGAGCCGCGAAGGTAACGTCATGATGCACTCGGGCGTTCAAGACCACGGGTGCATGTCCTTTGTCCGGAATTCGGACCTCAGCGCGATTTTCTCGGGGCAAAAGGTAAGCTATCTCCATAAAGATCCGGCTGGCGCGCGCTATTTCGTTTCGGTCGAACCGATCGTAAAGGATGGGCAGGTCGTCTCCGCTCTGTATATCGTGGCTTCAACCGAAAGAATGGACGAGTCGCTGGCAGGAGTGCGGAATTTGCTGATTCTCTCCGGAATCGGCGCGTTTTTGCTCGCTTTGGGGAGCACTTGGATTATCGCCCAGTTTCTGTCCAGGCCGCTCTTGCAGATGCAGAAGGCTACCCGGAAGATTGCCGCCGGAGAGCTGGAGACGAGAGTGGATATCGGGAGCAGGGACGAAGTCGGAGCGCTTGCCGGAGCGATTAACGATTTAGCCGTCGATCTTCAGCGTTACCGTGACTCGCGGCAGGAGTTTTTTGCCAATATCTCGCATGAGCTTCGGACGCCGATTACCTACCTTGAGGGGTATGCGAACGTTGTCAAAGAGCGCCTGTACGAGACGGAAGAGGAAAAGGACCGGTATCTTGACATCATCTATATGGAAGCGCAGCGGATTCAGCATCTTGTGGACGATTTGTTCGAGCTGGCCAAGATGGAGGAAGGCAAGATCAGCCTTTCGCCGGAATGGGTCGATTTGGCGGAACTTGCGGGGCAGGCGGTCGAAAAGGTGAGACTTAAAGCCGAGGACAAAAATCTGGAACTCTACTGCACTGTCGAAGGAACGCCGCATACGATCTATACCGACGGTGCCCGGATGGAGCAAATTGTACTGAATCTGCTGGAAAATGCAATCCGGTACACCGAGCGGGGATCGGTCCGCCTCCGGTTGTCGTTTGAGCCGGGTGAGGTGAAGTTGACCGTACAGGATACGGGAATCGGAATCCCCGAGGACGAGCTTCCTTTTATATTCGAGCGGTTCTACCGGGTGGAGAAATCACGTTCCCGAATGCATGGCGGTACCGGCCTTGGGCTGTCCATCGTGCATAAACTGACGGGGCTGCTCGGAGGAACCATCGCGGTCACCAGCAAGGTGGGCGAAGAAACCTGTTTCGAGCTTCATTTTTCGCTGCGGCGGGAGGAACGTTGATGAAGAAAATCGAATGGCTGATCACGGTTCTTCTGATCGGCATGGGGATAATGTGCATGAGCGTCTCGGCGCTCTCTTTCCGCAGCATGCCTCTTATGCATTTTGGAGAACGCATGACGCAGGTGTTTGCCTGCATCGGGATGCTGGCTGTCGTTTTGCTGCTGCTTCTCGGCTGTTTGGCATTCAGGAAGAAGCGGTAAAACGGGCGGAAAAAGGTTTACCCGGGCATGCCGATCACTTATCCTTATAAAAAGAAAATGCAGCTGGTCCGTGGTGGTTCGCTGGAAATTTCGTCAGCCGATGTTCCGTCCATGTGGCCGCTTATCAATAGAAAGGGGGGAAGAAAGCGATGGCCTGGTCTTTTTTCCCTCTGGGGGATTCGGCGGTGCTGATCGAATTTGGCTCCGGCGTTGATGAGAAGATTCACCAAGAAATAAGGGCGGCTGTGCGCCGGATTGAAGGCCGTCCGTTTCCCGGCTTTATCGAATGTGTTTCGGCTTTTAACACGCTGTGCGTCTATTATGATCTGATGGGTCTTCGCCTTCCGGGGCGGAAAATGACGGCGTATGAGCATGTCTGTTCCCTCCTGCGGGAGATGGAGAAGACGGCCGGGGATGACAAGGAGGTCCAAAGCGGGCAGGTCATTGACATTCCGGTCTGCTATGGCGGGGAATTTGGCCCGGACCTTGGGCATGTAGCGGAATTGAACGGTCTATCTGAGGAGGATGTCATTTCGATCCATGCCGGAGGACAATATCTTGTGTACGCTATTGGCTTTGCGCCGGGATTTCCGTACCTGGGAGGAATGCCGGATACGATTGCAGCACCGCGTAAAAAGACGCCAAGGCTCAGCATTCCCGCAGGCTCGGTCGGCATTGCGGGCGCCCAAACCGGCATTTATCCCATCGAGACGCCAGGAGGCTGGCAGATCATCGGGAGGACGCCGCTCGAACTGTTCCGGCCAGGCGACTCGCCGCCAACGCTGCTTCAGGGCGGGGATTATATCCGGTTCTGCCCCATCGGACCGGAAGAATACCGTAGATTGCGGGGGATGCAGCCATTATGAGTATAAGAATCCATAAGCCAGGCTTGCTGACAACCGTACAAGATCTTGGAAGAACGGGCTATGGAAAATACGGCGTGATCGTCTCCGGAGCGATGGACCGTTCCGCCCATCGTATAGCGAACTGGATTGCCGGGAACGATGATAGCGCGGCGGCGCTTGAGATCACACTCTCGGGCTTTGCTGCCGAGTTCGGGCAGGATCACTGGATTGCGATAACGGGAGGCCAAATGACTCCCGTTATCAATGGAAGGGACGTGCCGATGTGGCGTCCCGTGTTTGTGCGTCAAGGGAGCAGGCTCGTCTTTAAGAGGCCGGTTTCCGGCTGCCGGGCGTATCTGGCGGTATCCGGCGGACTGGATGTCCCCGTGGTGCTGGGCAGCCGCAGCACCTACCTGCGCGCGGGAATCGGCGGATTTGAGGGGAGAGCGCTTAAAGCGGGAGATGAGCTGTCCGTAGGCCTTGCTCCGCTGCGGAACCCCCATCCATTTCCGGGGGAGCGGGAGAGCAGGCAGAGCAAGGCGTCGACGATTTCAGGGGCGGCGGGGGAAGACGGCTCCTTCTATGCTGTCTCCTGGGCCGTTCCCTGGTCGGTTCTTCCGGCCTACAGCCCAAACCCGGAAATCCGGTTCGTCCGGGGCCGCCAGTGGGACGATTTTACTCTCCGCAGCCGCCAAGCCTTCGCGGAGTCATCCTACAAGGTAACTCCCCAATCGGACCGGATGGGCTACCGCTTGGCCGGATCGCCAATTATGCTGGAGTCGCCGCGAGAGTATTTGTCCGAGGCCGTAGCGCTTGGGACGGTTCAGATTCCGGCGGACGGCCAGTCGATTGTATTGATGGCCGACCGCCAGACGCTGGGCGGCTATCCGAAGATTGCGCAGGTCATAAGCGTGGATCTTCCCGTAATGGCCCAGGCTGCGCCGGGAGAGCATATTAAGTTTCGGGAGGTAACGCTTCAAGAAGCCGAATCCCTGTATCTATGCCAGGAGCGAAAGTTGAAGCGGCTTGAAATGATGATCAGGCTGAAGCTGAAGGAGGGTTATCATGCTTGAGTTGGATTTAAACTGTGATATGGGGGAGAGCTTTGGCGCTTATACCATCGGCGCGGATGACGAACTGCTGCACGAGGTCACCTCGGCGAATATTGCCTGCGGACTCCATGCGGGCGATCCCTCCGTCATGCGCAAGTCGGTCCGGTCCGCGCTGGCTATGGGGGTAAGTATCGGAGCGCATCCGGGCCTGCCCGATCTTGCGGGCTTCGGGAGAAGGAACATGGACATTTCTCCCGATGAAGCGTTCGATCTCGTTACGTACCAGATCGGAGCATTGGAGGCCTTCGTCCGGCAGGAGGGAGGGAAGCTCCGGCATGTCAAACCGCACGGCGCCCTTTACAACATGGCGGCGGCCTCCCGTCCGCTTGCCGATGCCATCGCCG
>NZ_ASSD01000291.1 GCF_000520715.1 Paenibacillus zanthoxyli JH29
ACTTCAATGGCTTTTTCCGGCCCGCCGCACATATGGAAACTATCCTTGATTTTTTGTATCGCCTCTTTATATTCACTATTAGACAGGACTTCATTTACGGCATTCTTTAATGAGCTAACATTGATATTATCCTTTGATATCCTATAACCGGCTCCAAGCTCAGTTAATCGCTGCGCCACCATGGGTTGATCCTTGTCATGGGGAATAACAACCAAGGGTACATTGTAATGAATAGCTTCATTAACGCTGTTCATTCCACCGTGCGTAACAATAACGTCAGATTGGCTTAATATTTCTAATTGAGGTACATAGGGAGAAATGATAAAATTTTCGGGTGCTTCCTTGATTTTAGTAAAATCAGCTTTCTCTCCGGCTGCGATCACAACTTTCCCCTCAAAATCAGAAAAAGCATCAATACAAGTATTGAAGAATTCTTCCACATGATCCAAAACGGTTCCCATAGAAATATAAAGTACCTTTTTATCTTTTAATACTTCCATAGGGAAGTGATCGGTTGTCTTCCTTTGCGGAAAGCTCGGACCGATAAAAACATAATTCTCCCCGAAAAGCTCATTGTGAGGCTGGAAATATCGGCTTGTGTATACAAGATTTAAATCACCCGAGTTATTCATGAATTGAAGCATATTCTTAGGTAAAACATCGAATTTTTCCTTCATTTGATCAAGTAATCTTTCCGCATTCTCGTCAGGTTGGAACGAATCAGGGCCGAGAATATTTTTGAATTCTTTCTCAGGCATTAAAAATGATAGCCTTTCCTTAAATTTTTCAGTGGTAATATAGTGGACGTTATCCCCCCGATCAGCAAATGCTTTTACAATACCCAGAGTGGGGTTTACATGCCCCTCGGCAGGGAAATTAACCATTAATATGTTCATCATCGGTATTCGCTCCTTAAGAATGGGAAGTTGTGGTTTACATTATTTACCTTACTATATCTCGTCCTTTTAATAAAGGATTGGGAAAGGATTCCATTAATAACTTAAGCTCTGCCGGAGATATTAATCAAGGGGAAAATATTTTATTGAGGAGGAGTATGACATGAAAAAGGCAGCTGTAATTGCATTATCCACTTGCTTGTTCCTTACAGCTTCGGCAGCAACAGCATTTGCATCGACAGAACCGGTGGGAACGAAGAAAATGGAGCACAAAATGCATGTAAAAGAACACAAGATTCATGCTAAAGAACACAAACTGCATGCAAAAGAACACCACAAAATGAAGGCACATAAACTGCACGCAAAAGAGAAAGGCAAAGCACACAAGCTGCACGCTAAAAGCATTAAACCTAAGGCGCTGCCAAAATCAGGTTATGGCGGAGTAAGCGAGTAAGCATCAAGCTACGGAAAGAGGAAACCCTGCTGTTCCTCTTTCCGATCACAAAAAGGAAGATGGCTATGAAAAGAATAAAATCCTCTGTGCACTTGCTTCTTGTCCTTGTCTTATTATTGACGTCAGGATGTCAAAGGACGAAACCAAACGAAACGAAGAGTGACCGGCCAGCCCCTTCTTCAAAAATACTTTCTTCCGGGTCCTCTAAAGCACCCGAGAAAAAGCCAATAGCCATTATTCCGAGCCGCTTATGGATTCCATCTATTGGGCTAATGGCCCCGGTCAAACCTGTCGGGCTGCTAAAGAATGGGCAGTTGGAAGTTCCTAAGTCCAGTGAAGTAGCAGGGGTATTTATAGAAGGTGTACTGCCTGGGCAACCGGGAAACGCGATTATAGCAGGACATGTGGACAATTATAAAGGACCGGCTATTTTTTACCCGCTTAAAAAGCTAAAACCTGAAGATCCAGTGCTTCTTTCGGACGAAGTAGGAAATTATCTTGTATTCAGAGTTGTAGCGGTAGAATCCTATCCGACAGCTAAGGCGCCTCTGGAGAAAATCTTCGGGGATACGGATCAAAGCCAATTAAATTTAATTACTTGCACAGGCAAGTACAACCGGAAAAAGAAAGAGCACGAAAAAAGATTAGTCGTTTATACAAGATTGATAAAATGATTGTTACAATGGGGGGGAGACATTATGAAAAGAACGCCTCAGATGTGCTTAGTTATAGCGGTTTTTCTGCTGTTGTTTGGAGCTGAACCTGTATCGGGTACCGAAAGTACGGAGACAGAGGTAAGAGGGTTTCTAACCCATTTATTTGCTGCCCGATCCGAATTTGTAACAAACATGCCGTCCGGGCTTGAGAAGTATTATGATCAGAAATACGGTTCAAGCCGTCATGCTTATCGGGTCGAAGCTAACAGAAATACATATCTTCATGCATGGGGAGAGCATAGAGGCATTCACTTTGTGGATTCCCAAAGCCGAATCCGGATTACACGAATCCGAATCGAAGGGGATACTGCCCAAATAACGCTCACCCATTCCCAAAAACTAAGTTATATGTATGCAAATAAAATTTTGCCAACGCAATGGTTCGGTCTGGGAACATGGCATACACTTACTTTGAAAAAAAATAAAGGGGAATGGAAAGTTGTTAAAGAGTGGTACTTAGATCCGCTGGACGAAAGTCCAAAGCAAATTCCGGGAACCCCAGAAGAAACAGAGGCTTTTCCAGACCATAAAGAGGAAATCCGGGACGGCAAAAAATATAAGCGGCAGAAAGCAGTGGCTTATGCGAATAAATATGCGGGTTCAGCCTGGGGGGCCGGAAATAAAGGGCGTTACAATCCAAAATATTTAAATTATAACGGCAAGGGTGGAGACTGTACGAATTTTGCTTCTCAAGTCGTTGGCGATCAAGAGGAAGGCGGGGGGCTCAAAATGTCGGGCCCTTGGCGGTATCATTATCATTCAGGAGGCAACAGCACTTGGGTACAGACTGATTCATTCAAGAACTTTATTGTCCGCTCCGGATACGGCAGGGTTATTGCGCAAGGGGGATTTTCAGATCTTGTAAAGTCTACCCGCCAAAATCCGGATGGTGCTTTTGCCAAACTGTTTCCGGGGGATTTAATCGCCCACGTTATTCGAAATGACGTCGATCACTTTTCGATTGTAACCGGATTTGACGAAAATGGCTATCCGCTTGTGAATTCACATACTGCAGACCGCTTTAGGGCACCGTATGATTTGGGTTGGGATAAAAACACGAAATACATTCTGATCCATATCAACGACTAAAACCTTGGACGCATCAGCCTTGATCATAACATACCGCATCGTCAGCCGTCATAAGATGGTAAGGACGAGTCGTACATGATTGAGGTGAATGAATGAGGTCCTCTCTGTTCATAAAGCAAACGACATTTCGGGTAAGTGCTATAGTGATGGTAAAAGCCATCGGTCTAATTGGCAGGGTTTCCCTAACAAGGCTCATCGGCGCAGAGGGAATCGGTCTGTATCAGATCGCCTATTCCTATTACGGTTTAGCCCTAATGGTGATTACGGGCGGCTTGCCGACTGCCCTGGCCCTGTATACGGCGAGACATCCCCGACATAGCTGGATTTGGTTTAAAACTATTTCTATTTATTTAATCCTTATGGGGGGGAGTATTAGCATGCTCTCCTTTTGTTTTTCCGGTGGCATATCCCAGCTTTTGGGCAATCCGGAGCTGTATTTTTTCATCCGTTGTTTGGCGCCGGCGCTCTTCGCAGTTCCTTTGTTAAGTTTACTCAGGGGCTATTTGCAAGGCATGGAACGCTACAATGTCATCGCCGTCTCTGAACTTATTGAACAAGCAGTTCGTGTTCTGTTCATGCTGACGCTTGTTTTTCTTCTTTTGCCTAATGGCTCGGCTTTTGCGGCGGGAAACAGTATGTTAGGTACGCTATTCGGCGCATTATCTGCTTTTTTCGTATTGATTCTATATTATTTTTATTATAGCAATCAGCAGAGCAGTATCTTGAGCACTCAAAAATATACCCTTTTTAGAACAGACCTCAAGTGGTTTTTTCACAGTTCTTTTATTATATCTCTCACACGGCTGCTCACTCCGCTATCGGATGTCCTGGATGCTATTATTATCCCCGGCAGATTGCAGGTTGCGGGATATTCCACTGCACAGGCGACATCTATGTTTGGCGTCCTAACAGGTATGGCAGTACTTATTGTCTATATGCCTAGCATTGCTACTGCGGCCCTGTCCCACACGTTAACCATGAAGCTGGTAACAGACTGGCGGGGGCG
>NZ_ASSD01000292.1 GCF_000520715.1 Paenibacillus zanthoxyli JH29
CGACACCAGCGCCACGCCGAAGCGCTCGCGCATCCGGTGGATGCAGGAGAAGATCTTCTGCGCGTCGATGGTCATGTCGACGAGCTCGCGCTCATCTGTGCAGGAGCTGCAAATGCCGCAAGACTTGTCCCCATGGGCCTCGCCGAAATAGTCCAGCATGGCGCTTCGCAGACACCGGGTTGTATAGCAGTATTCGATCATCTGCTGGAGCTTGCGGTAATCATTTGCTTTACGTTCCGAGTCCTGCGGGTTCTGTTCAATCAGGAACTTCTGGGTCATGATATCCTGCGCGCTGAACAGCAGGATGCACTGGCTCGGCTCGCCGTCCCGCCCCGCGCGGCCCGCTTCCTGCACATAAGCCTCCATATTCTTCGGCATATTGTAATGGATGACATAACGCACATTCGACTTGTCGATCCCCATGCCGAAGGCGTTGGTCGCGACCATCACGCGGATATCGTCGTACAGGAACGCCTCCTGGCTCTCCGCCCGCTCTTCGTCGCTCATGCCGGCATGGTAGCGGCCCGCCGCGA
>NZ_ASSD01000293.1 GCF_000520715.1 Paenibacillus zanthoxyli JH29
GCTCTGAAAGTAGGCCTCGCCGCCGCCGCCGAAGATCAGCTCCTCCGCTTCGCGAAGAGACAGCCTTTTAAGCTCATAGTAGGAAGGTCGACCATGGCTCATCAAGCCCGTCATCTCAAGGATTCCTTCCTTATCCGGGAGCATCCGCCGAGTCCGCTCCCGCAGACTGTCAGGGCTTAAGCCCAGCAGCTCCAGCCGCTCACGCGGGCTGAGCCGGCTCTCGCGGGACATATCCTCCCTGATCCGACGGAAGGTATGGTACAGCACAGCCAGCGCAATCTGCCGGTTCGGCCGTTTGACGCCGGAGAAGCCGGCAGATGCGTATCCCTGCCGGCCCGTGCTGCCCCTGATTCCGCTTTTGAACGCCATGTTGTTGTAGCCGGCCTGTTCCGGGCCGAAGCCGCCGGAGGGCCGCATCACATTCTTCAGCAGGCTGATATGGGAAATAATTTCGTAATTATCCTCCATTCCGCCCGCCGGAGACGTGCCGTGCTCGTTCTTGTCCGATAGGACGTAAACAAGGTCGAACAGCGGCGAAGGACCGTGGCTGACCGGAATGGACAGCCCGTCTTCCGTGACGAGCAGCGGAGCGGTATATTCATAATCCGGTGACTGCATTCCCTCCAGCTCACGCAGGAAAGCCAATCCCACAGAGCTGGAAAGCCCGAAGCTCTCGGCTTGTTCCCGTTCGCTGATCAGGGCGAACAGGTCGGTCTGCACCGATTTGAACGACTGGCCGAGCACGGCGCGGGTCAGCAGCGTGATTTCCGGCAGCAGCACATTAAGCGGGTCGTCGACCCTCGTAATAATAGAGAGATGAATGACATCGAAGGAGGAATACAGACGGCCGTAATCCGCTATGCCATCCGTCAAGCGCCGAAGCACGGTATTCATCTCCGCCAGATAGCGCTGCTCTCCGTGAAATTCCCGGTACAGGTCCCGGCGGATCGTGCGGGAATCACGTCCTTCAGACCGGGGAAGAATCATCGTTCTCAATTGGCCTGCCGGCCAGTCTGTCACGGCGGCCGCCGGAACCCCGCTCCAGTCATGTACACCGGGAGCGGCGCCGCTATATTGAGGCTTCCCGGCTCCAGTGAATGACGCATCATCCTTCCGGCCGCCGGATTCCTCCGCCTCCCAGCCTTCGGGAACGGCATGCACCGCCAGAACGCCTCCGGCGTTATCCCATTTGCGTCGGCAGCTGTCCAGCACGGGCCGGATTGCGGGCGCCGTCTTCTCTCCTACGAACAGAAACAGAGCAGGGTAATGGATACTGCTGCGCCTGTCCCCCTGATCCTGCAGCCGGTCCTCCCGGGCAGCATATTCCGCCGCATAATGCATTGCCAGCGATCTGATCATAGGCTTACTTCAGCTTTCTGCGGATGCTGCCGAGCTTTCCGGTCATAACCTTGTAGAAAGCGTACATTTCATCGCCATCGGCATGCTCCACCCGCTCGTATTCCAGGCTGTCCCGCGCTTCCAGGAAGGCTTCGTACAGATTATCCAGCTTATTAAGCAGCGGGGACACATCCTCGGACGCGGTCATTTCCGCAGCTCGCCGCGCCGTCTTCCGCAGCAGCACGCTGCGGCTCTTCTCATCCAGCGAGCGGAAACGGCTGTAGACCGCATATTCCACGTAGCTGCGTTCCTTCATCAGATTGGCGAACGGCTCCCAAGCGTCCTCTTCCTCGTCCTTATCATAGACGAACAGCGCCCCTTTTTTCACGATAACATCGGTGTAGAGGGACTCCAGGAACTGGTCCAGCCATTTCTCCTCGTCCAGATACTGGCGCAGCACCGCATCCAGCTCTTCCGCTTTGGCCGAGATCGCCTCGTACTTCGCCAGCTCCTCGCGCACTCTTGTTGTAAGCTGCGGCGAGCGGATCAGATTTTCCTGGGCAATTTCCCGGCTAATGCTTCCGAAGATATCCTTCGCGCCTTCGCGCTCCAGCCCGTTCTCCCGCAGCCTTCTCAGTTCGTCCGCCGCCTTCTTCACTTCGCCCAGATTCGGCCGGGACGCATGAAGCTGAAGATCGTAGCCGCGCAGGAACGCATCAATATCGAACGGCTTCGTGAACACGACCGAATAGCGGTTGCTGGTGTTTTCGTCCAGACCTTTTTCAGTAATAACTCCGGCTTCCAGCGCCTTTGCGAATTCTCCGCGTACTCTGGCGTTATGCTCCCGCACCCGTGCGTTGCTGTAGGTGTCGCCCCATGATTGCTCCGGAATCGGCGACGGGAGATAAGTCCAGTTGTTCTTCTCCGTCTGTACCAGATGGCGTCCGATCCCTTCCTTGTCGAGAATGGTCCGCTCATAGTTCTCTTCATACACCCGCAGCGGCGTATAGACGAACAGCGGCACGCCGTTGCGCGTATTCAGCCAGAATATCCGGTTCTTGACCTCGCTCTCCTTGACCGTAAAATGCGATTTGCCGAGCGCGTTGTTCTGGTAATTGCGAATCCCCTTCAGAATGCCCGGCGCCTTCACAGGCACCGATACGAAGCCCCATGAAGGGAAGTGCAGGCTGCCCGAGCTGTTGCTGAGATGGAAGACCGGCACGGCCTCCTCGTCAAGCTTCCCGGCAACCGTGCGTTCCACAAGCTTGTCAAGCGGCTCCTCGCTGCCGTATTTCATCGTCAGAAAATCCTCCATCGACCGGGTGATCAGATCCCCGAACTTGTCGCTGAGGAACTCGGAAATGGAGCGGACAATGTCGATCTCCTGCTCTCTGACCCAGCGGCTGGAGCCCCGCAGCATTTCCCGGGAAAAGTCGCGGATCAGGTCGTCGCCGTCTTTTTGATCCATAATCTTCGAGATCGTCTGCGCAATGTCCGGCACGCTTACGATATTCCAGTAATACGTCTTGTTGCCCTTGTGGTCGGTCTGTTCTTCGCCGCTCGTGAGAATATCCCCGTTCTTGGAAAAAATCGAGCTGAGCGCGTTCAAAATCTCCGTAAACACGCCGTAAATCCGGCTGTTCTCCTCGTTCAGCAGCTCATACAGATCCTCGTAGAACTCAATCATCCGCTCGGTGCGCTCGGTGTCGGCACGCAGCCAATATTCGTTGATCTTCGCGTCGATATAGGCGTTCTTCTTCTTCTCCTTCGAGACAAAAGCGCTCCGCGCATCGCCCAGTTTGTCCTCCGCCGACTCCCGGGCCGTCTCGATATCACGCGGCAAACGCAGCAGGTTCTCGCGCAGCGCTTCAATGTAGGACTGGATCAGCTTCAGGATGCAGAAGCCTTTTTCCGTATAGATCAGCCGCGACACATAGAACGGGCCCTGCTCGGGATGCAGGAACGTCCGCTCCATCTCCTCGCCGAAGCGTCCGACGATTTCGCCGGGAAGCTGCTTTCTCACCTTGATGTACTCTTCTCTTACCCGTGACAGAAAACTCTGCTCCAGTTCGGTATCCATATCGACAACCTGATGCTTAATAACATTGGAGTGGCTCAGGCGCTCGCTGTTCTCATAGCCGGGCAGTGGCTCCGGCACACGGGCTTCGAACGACTTGATTACGCTCTCCAGATCGATGCCGAGCTTGCGGGCTGTTTTTTCGACATCCTCCTGCCCTGGCGCTTGATGGAACATTTTATCCATTTTGTCAAACAGACGGTAAGCAAGGTATGTCGTCATTTCCTCAATCGGCAGTACGGCGGACGAAGCCCCGATAATGTTGTATTCGTAGTTGGCCGGATAGCTCTTGTGCATCTGCGCGATATTCGTGCGGATGTTGCTGATATAGTCGTGGATGGCGAATTCCTCGCCCGACTGCTTCTCCTCGCTCGCCATAAAATTCGTAATGTTCTCCGCCGTCACGTTCATGCAGTAGTCATAGGCATTCTCCAGCAGCTTGCCTTCCGTGTTCGTCGCCGAAATGAGGTGACACAGATTGAACGGAGGAAGCGGAGAATTGACGGTCAAAATATTGCCGTACTGCTGGCGGAACCGCTCGCCCCGGCTGTCCACGTTCATCCAGTAGTCCAGCTCCTTGAGCGCCGCATAGCCGTTCTTGCGGATGTACTCGCGGGTATGCTCGCTGAGGCTCTTGTTCGACAGGTTCACGTCCGGCGTGAACAGATATCCGAGTGTATTGACACGGTCGATTCCGGCAGAGCCGTAATCACGCTCGATGATGCCCCGCACAATGTAGGCGATATCGAGAAAAGAGCCGCTGCCCGTGCCGCCGGACAACCCCGTCAGCAGGAAGACCATCAGCTTCTTGTTCGTGCCGACCGACAAAGTCTTGATCTTCTTGTCGATCGCTCCCACGACCTGGTTGATCTTCGTGAACAGCAGCAGCCGTCCCGCCTGCCGTACGCCGGCGGCGCCGTTCATGCCGTCCGTGATGCTGAGCTCGGGCGACAGCCATTCCGTAATGTAGGGGTCGAGGATGCTACGGTTCTGCAGCAGTCCGCCGATTTCGGCGTTGGACAGCCTCACGAACTCGTTCTGCGGGTCGAGGCCGATGCCTCTGTATTTCTTGCCGAGGTCCTGCTCATTCGTCTCGAAAGCGAGGAACTCCACATTGTCCGGCTTATCCCGCTTCTTCTTGGAAATCGGGTCCTCCGGCAGCTTAAACCGGCGGTTGATCTGGTATTTCAGGCGAAGCAGGGCGTCGATGCCCGTTCCGCCGAGACCAATAATCAGAATCGGATTGTCGATCGTGTCAACTCTGATTTTGTCGCTGACGATACCTCCGCCAAGCGAAACGTCAAGCTGCTGAATATGTTCTCTTACGACCGGTTTCATGTTTGGCCCCCTAAAAGTTTTGCATGATTAAACTTCTTGGAATGTACTTCGCAAAACTCGCTTCGGAAGCATACTCCAAGTTTTACGAATTCTATACCAAATATTCCAGCATAATCGTCTTGTCCACACTGCTGAGCGGAACCGAAATGCGGTCTCCGCTCTTCAGTTCCAGCCCACGGGAGGCGTCGACGGCCCGGCCCGATTTCTCAACGGCGATCCCGTCGCCGCCGCGAAGCTGCAGCCGGTCGTGGTTGCCCGGCGTAAAGACCAGTTTCTCGCTTTCCCTAAATTCCGGAGCAAGCTGAAGCAGCTGGTGCAGATTGAAACTGCCCCGGAAGCCCGTCAGCTTCTTATACTGCGGATACGTCTTCTCGCCGGTGTTCCCGTCCAGCACCTCAATGACCAGTTGGCCGACGAAGCCGCGGCTCGCTTTCTTCCACAGCATCCAGACTACGGCTGCGGCCGCCAGAACCAGCAGGATTCCGGCAATAATCAGAATCAGAGTCCACGACCTGCCGCCGTCCTGCTGCTCGCTGCCGCTTCCGGCCGTACCTGCGGTGACTGGCGCCTGGGTGGCCGCTCCGCCCGCATTCACCTTCACAACTTGGCTCTCACGGTAGAAGCTGCTTTCTTCCGCCCTGACTTTCAATTCGTAATTGTGGCTGTCCTTAACTTCGAAGCTCCCTTTGAACTCGCCGCCCGAATTATCCAGCGGAAGCTCTTCCATCTTTCCGGTATCCAGGTCGGTCGCCAGCAGCACCGCCTTCATGTTCCCGTACAGTTCCGCTTCATTCACCTGCGTACCATTACTGAACAAATGGGCGGAGATGTCTACCGTATCGCCTTTCTTGTAGGTCTTGGACGGCAAAGCGTCCATTTTAAGCTCAAGATCGTAGTTGAAAATCAGATTGATGTCGATTTTATCCTTCGGAACGCCCTTGATCTGGAGCTTCCAGTCCCCTTCCTTCGGGGACAGCAGCTTCAGCAGACTGTATGTCGATGACTTGGACAGCAGCACATTATTCAAAGGAATCGCCACGTCCGCCCCTGACGGGTCGGTCAGCTTCGCCGTTACCGGCTTCGACGATATGATGGAAATGTTGGCTTCCAGAACGCTTGCGTTCGGGACGGTCACCGTTACCTCCTGGTACTCGCCGCTGGCCGTTATCGACTGCACCGGCACCACTTTAAGCTTCAGATGATCGGCAAAAATCTCGCTCAAAATCTCGGGCAGATCATCTGCGGTATCCGTCGCGAACGCTTTGCCGCCCGTCTGGTCGGACAGCTTGGCAAGACTTGCCTTGTTCAGCTTGCCGTCCGCGTTCAGGCCGATCGTATAGATCGGATAACCTTTCTTCTTGGCGGTGTCCACCGCCGCAGCCAGCTCCTGGTCCGACTCGCTCTGCGTCCGGCCGGTCGCTTCGTTCAGGTCGTTGTTACCGTCGGCCAGCAGCACGATCATCGGCTCCTGGG
>NZ_ASSD01000294.1 GCF_000520715.1 Paenibacillus zanthoxyli JH29
CTTCGGGGTCATAGATCTCTTCTCTTGAGATCACCTCGGCCGCGCCGAGCCGCTTCAAGTATTCGCTCTCTGTTGTGCGGCCAGTCCCGGCAACGACCTGATAGCCCCGCCCCGCCAGCATCGCGACCGCCGCGCCGCCGACGCCGCCGGACGCGCCCGTGACCAGCACTTTCCCTTGATCTGGCGAGGCTCCATTATCTTCGAGCGCTTGAATGGACATGGCCGCCGTAAAGCCGGCGGTGCCGTAAATCATCGCTTCCTTTAAGGACAGGCCGTCCGGCAGCGGAACGACCCAGTCTGCGGGGACGCGGGCGTATTCGCTGTAACCGCCGAAATGGGACACGCCAAGCCCGTAACCGGTAACAAGCACAGGCTGGCCTTTTACAAAGCGCTCATCCTCGGAGGATTCCACTACGCCGGACAAGTCAATGCCGGGCACAAAAGGATACGATTTGACGATGTTACCATTCGGGATGGAGGCAAGGCCGTCCTTGTAATTCACGCTGGAGTAGGCGACCTTGATCACCACTTCTCCTGCGGGCAGATCGTCTAGGGATAGCGGTTTTACGGCGACGCTGAACGGTTCCGTATTGTCTACGAACAGGGCTTGAAAGGATGAGGACATAATGATACGCTCCTTATTAATGAAATGTGAAGCAGTTGAAGACTGATTGTTGTTCAATAGCTGTCGTTTATATTTTTTATTCTGACCGGTCAACTTTTTTCTGTCAATGATCCGACGTACATTTTAAAAAAATGATTAATATATAGGTGGGAGTCCTATGGTTCGTTACAAAAAATCCGAGGAAAAACGCAAGCAAATTCTGTACGCTGCCTTTCAGGCTATCGCCGGGCAGGGTTACGATGCAGTGACGCTTCAGACGATCGCGGACAGCGCGAAGGTCAGCAAAGGCGTCGTCCATTATTATTTTGAGAGTAAGGAGGCGGTGCTGGTTGAACTGCTTAGCTGGCTGACAGGCAAAATTTACGAAAAAGAGGCTGCGGCGGCGAGTGAACAGTCCAAGGCGGCGGACAAAATGTACGCTTACATCGATTCTGTCTTCGTGTCGCCGGAGAAGAACCGCGATTTTTACCGGGTGTACCTCGATTTTCTGGCCCGAGCCAGCCGCAGCGCCGCCTACCGGGAAATCAACAGCCGGTTCTATGCCAACTGCGCTCGGATCAGCGCGGAAATTGTGGAGCTTGGCCAGCGGGAGGGCGTATTCGACCCCCGTTTGTCGGCGCGGGAGACCGCCCCGGTCATCCGCTCCATTATCGACGGCTGTCTGATCCAGTGGCTGATGAACGGACAGGACGAGCTGCATTCCGTATACAGGGACTACTGCCGGAAGGCGGTTATGAAGCTGCTAAGTTCGGAGACAGGGGAAAAGTCATAGGCGGCTGACGGAGGAAATGTTAAATTATTGAAATCTGCTGTAGGGGGGCGATTTCAATAATAACAATCAGACGGCTAGGAAGCATTGGAGCTCTATGCGCCACACTGGTGATGGCAAGCTGCGGCTTTATTAACGACGGCAAGGATAAATTGTACGGAAGCGACGCTGATATTGTAAAGGAAGGCGACAGTTTTTCCTATACTTCGCGAACCGGTTCAACCTCTACACGGATTGCGGACCTTGAATTTGAAGGTTTCTCCGGCACGGAGACGATTTGGAGTCTGGATGCGGAGAAGAAGGCCGACCTTCGGATTGACTATTTCCTGACTGTTAACAAGGGAGCATTCAAGGTAGTGCTGGTTACTCCGGACGATCAGGCGGTGACGATTGCAGAAGGAAGCTGCAAAGGCATTAGCAAGGTGTCGCTGAACAAAGGCCGGAATCGCATCAAATTTGTCGGCGCACGCACAGCGGGCAAGGTAGAAATGCATCTTCAGGCCGGAAAAGCCATCAAGATCACGACCACACCCGGATGAGTAGTACTTCCGAGGCGGCATCAAGGCGACGAACGCGCCGGACGGTGGGACCGTGTTCATCGTGAGGCTGGAGCTTAATTCCCGGTCCGGCGCGGTGTGACGCGTAATGATATGATTCAATGCACGGGCCTTCACTGCTGCGGAAACCACACATGCCGCAGATCGATCCAGCCCTGGCTGTTGAACCGGACTCCCCGGACGGACGGCAGGTAGGCGGTTTCCACCGGTTTTTCGTACAAAATATACAGCTCATGCTCCTGTATCAACCGGTCTTCGATCCGGCGGAATGCCTCGGCTCTTGCTGCATGGCCGGACTCGCGCGCGATCAGATGCAGTCCGGCTTCGATCTCCGACCGGACCTGCGGTGTGACATGCTCCGCCAGTGTCTGATACAGGTCGAACAGCCGCAGCTGCTCGTCACGGTCGCGCACAAGGGAGAACAGGATCAGGTCGGCTTCCATCCGGACCGGTCCCTTGAACTCTTCGGGCGGTACGGAGACGATAGCCGCCGAAATGCCGCGCCGCGTAAGTCTCTTGGCGACGAGTTCGGCGTCCGCCGCGTACTGAGGAATCGTGGCAATCCGCAGGGATAGCCAAGGCAAGGGAGCGGTCTTTCCGGACGCGGCGAGATGGTGAGGAATAGAGCTGCCGGACACGCCGGAACAGCCCGGGACTCTATCCGTACCGGGAGGGCCGATGCCATCGTCCGGTTCATGAATTCCGTCAAGACAAGACAGAATCTCCGCCCTGACGGCGGGATCGCTTAGCGGTCCCGCTTTTTTGGTATTGCAGGTGATGAACTTGCGGACGGAAGTCTCGGTGTGAGTCCGGCTGAGCGAAGCCGATTCTTCCGGCAGGGGATTCTGAATGATGTGAAAAGGAGAACCCGAGTCCGCCGCAGACGGTTCTGCATCCCAAGGAACATGCAGGATTTCCACTCGGTCCAGCTGCGCCCTTCCCTGAAAATAATGCGGAAAAGCCTCCAGCACGCAAAATTCCCTATTCAGTTCAGCTACCTTGAACGGCCCGGTTCCGACCGGCTTTTGGGAGAATCGCCCTTCCCCGATACGCTCCGGTTCGCGCGGCACAACGGCTGCCCGGCTCGTGCACAGAAACGAAAGAAACAGCTCGTTTGGAGCCTTGAGCCGGATGCTGACCGTCAGCGGACCCATCGCCGTAACCTCAACAATATCCCGCAAAATAAAGCTGTACAGCCTTCCCCGGGGCGCCCGGATCAACCGGGAGAAGGAGTAGACGACATCGCCCGCGTCAAGGATCGCGCCGTTATGCAGAAGCACTTCCTTGCGGAGATAAAAGGTCCAGTTCGTCCGCGTCTCGTCGGTCCCCCAGGCATGCGCAATGCCGGGGAGGATCTCCTCGCTGCCCGCTCCTCTGCGGACAAGTCCGTCGAATACATGGCTGGAGACGAAGGATTCAGCGAGCAGATTCATGTGCAGAGGATCGATCGTATAGAGAGGCTGGCGGATAGGCAGACGAAGCGTATCGATGA
>NZ_ASSD01000295.1 GCF_000520715.1 Paenibacillus zanthoxyli JH29
TCACATTCGCCTTGGCTTCAGGAGTATAATCCGTTAACTTGGTGTTCTTGTCCGTCTTTGTCGCTATATACTCCTTGGTCAGCGTGATGTACAGCGATTGGACAGGAGTGGAGTAGGCGAGTTTCTCTCCACCAGCGGCGAAAATTGAACCGCGTATTGCGGCAAGCGGCACATCTTTCGCATCCCGATTGGTCTCCACTTCGGTCAGCGTCGGGCCTTCCACGAATTGCAGTACGGCAAGACGGATAATAATTACACAGAAAATGACAAACGTACTGAAAAAGAACACATTGATCCGCAGCTTCAGGGTGCTTTTGCTATTGGCCTCGTCCAAAGACGAGCCCTGCTTGCGAAAAAGGCTCACTTTGTTCTCTCCTCAATTATAACATTTAAGAATACCTATGTATCCCGGGAAGTAGGCTAATTCCTATGGAACCCATTTATTGTAACATAAGCTCCGCTGCAGCTCTAATATTCTCAACACTCATCAGTAGACAAAATGAAAGGGACACCGACCTTTTGTGGAGAAATTGAGGTCACCAACCAGGCAATTTCCATACAAAGAAGATGTCCCCCTCTCTTATATACCGATTTAAAGCCTGATGTCAGCTCTGTTAGTTCGTACCACTTCCAGTTGTACCGCTCTCGGCTACGTTGCTACTTTGAGCCGCCGATTGGTTCTTCTGGAGACTCTTCTTCGGCACCCCGTCAAGACCATACTCCCAGTCGTAGGCGTCGAAAATTTTACGCGCCACCGGCGCGGCGCTGTTTGAGCCGAACCCGCCTTCGGGTATAATAACGGCTACAGCCAGCTTCGGCTTGTTACGCGGCGCGTAGGCGATGAAGACGCCGTTGTCGACGGTGTGTTTGCCGCTCTTATCGTAATAATCCTGCTGCGAGGTTCCCGTCTTGCGGGCAAAGTCGTAAGGGAAGCCGTTAAAAGCATCGACCTTGCTATTCATTCCTTTTTTCACTTCATTCCAGTAAGAATCATCCATTTTGACAGTATTCAGTACCTCACGTCCGAACGTCTTAACCACTTTTCCCGAGGAATCCGTGATTTTGCTGACAAGATGAGGTTTGATCCGCTCCCCCTTATTAGCCAGAGTAGAGGCATATTGGGCAAGCTGAAGTGTTGTGTAAGCTCCCTGTTGACCAAAAGAAGCATAAACCAAAGCGGCCTGGGCACTACCTGCGGCCTCCAAATTCGTGTAGTTGATTCTACCCAGAAACTCATTGGGCAGATCGACATCCGTCGAAACTCCGAGACCGAACTCCTTCATATATTTATCCCATACGTTAATGCCCTTGGAATGATATTTTTCATACAATTTCTTGCCTACTTCATCAACCATAAATACGTTGGATGAATGTTGAATAGCCTGGTAAGGGTACATTCCTCCATATACGTGGCCGGAGGCGTTTCGAACGCTCGTTTCATGACCAGCCTTGCCGAAATAAGCAATCCCTTTGTCCGTATACCATGTTGATGTGGTAAAAAGCCTTTCGTTAAGCCCAACCAATACGCTAAGCGGTTTGATTGTCGAACCCAGCAATACCGTCGACTCGAAATTATTGCCCGATCGCCCCGACGAATATGGAGTAATCGTACCATTCTGATAGTTGGTGATGTCCAAGACTTTCGAAATGCTGCCGTCAGTCCACGCATTCGTATCGTAATCCGGCAAACTGGCCATGGCTACGATATTTCCCGTATCGACTTCCATCGCCACCGCATAGCCCGTTATCGCATTGGGATGCGTCTTGCCCTGAACGGCATGTGTATGCAGCCACTTGATCTGGTCCGTTATCGCCTGCTCCGTCTTGAGCTGCACGTTTTTGTTGATAGTCATCCAAATGTCATTGCCTTTGACGGGAGGCATGACCTTCTCGATTTTCTCGGCCATATTCTGCGGATTGATGGAAATTTCCTGGTATCCGTTC
>NZ_ASSD01000296.1 GCF_000520715.1 Paenibacillus zanthoxyli JH29
GCATCAGCTGATGCGTCCGCTGGGGCTGCGCTCGGTGGTGCCGATGGAGCCATACTACATGGTCGTCGCCGGAAAAGCCGACGCCGACTGGCTTGAGGCTTCCATCAGGGAAGCGAGCGCCGGCAGGCTTGACCCGCTTTCGCTGTTGGCGCCGGGCGAAGCCCCATACCTTGGGAAATACGACGAGTGGATTCCCCAGGACCTGCTGCGCAAGGCTTTTTCCGTGGACGGTCTGGATGTGCCGGGCTTTCATGAGATGGTACAGCGTTGGCGGCAGAATTAATCTCGCTACAAGATTACTAAAAAACTCCCAATCTGCTGGTAAACAGCAGAAGGGAGTTTTTGCTTAAGGATTATTTATCTATACATCCGAGTCTGTTACAGCACTGCCGCACCCACAGCGCCTCCGAGAATACCGGCTGCAATGACGGAGAAGAAGACAAACCATACAACCCGGCGCGGAAATGAGCGGTAAACCATAAGCAGCGACGGCAGGCTGATAGCCGGCAGTGTCACGAGCAGCGCTCCGGCAGCGCCCGTTCCGAATCCGAAGGAAAGAAAGGTTCCGATAATCGGAATTTCCGCAGCTGTCGGAATGACAAACAGGGTACCGGCGATGGTGAAGACCAGAACGGCAAGAATGCCGCTGGCAATTCCGGTTCCGAGTGACGGGAACATCCATGCCCGCGCCGCTCCCAGCAGCAGAACCGTAAGGATATAGGCCGGTACAACGGCCAGAAGCATTCTTCCGGCAGCGGCGGCCCAGCGGAGCAGCAGCGGGCCTTGCGGCGCGGGAGCATCCACCGCAGGTTGGGCCAGCGTATCGGGAACCTCTGTATTCCCGGCGAATTTATTAGCCAAGTAGCTGATGCCAAACGTAAGAATCAGTCCAAATACGATTCGCATCAATGTAAATTTCCAGGACAGTACAAAGGTCATGAAAATAAGCGTTGCCGGGTTCAGGACGGGATTGCCGATCCAGAACGCCAGCGCGGCGCCAACCGATACGTTTTTCTTGCGCAGGCCGACAGCTATCGGTGCGGCGCAGCACGAACACATCATGCCGGGCAGAGAAGCAAGTCCCGCGATCGCTGTGCTCTTAAAGTTAGCCTTTCCCAGAACCCGCAGCAGCCACTTGGACGGGATCAGAACCTGTACAAGCGAACCGAGCAGAATACCGAGCACAGCGGCTTTCCATACCGATCCGAAATAGGCTGCGGCATAATCCAAAGCAGCTTGCAGCGAAGGTGCGGGAGCCGTGGCTTCTTTGCCGGTCAAAATGGAAGATCCGATAGAATGCTCGGCAGCAGCCTTAAACGCCTTGTGATAATAGGGCCACCATTTGACATAGGAGAGTCCGGCCACGGCAATGAGAAGAAAGATGACCGTAAATACGATGGCTTTATAGTCCTTTGGTTGATTGGAATACGTTGTACTGTTTGTTACAGGTGACATAGCAGCGATTAACCCCCATCCTTTTATTTCAAATTTCATAATTATAGCATAATAAGGTCGTAAGGGAAGCACTATTTTGCGCGGTGTTGTTAGGATCGTGTAATATAGAGGGTGCTATTGTTTTCCATTTCATGAATACCTAAATATAAGGAGTTGGCTCTTCAATGTCTCTTGCCGAACCTATTAAATTAACCTCGTTATCCTCTAAAGGAGGATGCGGCTGCAAAATCGGTCCCGCCGATCTGATGCAGGTTCTCCGGAATTTGCCGAAATCGGTGCCGAATCCCGATCTTCTCGTCGGACTTGACACAAGCGATGATGCGGGAGTGTATCGTCTTAGCGATGAGCTGGCGCTGGTGCAGACGGTTGATTTCTTTACGCCGATTGTTGACGATCCGTATTCCTTCGGTCAAATCGCCGCCGCCAATGCGCTGAGCGATATTTACGCGATGGGCGGCAAGCCGCTGACTGTGCTTAATATCGTCGCATTTCCTATTTCCACGCTGGATAAGAGCATTCTGGCTGATATTCTTCGCGGCGCTGCGGATAAGGTTAGCGAAGCGGGCGCAACGCTGGTTGGCGGCCATTCCATTGATGACAAGGAGCCGAAATTCGGCCTTGCCGTCACCGGACTCGTCCATCCAGACAAAGTACGGACCAATGCCGCCGCTCGTCCGGGGGACAAGCTGATCCTGACCAAGCCGATCGGGGTCGGCATCCTGACAACCTCGATTAAGAAAAACCAGCTGTCACCCGAAGAAACCGCGCGTCTGACAGCGGTCATGTCCACACTAAACAAGACGGCGGCAGAAGTCATGAGCGCGTACGAAGTCCACGCCTGCACGGACGTAACGGGCTTCGGACTGCTCGGGCATGCCTCGGAAATGGCCAAGGGAAGCGGCAATGGACTCGTCATCCGCAGGAACGCCGTCCCGGTACTGCCGAGAGTCCGCGAGCTGGCGGAGCAGGGCTTCGTTCCAGGCGGAACCCGTAACAATTACGCCCATCTGGAAGGCACGGTTATTTATCCGGAATCGCTGGATCAGATCGACCGTTATATTTTATGCGATGCGGTTACCTCTGGAGGGCTGCTGATCTCCGTTGCCGGGCATGACAGCGAAGCGCTGCTGGGCAAACTTGCAGCCGCAGGAGTTGAAGCCGCAATAATCGGGGAAGTTACCGCCGAGCACCCTGGACAGATTACGGTCGTATAAAGGTCCGATATCAGCCATATAAGCCGAGGGGCAGGAGAAGCGGAGCTGGATGCCCTAAGCGGCTTTTGATCGCGTTATAGTAAGACACAAGAAGGAGAGAGACTATTGTTTCAGGATATTACACTCGAACAGCTTCGGGCGCTGCAAGATCGCAAACAGATGACGATCATCGACGTCCGTTCCCCTTCCGAATACAGAGACTCCACGATTCCGGGCAGCCTCAACATTCCGCTGTTCGACGATGCGGAAAGGGCGGAGGTCGGCACCCTGTACAAGCAGACGAGCGTTCAGGCGGCAAAAGACCGGGGGCTGGAGCTTGTCTCTGCCAAGCTGCCTGCTTTCATACGGCAATTCGCTGAAATCCCTGGGGACAAGACGGTATTTTGCTGGAGGGGCGGCATGCGGAGCCGGACGACGGCGACCCTGCTCTCCCTGATGGATATTCACGTCAACCGTCTGACCGGCGGCTACAAAGCGTACCGGAAATGGGTGATGGATTCACTGGAGTTCTATGATTTCAGGCCGCATTCCTACATTATCCACGGGAACACCGGTACCGGAAAAACGGCGCTGCTGCATCGTCTTCAGCGTAACAGCTATCCTGTGATTGATTTGGAGGGCATCGCGGGACACCGGGGGTCGATTTTCGGACAGGTCGGACTCCAGGCAAATAATCAAAAGACCTTTGATAGTCTGCTGCTGGAGAAGCTGATCACGCTTGAACATTCGCCGTATGTGCTGTTTGAGGCGGAGAGCATGCGGATCGGCAAGGTTGTCATGCCGCCGTTCATGAGCCGGCAGAAGGAGACGGGGACCCAACTGTGGATTGAAATGCCGCTCGAATCCCGGGTAGCGCAGATCATGAAGGACTATGGTCCAGAAGAGCATCAGGAGGAGCTCCTGACGGCATTCCGCAGAATTAAATCGCGAATTCACGTGCCCATCGCGGTGGAGATTGACCGGAGTCTAGTAGCAGGAAACTTCGAGAGCGCGGTCCTGCTGCTGCTGGAGTATTACTATGATCCAAAATATGATTATACATCCCTATTGTACGGCGAGTCTGAGAAGGTAACGTTCAAGGTCAACCATTTGGATGAGGCGGAAGCGGCGGTAACCGCTTGGCTGCGGGAACGCCACCCTGTGTCTTCAAATCCGGGAAATTGGAAGGTGAAGGCGTGACCTGCGGAGAAGTCCTTATTTTTCGGCGATGCAAGGGAATTTTTGGTAGCTTTGCCTGGCATACATAGGGCTGGGCAGGAATCTGCCTGACCGGCGGAAAGGCTCTTCTTCACCGCGGTTTGCATATGGCTGGCGCATCGCCAGGCCAATAAGGCGGCTGTTTAATGCTTAAACCCGCTGCGGTATTCGCTTGGAGACTGCCCGCACCAGTTACGGAACTGCTTGGAAAAGTAGAGCGCGTCGTTAAAGCCGACGGACGATGATACTTCATCAATCGTCAAGACTCTGCTTTCCAGCAGTTCTTTTGCTTTGTCCATCCGGATCTTCATCAGATACTGCTTCGGGGACAGCCCGGTCCGCTCCTTGAAAGCTTTGGAGAAATGGGCCCGGTGATACCCCAGAGAGGAAGCCATCTGGCTGATTCCGAGCTGCTGATGGTACTGAAGCGAAATCCAGCGTTTGGCCTGTTCAACCTGGCGGTCGATCATCTCCGAATGTTGAGCGGCCGTGTCCCCCAAGTCTCTGCTCGCATGTCCTAGCCGATGGATCAGCAGCCTTAGCCAGCCCGATGCTTCCAGACTTTCCAGTTCGGGAAAGGGCGATTGCTTGAAAGAATGCTTAATCCGCCGGTAGAAAGAATGAAGAGCCGAAGGGTCAGCGCCTTTTAACACAGGCTTTTCCTGAGATAATCCTGCTTGCTTTAGCAGCTGTGAAGCACCATCTCCTTGGACCGCCGCCCACACATACTGCCAAGGCGTTTGCCGGTCCGATTCATAGCTGAACAAGCTGCCCGGCATAATGAGAAACGTATCCCCCGCCTGACATGAAAACTTACGCCCTTCGCTTATAAACATTCCCTCACCCGAAAGCACGGTATGAATTAAATAATAATCATGCACGGATGGGCCGACCTTGTGGCCTGGTTTGGGACTGCCTTCGCCGCTAAAAAGAACGGTTAGCTCTCCCTCACCGGGGCGTAGGTTAATGCCGATTTCAAATTGATAATGGTCAGGATTCATGGGCTCCTCCAGCATGAGAGATAGGTGCTCTTAACTACAACTTTACTATAAAGATGCGACAAACCTCCATATGTTCCTTTTATTCCTCCATATAAATTTCATGGGCTGTGCTCTATAGTAAGCAGTGAAAAGAGGGACGGTATCAGCGCAAAAGCTGCATTATCGCCCCAACACAAGGAGGAATAGAATCGATGTCCAAAATTACATTTATCGGAGCAGGAAGTACGGTTTTTGCCAAAAATGTATTAGGAGACTGCATGGCTACACCGGCGCTTCAAGGGTTTGAGCTGGCGCTGTATGATATTGATTCCCGCCGTCTGTCGGATTCCGAGAATATGCTGCTCAACTTGAAGCGAAGCGGCGGCAGCACCTGTGAAATCAAAGCCTACACCGACCGCAAAGAGGCGCTGCGCGGAGCCAAATACGTCATCAACGCGATTCAAGTGGGCGGTTACGACCCTTGCACCATCACTGACTTTGAAATCCCGAAAAAATACGGCCTGCGGCAGACAATTGCCGACACGGTCGGCATCGGCGGCATTTTCCGCAACCTGCGCACGATACCCGTTATGCTCGATTTTGCCGCAGATATCCGTGAAGTGTGTCCGGACGCGCTCTTTATGAACTATACAAACCCGATGGCCGTGCTTACGAATATAATGAATACGTACGGCGGAGTGCGGACGGTTGGCCTGTGCCACAGCGTGCAGGTATGCGTGCCGCATCTGTTCGAGCATCTGGGGATCGATCAGGAAGGCGTGCAGGCGAAAATCGCCGGGATCAACCACATGGCATGGCTGCTGGAGGTTACGAAGGACGGCAAGGATCTGTATCCGGAAATTAAACGACGCGCCGCCGAGAAGCAGAAGGAACCCCATAACGACATGGTCCGCTATGAGATTATGCAAAAATTTGGCTATTACAATACGGAGTCGTCGGAGCATACGGCGGAGTATCACCCGTACTTCATCAAGCGGAACTATCCCGAGCTGATCGACCGCTTCCAGATTCCGCTGGACGAATATCCGCGCCGCTGTGTAGAGCAGATTGAACGCTGGGAGCACATGCGCGAGGAACTGGTGAACAACCGCAATCTGGAGCATGAGCGCTCGCATGAGTATGCGTCATATATCATCGAAGCCATGGAGACGAACATTCCGTACAAAATCGGCGGCAACGTCATGAACACCGGACTCATCACCAACCTGCCGAGAGAGGCTTGCGTGGAGGTGCCTTGCCTTGTGGACCGCAGCGGAATCCAGCCGACCTTTATCGGGAATTTGCCCCCGCAGCTTGCGGCGCTGAACCGCACGAACATTAATACCCAGCTTCTGACCATCGAAGCGGTGATCACGCGCAAGAAAGAGCATATTTATCACGCGGCGATGCTCGACCCTCATACGGCCGCAGAGCTGTCCATGGATGACATCGTCAGCATGTGTGATGATCTTATTGCCGCTCATGGAGAGTGGCTCCCGAGCTATAATTGATATTTTTAAGAAATGTCATAATGGACCATGCAATTCCATATCCCTAAAGCAGGTGATTTTTCTGCAAAGGAGGGGATAGGATTGGATGAATTCGTTGCCCGGTCATTGGATGAAATCCGATTTTGGTCCAGGATCATGAAGGAGCACTCATTTTTTCTTGGATTAGGTTTTAGATGTGAGGATACTCAGCTTAAAAAAGAAGCAGACCGGTTTTACGCGATTTTTGAGGACATTGAGCGAAGATCCCATGAATTTCAGGCCAATGCAGATCCGCACACAATCAAAAACTTTAATACAGAAGTGGCTATTGCGGCGACTCATATTTGGGCTTTTAAAAGAATGGTGCTCGGCCTGATCCTGCAATGCAAGCTTCCCGGGCAGACAAACTTCCCCTTACTGGTGGATCATATTAGCCGGGAAGCCAATTATTTCAGAAACCGCTTAGAAGAACTCAATACCGGAAGACTCGAACCCTTGCCCGATGCTGTTATTGACGAAAATGTCTTTTTCTTAAAAATTATGGCTGACCACTCCAAATTCATTAACCATTTGTTAGATCCGTCTGAACGGAAATTAGTTGAGCAAGCACGGGAATTTAGCAATGATTTTGATATGCTGATGTTCCAAGCGATTGATTTAAGCTCGATGCGTCCGCAATCTCAAACCGTACCGCTGCTAAGTCAATTTGTTGATCAGAACAAGGTATCCGTTAAAGCATTGCGCGATTTCAAGAAAACCGCACGCGATTTAATCAATGAATGCCGGATAAAAAGCATTATTCATCCTCTATTAGCGGATCACGTATTTCGCGAAGCCGAACGGTTCCTGTCCATTCTCGATATGTTCGATCAAGCCTTATCGGGGGCTAAAGTTAATAAGAGAGAAATTCTTCATTGATCTTTTGAATCGAATCATAGAAGATAAAAGGCGCGCTGAAATCAGCTCGTCTTTTTTTTGTGCGGGAAATTACCGGATTTGAATAGGTGCAAATATTTTTTGTATAGGCAATTTTGTTTATTTGCATTTATTTATTAACCTTGACGAAAAAACGTTTCTCTAGACCCACTTATACCCAGACTGATACTATTAGCAGGTATGGAAGTGAATTGGAAGGGGCTTTATTTTAGAATGGATCAGCAAAGGTACGATAATTTGAAATTAGGTGAACGTGGAGCAATAGTTAGTATTATTGCTTACATCTTGTTATCCGCTTCAAAATTAATCATTGGTTATGCAGCTAACTCTGAAGCTTTGAAGGCGGATGGTCTGAATAATGCGACGGATATTGTGGCCTCCATTGCCGTATTAATTGGTTTAAGATTAGCACGGAAACCGGCAGACGAAGATCATCCGTATGGACATTGGAAATCCGAAACCGTAGCCTCATTAATGGCTTCTTTTATTATGATGGCTGTAGGCTTGCAGGTGCTTTACGAAGCTGTTGTTTCCATGTTTCATGGAAGGGAGCAGTCTCCTGATCTCATTTCCGCATGGACAGGGATTTTCTGCGCGATCGTAATGTACTGTGTCTATCGATACAACAAAAAATTGGCGCTCAAAATAAACAGTCAAGCTGTAATGGCTGCGGCCAAAGATAATATATCTGATGCATCTGTGAGTATTGGAGCGGTGGTCGGGATCATCGGTTCCCAATTTAAATTGCCTTGGCTTGATCCTCTTACGGCTGTTGCGGTAGGATTCATCATTTGCAGAACGGCTTGGGAAATTTTTTGTGAAGCATCCCATTATTTAACAGACGGTTTTGATGAAAATATGATTCATTCATTCAAAGAAACCATATTGAAAGTAAAAGGAGTAGAGGGAGTTAAAGAAATAAGAGCCAGAAATTACGGAAGCAATGCGGTTGTAGACGTTGTATTGCTTGTCGGAGCAAAACTGGAGTTTCAAGAAGCTCATGAAGTCGCAACACGGGTTGAAGATGAATTAAAGCACAATTCTGATGTGTATGAGGTTCATGTTCATTATGAGCCGGCAAAAATAGCTAAGGCAAAATGAGTTCTACTTGAACACTCCCCCAAAAGCGGAGTCAGCCAAGCTTCGGAAGTTTAAGTCGGTTTCCATTAATAACAATGTTGTCATTAGTGTATTTGGTGGTGTAGCTTTGCACAGGATGCTTGCGGCTTTTGAAACGCGGAGCCCGATTTTGTTTCTTGAAGAATCGTTCAAAGCTGTCTGCTACGTTCCGCACCGCCGATTGCAAAGCAATGCTATCTACCGATTTCAACCATTCAAATTGCTGTTTGAGTGCAGGAAGCTGTATGGCACAGGGGTTATAGGACAACCCTTTACCGGTGGCCGCATAGGTTTCGTTCCATTATAGCACATATGTTCCGGCGCGTTCTACAAGCGGCAGCATCCGAAGTCCGTCCTCACGAGCAGTCATTCCTGTATTGGTAAAATTGTGCCTGTCCATCAGTTCTTGGTATAATAGCGGTATGGCAGTCATACTCGGCTTATGAATAAGAGAAGGATCAAAAGAGGTGCACTATGGCACAGGAAGCCAGAGATTACGAAGACAATCACGAGCATAAGTACCGCAAGCAGATCGTCAACCGGTTGGCCCGGATTGAAGGCCACGTTCGCGCCGTCAAGGAAATGACCGCCAAGGACCGGGACTGCTCCGAAGTGCTGCTGCAGATCGCTGCCGTGCAAAAGGCTTTGGACAAGGCGGCCAAGCTTCTGTTAAAGGACCATTTGGAAAACTGCGTGGTCAAAGCCGTCCACCATGGCAATGAAAGCAAAGTTCTTGATGACCTTAACAAAGCACTGGACAACTATATCCGTTAAGTCAAGCCCTATCGTTAATTAGACGATGGGGCAGTTCATTTTTCTAGCTTTGGAACATTATAATTATAATCAGGGATAGATCGCTAACGGGTATTTAATAATATATAGCGCGCGGTTTAATCGTCCACTTATGTTTATGGATTACAGTAAAATAATAAACTCGAACAAAGGAGATTACCGATGAAACCCGATCCTGTGGTGCTTATTGTATCGTCTGCGTTTGGAGACGGTCACGCCAAGGTGGCCCAGGCCATTGAACAGTCCTTCCGAAATAGAGGGATAAACCGGGTGCATATTGTGGACCTTTTCGGTGAAGTGCATCCCCTACTGAACGGAATCACGCGGACATTTTATTTAAAAAGCGCCGCATATGCTCCGAATCTCTACGGAATCATGTACAATATGACAAGCAAAATGAAGCCGGATTACCCGCTGGGGCAATTTCTGCACTCCATGGGCAAGCATAAAGTAAGGAAATTCCTGAATGAACTGGGCCCGGATCTAATTATTCATACCTATCCGTATTTAGCCGCTTCACAGCTGGGAATTGAGTCGGCGGACAATGTTCCGATCTTTACGGTTCTGACCGACTATTGCCTGCACGGAAGATGGCTTCATCCCCGAACCAAGAAGTATTTTATCGCCAGCGAAAGCATCAAGCAGGAGCTGATGAAGGTTGGCGTAGCCGAAGAAAGGATCACGGTCAGCGGTATACCGATCCGCGCGGCATTTTCCGAGTCCGCCGATCGGGCTGAACTCATACGGAAGCATGGGCTGCGGGAAGACCGGCGCTATATTCTGCTATCTGCGGGAGCCTACGGCGTTTCCACCAAGGTGCGCAAAATATTAAAAAGCGTGCTGGAGCATACCGATTTCGACTCCATTGTCCTCTGCGGAAATAATCAGAAGCTCCGCTTGGCGATGGAGGCTGGCTACCGGAATAATGAACGCGTTCATATTCTTGGATATACCGATGAAATCCATGAGCTGATGTCCGTATCCTCCTGTTTGCTGACCAAAGCAGGCGGCGTGACCCTTACCGAAGCTTTTGCGGTATCGCTGCCCGTTATCGTGTATTGCCCTCTCCCCGGACAGGAAGCAGGAAACGCAAAAGCGCTGTCCCGTCAAAAAGCGCTATATACCGCGAGCACCGAAAAAGAGTTGATCGGCCGTCTCCGGCTCCTAGAAATGAAGCCTTACCGCGAGGAAATTAAACGTCAGATGAATGCCATCTCCCAGAAAAACGCAGCCGAGCAGATTGTAAATGAAGTGCTGGAGAGTCTGGAGCACCGTCCTTCATATCTGGGGCAGCCGGCACATTCACTGCAAACGGAAGGGAAGGCGAAGACCGCTCATGGATATCGTTAATAAGACAGAGGCGCCTGATACTGCGCTTCCTCGTCTGGGTTTGGCGCTCTTTTTCATAGAGTGGGTGAGGGGGGCGTTTCTGGTCGCCTTTTTGCCTATCTATGCCCTCGACCATCTTGGGTTGTCCGCAGCTGCGGTCGGGATTGCCGTATCGATTCATTATTTGACCGACAGCCTGATCAAAGGCTTCATTGGCTACCTGCTCGACAGACTGTCTCACCGAACGGTACTCCATAGCGGATTTGGCGTTGCCTTGGCCGGGCTGCTCCTGATGGTGACCACTAATTATGCCGGTCTTCTGATTGCGGCTTCGGCCTTGCTCGGAGCGGGCTTATCACCGATCTGGATCATTTGCATGAGCCACGTCAGGGAGGAGAACCGCGCCCGGCAGATGGGGAGCTTATACGTGTATTGGATGGCGGGTCTGGGCCTGGGAACGGTAATAAATAATGTGATTATGGACTGGGGGTTAGCCGTATCTCTCCTCGCAATCGGGCTTTTCTTTGCTGCGGGGTGGATTTCAGCGGGTCTGGCCCGGTTATCGGAGGCGCCGGTGCCCCAGGCCCAAATAACGGTGGGAGAACAGTTTGCCGCACTATGGCATAAGGTGAAAAAGGGCGGGTTTCTGATGCCGGGGATGCTGCTGCAAACCGCAGCCGGGGGAATGATCGTGCCGTTATTAACAACCTTTGCCGTGAACAGGCTCGGTCTATCCCACTCCGGGCTTTCGCTCGCGCTTCTGATTGGCGGGGGAGCTGCCGTACTGCTCATGGTGCCTATGGGCAAATTATTCGATATGATCGGCGGCAAATGGTTTCTGGTGCTGGGCTTCGCCGTATTTGCAGTATCGCTGTATCTATTGACCTCCGCAGGTTCATTTATAAGTGTCGTTGTTCTTGCGCTCTTGATGGGCTGTGCCTACGCTACTCTGCTGCCTTCCTGGAACGCGCTGATGGCGCTATATATACCTGAGAGCTCGGTAGGAATGAGCTGGGGCCTGCTATTCTCGGTTGAAGGTCTGGGGGCCGTGATCGGTCCCTTCATTGGCGGCTGGCTTGCAAGCGGCGGCAATGAAGTCATCCCATTCAAGGTGAGCGCTTGTATATTCGGAGTAATCAGTCTCATTTATCTGCTCTCTCCCTCCGAAAAGTTCGCTAATCCGGAGCGTCAGGCCAAGCTGCAACAGCAGCAAACAAATTAGCATACGGGCTTGAACGATGAGCCGGGAGAACTTGGCCTTTGCCGAGATTCTCCCGGCTATTTTAATTAACAACTTCAATTTGTTTACGCTTTGTCATTTCCATGTTATGTTATTTCTATTGATATTTAGACGATTGGCGGGGGTGGGGATCATATGATTCGTAAGCTGAATGAACAAGACCGGGCGGAATTGCTGGCTTTTTTGGGAAAAGATCCGGCGCTGAACTTATTTTTAATTGCGGATGTGGAGAACTTTGGGTTTGACCAGGATTTCCAGGAGGTATGGGGCGAATTTGAACCGGAGAGCGGACAAATAAAGGCGGTTCTGCTGCGCTACGAGCACAATTACCTGCCCTACGCGGCTGGGCCATTCAATGTACAGGGATTTGCCGACATCATGAAGCAGGACGAAAAAATGGAAATGTTGTCCGGGTCAGCCTCCATTGCCGGACTGTTCAGCCCATACATAAGCTTCCGTAAGGAGAAAAGTATGCATTTTGCCGAACTGAGAGAGCTGGAAGGCCAGCAAAGCGTGCCGGTCTCTGCGGAGACATCTCCTCAGCGGGCGACTCTCCAGCATGTGGAAGCCATTTGTTCGCTTATAGACGGGATTGAGGAGTTCGAAGTGAGCCCGGAAAGCTCTCGTTCTAGCATGCGGCGGACCTTGGAGACCGGAACGGGGCGGACCTATTTTGTGGAACGGGATGGGCGTACATCCGCCGTGGCATCAACAACAGCGGAAAATTCGATGTCGGCCATGGTAGTGGGTGTGGCTACGCATCCGGATTACCGGGGGCAAGGTCTGGCAAGTCTGGTAGTAACGAAGCTGTCCTCCGATCTGGTAAGCGAAGGGAAGTCGCTGTGCCTGTTTTACAATAATCCGGACGCGGCTTCCATCTACAAACGAATCGGCTTCCGGGACATCGGCGATTGGTCGATGATGTACAGATAGACAGCCTGGAAAGCTGATCTTGGAGAAACTGACTTTGTAATCTTTTTCGGCTGCGTTATACTAAATGACTGAAGACATCATTGCCGAGAATTTACTTGAAGGAGCGCGACACGCTTGCAGGAAAAACAAGAGAAAACAGGCTACAAATCGATAGCCCTCGACATCGCGGGACGAATCGTAAGCGGGGAATTCCCCGTCAACAGCAAAATCTCGGGGCGTTCGCTTTTGGCCGGTATTTATCATGTGAATTTAAAGCCTTATCATCCGATGGAGCTAAAAATAATGAGAATTCGCATGTCGTCGGGAAAACAATCGGCAATCTGCAGTTTTGGCAAAATACCGGCGCGACAATTATTGCACTTCGTAGAGGCACCGAGGTAACTATTTCTCCGGGACCGCATGTCATATTGGGAGCGCATGATATGATTCTAGCGGTTGGTGACGAGAATATGTATAGAAGAACCGAGCTGTTCATTAACCGGGTGACCGATCAGGATGAACCGGAATATGAATACTGAATCGCTGACAGGGGGGCAATTGCCCTCTTTTTTTATGACATTTCCCTCCCCAAAAAACTTCTTATCCGATATCCTGATACAAAAAGCAACTGACGGCCGTCTTATATATAGCTGCAGCTAATAAGGAGGCATTACCAGATGGAAATTCCGGAATCCGAACGTTTTCGATCGATATTTTATGAGCACTACCCTACTGTCCGGCGCAAATTGATCGCTCTTGTGCGCGATGAGGCGGCAGCCGATGATCTGGCTCAGGACGTGTTCCTGCGATTATACCGCAATCCCCCGGACGACCCGGCAGCGCTGGGCGCTTGGCTCCACCGTGTGCTTACCCGGATCGGCTATGATTATTTAGACAAGAAAGCAAGGGAAAGGCGGCTGCAGAGCAAGCAGGAGCTGATGTACGGCGCGGAGGCATCGCCGCCATCAGGCGAAGAAGTGATGCTGCGCAAGCTGAATCAGGAGGATGTCCGGGAATGGCTGGATGAGCTGCCCGAGCGTGACAGACAGGCGCTTCTCCTCCGATATTCCGGTTACAGTTATGCGGAGATCGCCGGCGAACTTGGTGTCAGACCTCCGGTTGTAGGTACGCTGCTGCACAGGGCTACGCAAAGGCTGAAAGCCACTGCATCCAAATCGCTGCCGCAAATGGACTGACAGTTTAATCTTAAGGAGGACGTTGATTAATGAATAACTATTCTGCAAATCACGATAAAGAGAAGCAAAGAACGGATGAGGCATGGGCAAGACTTCAGCAGACGCTTGCGGGGGAGTCGCTCAATGACAAATGGGCGGAATGGGACCGGAAGGCGGAAGCGGCAAAGCTTGAAGTAATGGAACAAGATGGATATCTTTCCGGAACAGATTCCCGTACGGCTGAGGAACTGGGTTATGCAGAGCGGCAAGACCCTGTTACTGGCAGCGGCAGAGATCGAGGCCGCTCGCGCCGTCCGAAGATGAAGCGCCGCCGGAAATGGGCGATAGCTGCCGCAAGTATGACCATTGCTGCCGCCTTCCTCGCCACCCCTGTAGGCAACACGGCGATGGCCGCCATCCTCAATCAGTTCCGTGCGCAGTCGGTAACGGTTGTCAATGAGGACGATCTGCGGAACATGTTCAATTCGGTTAGCGAGAACGGCGACCTGAAAGAGACGATTAACAAGTTTGGTTCCTTTTCAAGCAGTTCAGGCACAATCAGCGGAAAGATCAAGCCGGAGCAAGTTAAGGACAAGTTAGGGTATGCGCCGTTAAGTTCGGCTTTGTCTAATGAAGGAACGGAGTTAACAGTATATCCTTCCGATGAAATTACACTTAATCTTAATGTAAATGAAGTTAATAAAGCGATGAAACGTTTGGGCGCCGAGCAGCTGCTGCCGGAATCCATTGACGGAAAACCCATTACGCTGCACATTCCGGAAACCGTGAATTATGAGCTGTCCTATGATAGCGAGCATTGGGCTAACCTGACACAAATGAATACTCCCGTAATAACCGTAGACCCTTCGATCAAGGTAGAAGAAGCGGTGGAAGCCATTATCAATTTCCCCCTGCTGCCGGATTCTTTGAAATCCAGCCTCAAGCAGAGCAGTATTCTGGCGGGTGAAGTTCCGATACCGGTCATTTCGCAAGACAATGCCGAGCAAATAGCGGTAGAGGGTACGAACATTCTTGTAAATCGCCACGAATACGATCAAGGCACGATTTATGATGCCGTTTGGATACAGGGCGGACAATTGTTTCAGTTATCCGGCGGAAATGTGTATACCAGCAAAGAGAAGCTGGTTGCGAAGGTGCGGGAGTTGATCCAATCATGAGTGTACCGGCGATAGAAACATGGTCTCTGACTAAAGAATATGATAACGGACGCGGCTGCCGGGATGTAAGCATTACCGTAGGGAAAGGGGAAGCCTTCGGCTTCCTCGGCCCCAACGGCGCAGGCAAAAGCACCTTGGTCAAAATGCTGGTCGGCCTGATTACACCCTCAAGCGGCAGAGCCGCATTGCTGGGCTACAAGATCGGTTCTCTTGCGGCGAAGTCGCAGATCGGCTATTTACCCGAATTATACCGTTACCAGGAGTGGATGACCGGAGAAGAAGTTGTGGAGCTTCATGCGCGCTTATGCCGTGTTGAGCGTTCGGTGACAGCCAAGCGGGTTCCGGCGCTTCTTGAGGAAGTAGGACTCGGACAGCGGGGAAGGGACAGAGTCAAGCATTACTCCAAAGGGATGCAGCAGCGGCTGGGACTTGCCTGCGCGCTGGTCAATGATCCCGAGATTATTTTTCTAGACGAGCCGTCTTCGGCGCTGGACCCGATCGGACGCAGAGAAGTCCGCAATATTCTGAAGAAGCTGAAGGAGCGGGGTAAAACGATCTTTCTCAACTCCCATCTGCTGGAGGAGGTTGAGCTGCTGTGCGACCGGATGGCGCTGTTGAATAACGGTGTTATCCTGCGGCACGGCAGAGTGTCCGAGGTGCTGCGCAAGCAAACGAAGTGGCGCTTTAAGGTGGGCGGATTCACGCCTTTTTTGCGTTCCTGGCTGAATGAACAGACGGGTCTGCACATCAGGCTGTCTTCCCGGCAGGAGCAAACTTTCCAAGGGCTTAATAGCGGAGACCCGCTTCCGTCCGGGCAATCGCAGGATGAAAGTGTAGTATGGCTGGAGGCCGAATTGGACAGCGAGGAGCAGGCGGGCTGGATCAATGCGCTCATCGTGGAGCAGGGAATGACGCTTTATGAAGTCACGCGTGAACAAGAACGTCTGGAAGAGTGGTTCGTGAATACCGTATCCGGACTTGACCACAGAGGTGAACGGGAATGAGGATCATTTGGGGCATTACCTGGAAAGAAATGCTGCGTAAGAAAGTGCTGCTGCTCACATTGCTTATGACTGCTGTATTTCTTACGGGCTTCTGGTTTTTGGCGGGCGCAATCGGGGATCAAGGGGCGCAGCAAGGACTCAGCGACAGCGGAGAAGCATTGATAAACCGATTTGCAAACGGTGCGATTGTCATGGCGCTTGGTTTTATGTTCGGGTCATTTGTACTCGCGTTTCTGGCGATATTCACTTCTTTCTCGGCCATCGCGGGGGAAGCTGAAGCAGGCGTGCTTCAAGCGCTGCTTGCCCGGCCGCTTCCGCGCTGGAAGTGGTACGCCGGGCGTTGGCTGGGGTATGTAACCGTGGGAATCGCCTACGCCCTCCTGCTGTTTGTTTCCATTCTGCTTATTACCCGGACGCATGCCGCGATTCCATTAGATCCGGCAGCCTGGATCAAGTCCTTCCTGCTGTTCTCCATGGCCGTCCCTCTGCTCGTGACCGTGTCCATGCTCGGCTCCGGATTATTCTCTGCCATTGGGAACGGGGTGTTTATGACGATGTTATACGGAGCAAGCTGGCTGGGAGGCATGATTGAACGGATCGGCTCTGGTTTCAGCAGGGACCCTGCTGTGACGGATTCGCTGAATCGCTTGACCGGAATCATATCGCTCATCATGCCCGCAGACGGTCTTCAGCGCAAAGTGATTGCCGAGTTGTTCAGCTTTGACGAATTGAGCGGACTGATTCCTATCAATATGTCTTCACCCGGATTCACCAATTTATCCGCAGTTCCTTCAAATTCCTTTGTTGTATATGCTATCGTGTACACTGCTGCAGCTTTTGTATTAGGGATGCTGCGTTTTAAATCCAAGGATCTATAATAGATTGGGAAATAGGCTATGTTGAACACTCCCCCACTTAGCTAACATTTGAAGTGGGGGATTCTTGGGTAATCCCTTCTACTG
>NZ_ASSD01000297.1 GCF_000520715.1 Paenibacillus zanthoxyli JH29
GGGCGAGCGCCTTCACGACAGCGGCGATCTCCTCATAGCTCATGATCTCGTCATGCGGCTGGAAATGCATTCCTTCCGCAGGCATACAATAAATACAGCGCAGATTGCAGCGGTCTGTAACCGAAATGCGCATATAATCGTGTACGCGTCCAAAAGGGTCTGTCAGCGGTTCCATGGAGGGATTTTTCCCCTTTCGTCGTTCAGTGTAATATTTCAAATTTTAAAGATTGTCAGTAATGCCGTCAATGCAAACTCTTTGGAAACTCTTTAAATTTGACAGGAATGTGACAATTCAGACCAATCGCCATAGAATGCTCACGAAAAGCGTTTTCAATCCGGGCTATAATAAAAATATAAAGCCGTGATAACTTTTCATTATCGAGCCGCAGAATGTGCGGTGACGGATTATTTAAAGGAGGATTTTATAAATGACCACAGTGAGCGTTCCTCCCCTTAACGTTTCGGAAGCCTTCAACCATTGGCTGGAAAGCAGGGGATTTATATACCAGCTGTTTACTGAATTTTTCGGAAGAAGACCGACTCTGTCGCGAATCGCGCAGTGGAGCAGCAACCGGCAAATCGGCGCTGCTGCAGAGATGTCGGAGGGAGGGCGTGAGCTGAAGCGCTACTTCTACTTGCACAGCCAGAATCCGCATGATCTTCTTAAGGTCTGCGAGAAGGAAGCTGCGGAATACGACCGGTTGATGCGTGATGAAACCGTGATCGGCTTTAAGCCGAGAGAAGCGGCCCTGCTGGGAGAAGCGGAGGAATTCTGCAACGTAATTTCCGATGTGTATGCGTCAGCAGGCATCGTGTTCAAAAAATGCGGCGACGAAGCCGACGATCACATTGCCATCGAGCTGGAGTTTATGGCCGTGCTTCACGATCGTATGCTGTATAACAGCTTTTCCGCCCGAAGCGCGATGGAACAGCTGAGCACCCAGGAGAACTTCCTCAGGGAGCATTTGCTGCTCTGGGTGCCTGAATTCTGCGAAAGATTGAATTCAGCGACCGACAGCCCGCTGTACCGGGGGTTATCCCGCATGTTGGAAGAGTTTCTTCCTTATGATCTACATATGCTAGAGTCCTGGAAAGCTTATCTGGAGAGCGCTGCTGCGGCGCTAGTCTCTGCCAGCGATAATTTATGAGATGAATGCCTGGAGATTCCGGGCATTTTTGGGCCGACCTCAATGCAACGCCGTGTGCAGCTAAATAGCCGTGTGCAGCTAAATAATAATGAAGCCATCCTTCAGCAGCAAGCGGAGGATGGCTTTTTGCCGTTTATACGGCTGCTGCGGGCCGGACGACAATGCTGAAGCGTATCTGCGCCAGGTCCGGCAGCGGGCTCGCCCGCTCTTTGATTATTATGATGAAACCGCACGGATCAGGTTACAATTTTGTCGTATTTACGGTTTTTAGGTCGATGATGATAGGAAGAAAGTCATCTATCATGTAAAATGTATGATGGTATTCCATAGCTGTTGTGATTAACTGAAGAGGTAGGGTGCCAATGAGAAGAGGAATACAGTCAACGATCATCATAGGAGCTTTGCTCGCCTTTTATTATTTTGGCTTTGGCATTTTTGGCAGCACCGGCGGTACGATCATCAGTATTTTTTCCACACTGACGGTCATTTCGATCGGACTTGCCATATTTATGGAGAACCGCAACCCGTCGGCGACGATGGCCTGGATTCTGCTGCTTGCGCTGATTCCGGTAGTGGGACTCGTGTTCTATTTCCTATTTGGGCAAAATGTATTCAAGCGCCGCAAATACGACAAAAAGGCCCAACGCGACCTGATGGCCTATGAGCGGATTGAGAACGACGCCTTGCGTCTGCATCAGGATTGGTCGATGTTTAATTCCACACAGCGCAAGCTGCTTGGCCTGTCGCAGCGTCTGGCGCGTTCGCCGATCTCTTTCTCTTCGGAGACGCGGGTGCTGACAAATGGCGAGGAGACGTTCGGGACGCTCCTGCTGGAGCTGCGCCAGGCGAAGCACCACATCCACATGGAGTATTATATTTTCCGCGCTGACGAGATCGGGACCAGAATTCAGCAGATTCTCATTGAAAAAGCCCGCGCCGGCGTCAAGGTCCGCTTCATGTATGATGCCGTGGGCAGCATCCAATTGTCCCGGGGCTTCTTGAAGGCTTTAAGCGACGCAGGGGTGCAGGTGGCGGCGTATGGCAGATCCAAGAGCTTTTTCTCCAGCCGGGTCAACTACCGGAATCACCGCAAAATAGTGGTCATCGACGGCGATGTCGGTTTTATGGGCGGGCTCAACGTGGGAGATGAGTATTTGAGCCGCAGTAAAACATACGGCTTCTGGCGCGACACGCATATGCTTGTTCGGGGCGAGGCGGTGAGGACGATGCAGATTATTTTTCTGCTGGACTGGATGCATACCACCGGCGAGCGGATTTTGGAGCAGGATTATTTGTCGCCGCAGCTTCGGTACACCGGAGACGGCGGGGCGGTGCAGATTATCGCGAGCGGCCCGGACAATGAGAGGCAGACGCTCAAAAATATTTTCTTCTCCATGATCACCTCGGCCAAAAAGTCGGTGTGGATCGCCACGCCGTATTTTATCCCCGATGAGGACATCTACACGGCGCTGCAAGTGGCCGCTCTTTCGGGGCTGGATGTGCGCCTGCTGTTCCCCGCCCAGCCGGACAAGTGGCTG
>NZ_ASSD01000298.1 GCF_000520715.1 Paenibacillus zanthoxyli JH29
CTTGAGCGGTTATTGACTGAGATAACGGAGGAGAAGGTTGATGCCGTTGCGTTCACCAGCGCGCCACAGATACGTTTTCTAGCCGAATACGCTCTCGGCTGCGGCAAGCTGCAGGCGATGCTTCATGCTTTTGAGACCGGAGTGCTTGCGGTTTCGGTGGGCCGGATTACGTCCGATGCGCTGAAGGAGGCGGGGGTGAAGCGGATCATCATGCCGGAGCAGGAACGGATGGGCAGCATGATCGTGGAGCTTGGCCGTTATTTGGCCGCCCGGAGCTAGCCCGGCGGCCTGCTATGCCAATGCGAACAAGAGCATTTCCGCATTCAAACCCGGCGGAAATGCTCTTTTTATATCTCGCGGACGGGCCTTGCGGAAGGAAATGCCGTTTCCTTGAATGGACATCCGGCATCATTTTCCTTAAAATATAGGCAGTATGAATGGATCGACTACGATACTTAAACGGGGAGGCCCCTATGGATAAAAAAAAATGTCTGCTAATCGGCGAATACACGCATCCCAGGTTCCATCCGCTTCAAGGTGTGGATAAGCAAATTAGCCATATATTAAACGATTTGATGACCGTCCAGTGTACGGAAAATAAAAAAATGCTGCTGAGCGAAAATTTGAGCGGCTACGATTTGTGCATCGCCTATAACGAGCTGTGGAATGAATCGGTCTCTCCGCAGCAGACGGCCGGACTGCTAAGCTATGTCGCCGGCGGCGGCGGACTCATTGTTCTGCATACAGGTGTGTCCCTTGGGAACCGGAATGAGCTTGCCCAATTGATCGGCGCCAGATTTGCCGGGCATCCGCCATACGGACCGCTTGAATTCCGCACACGCGAGCATGACATAACGGAAGGGGTCGGGAGCTTTGCGCTGGAAGAAGAGCCGTACCGCTACGAATTCGATCCGTTCACGGAGAAGACGGTGCTGCTTGAGTTCGAGGCGGGCGGACAGTGGTGGCCGGCAGGCTGGTGCCACAGCTATGGCCTTGGACGGGTCGTTTACCTGATGCCGGGACATCATGAGCCGACGTTCCGTCATCCGGCGGTGCATACCCTGCTGCTGCAAGCCGCCACATGGGCGGCCCGGATTCCGCTCCGGAAGTAGAGGATCTTCCTTTTGTACGCCCCCGCCCGGTAAGGTATAATCTAATCGTTGACTAATGCCATCAGCAAAACGGAATCCAAGGAGGAAGAGACTATGAGCGATTTGTTAAAAAAAGCAATCTCTTTAGGAGTGGGACTCACCGTTGTCAGTAAGGAAAAGGTGGAGAAAGCCGTTGATGAGCTGGTCAAGCGGGGGGAAGTGGCTCCCTCGGAATCCAAGGCGCTCGTCGATCGGCTGATTGAGCGGGGCGAAGAAGAACGAAGCGCGTTAAAGTCGGCAATTCAGGAGCAGGTGCAGCGCGTGCTTAAAGACTTGAACGTTCCGGCAAAAAGCGACATCTCCGCTTTGGAGGAACGGATAGCCGTTCTGGAGCAGCGTTTGGCTGAACTGGAGGGCCTATTCCGAGAAGGAACGCAGCCGGTGCCGGTGGAAGAAATCGCGCCGGATACGCATACCGATTAAAATGGTCCGGATTAGACATGCCGGACGTTACCGTTCCATCGCCATGGCGCTGATGCGCCATGGCTTCGGCTTTATGGTGGAAGAGCTGGGGCTGTACCGCGTGTTGTCGCTTCCGCGCCGGCTGGTAACGCAGGAAGTTCAGCACCCCAGCCGGACGCTGGGAGAGCGGATCAGGCTGGTACTGGAGGATTTAGGGCCGACCTTTGTCAAGCTGGGCCAGGTTGCCAGCACACGATCGGACCTGCTTCCGGAATCGATCATTAATGAATTGGTAAAGCTCCAGGATCATGTGCCGCCTTTTCCGGCGGAAACGGCCATGAATATCCTGGAACAGGAGCTGGACCAGCCGCTCAGCGAGATCTTCGATTCTTTTGAAGAGACGCCGCTCGCCGCCGCTTCCATCGGGCAGGTCCACCGCGGCGTTCTGCTTAGCGGGCAGCAAGTGGCCATCAAAATTCAGCGGCCCGGCGTGATGCGCATGATGAGCCGCGATCTGGAAATTCTCCGCGATCTGACGGCGCTTGCCGAGAGGCGGCTGGGTTGGGCGAGGCAGTACAGTCTCTCCCGGATGGCGGAGGAGTTCTCCAGATCGCTGATGAACGAGCTGGACTACAACCAGGAGGGCAGGAGCGCCGAGAGAATCGCGCAGCACCTTGAAGATAATAAATCGGTCTATATTCCGGCGATTTACTGGGATTACTCTTCCTCTCGCGTGCTGACGATGGAGTTTGTCGAGGGGATTACGCTGAATCGGCGCGAAGCGCTGCTGAGCAGGGGAGTCAACCTCAAGGATACCGCAGAGCGTCTGGTGGATATTATGCTGAGGCAGATTTTTATCGACGGCTTCTTTCATGCCGATCCCCATCCCGGCAACGTGATGGTGACGGACAGCGGAAAGCTTGCGCTAATTGATTTCGGCATGGTCGGCAGGCTGAGCGAGGAGACGAGGGACCATTTGTCGAGCCTCATCATCGCCCTGATGCGCAAAAATACGGAAGCCATGGTCCGGGCGATTTTGCGCCTTGGCGTCATTCCGGAGGATGCGGATCAATCCGCGCTCTATGAGGACATGGACCGGCTGAGAGAGGAATACTATGACGTCCCGTTCAGCCAGGTCAGCATTGGGAAGGCGCTGAATGATTTGTTCGCGGTTGCCCGGCGCCATCGTCTGGCGATTCCGCCCGATCTGGCAATGCTAGGGAAGACGATGCTGACTCTGGAAGGGGTCGTGGGCAATTTAGACCCTTCCTTCAGCATCATTCAAATGGCGGAGCCTTTTGGCAGGCAGCTTGTGAAGCAGCGCTTCAGCAGCAGCCGCCTGCAGCGCAAGCTGCTCGGCGGAGTTGCGGAGCTTGCCGAGAGCCTCGTGGAGCTGCCTGGACAAGCCCGGCAGCTGTCGGCGCTGATCAGCAAGGGCAGGTTGAAGGTGGAGGTCGGCGTGCCCGAACTGCAAAGTCTGCTGCGCAAGCTGGACCGGATTGGCAACCGGCTCTCCTTCAGTATTGTGCTGCTGGCCTTCAGCATTATTATGGTCGGGCTGATCATCGGTTCATCGCTGCGCCGGGAACCGTCCGTGCTGTGGAATTTTCCTACCGTCGAGATCGGCTCGGTGGTTGCGCTGTTTATGTTCATCTGGCTGCTGTACTCGATTTTTAAATCGGGGCGGTTTTAGAGCAAGAGGATTAAGGCGGCGGGAATTACGGTTAAAATAGGAAGAGCCAAGGACGGAAGAGCTCCATGCCGGAGTTCTTCCGCTTTTAATGTACATGATGCTTCAGGGTGCCGGGAAGATGCTTCAATTCAGAGTGAATTCACGCGCTGTAATATTTGAAAATGACGAGGTGATGAAATTGCCGGGCTTTAAAGAATTGGGAGTTTCAGAGGCGCTGACCGCGCTTCTTAAAGGGAATGGCATTGCACAGCCTACCCCGGTGCAGGCGGAGGCGATTCCGCCGCTCGTGCAGGGGCTGGATGTTATAGCAAGAGCAAAGACGGGTACGGGCAAGACGCTGGCTTTTCTGCTGCCAATATTGGATAAAATCAGGCCGGACCGTCCTTTTCCGCAGGCGCTGATCATGGCGCCGACGCGGGAGCTGGCGCTCCAGATTACGGAGGAAGCGCGGAAGCTTACGCGCCAGAGCGATATCAAGATTCTGGCGGTGTACGGCGGACAGGACGTGGAGAAGCAGCTGCGCAAGCTGGAAGGCGGCAGGCATCTCATTATCGGCACGCCGGGCAGGCTGCTGGACCATATGCGCCGGGGGACACTGGCTTTGGGCGGAGTAAATATGCTGGTGCTCGATGAAGCGGATCAGATGCTGCATATGGGCTTTTTGGACGAGGTAGAGAGCGTGATTACGGCAATCCCTTCGCGGCGGCAGACGATGCTGTTCTCGGCGACCATGCCTGACCCGATCAAACAGCTTGCGGCCAGCTATATGAAACAACCGCTCGACATTGTGATCAAGAGCGGTTCGCCGATTCCGCTGGACAATATCCGCCAGCAGGTCGTCGAGTGTACCGACCGAACCAAGGAAGAGGCGCTTAAAGCGCTGATCGAACGGGATCGGCCGTATTTGGCCATTATCTTCTGCCGGACGAAGCGTCGGGTGTCGAAGCTGAGCGACGCTCTGCGGGAAGCGGGCTACGACTGCGACGAGCTGCACGGCGACCTGTCGCAGAATAAGCGGGAGGCGGTCATGAAGACGTTCCGGGAGGCGAAGCTTCAGCTTCTCGTCGCTACCGATGTCGCTGCCCGCGGTCTTGACGTGGAAGGCGTAACCCATGTCTTTAACTACGACATGCCGCTGGACGTGGACAGCTACATTCATCGCATCGGCCGGACCGGCCGGGCGGGCGGCAAGGGGCTCGCGATCACCTTCGCCTCGCCGCACGACCGCGCCGGGCTTGAGATGATCGAGCGCGGCATTTCGCAGCGGCTGGAGCGCCGCCGCTTTGAGAAGGGCGAATTCGGCG
>NZ_ASSD01000299.1 GCF_000520715.1 Paenibacillus zanthoxyli JH29
ATAAGATGCATATAACAAGGCCAAAGCATGGCCGTGACCTAACCATTCAGAGGCGTATTCCCGGCATAAGGGATAACTGCCTCTTTTTTGCGTTGCATGATGGTGTCGTTGTTTCATAAATCTATTAGTTAGGGGGCAGGAGTACAAAGATGAATGAAGAGCTTATAAGACAAATCTTGGCCTTCCGAGAGAACCGGAATTGGGAACAGTTCCATAACCCCAAGGATTTAGCCATTTCCTTAAGTATTGAGGCATCCGAGCTGTTGGAGAATTTTCAATGGAAGTCATCGGAGGAAGCGGTTCAGCTCAAAAAGGATCAGATTGCCGATGAACTGGCTGATGTGCTGGT
>NZ_ASSD01000300.1 GCF_000520715.1 Paenibacillus zanthoxyli JH29
AGCAGCAGGGCGGCGAATCATTCGTGTCGTGATTGTTGCATGATAGCGCTAGGCGCCGGTCCACTTAGCGCCGGTCAAATATTTTTCGGTCAGGACGGACAGCAGTTGAATGCCGACCTCGTTCTGCCCGCCTTCGGGAATAATCAGGTCGGCGTATTTCTTGGATGGCTCGATGAATGCTTCATGCATCGGTTTGACTGTCGTTAAATACTGCTGATGAATCGACTGGATGGTGCGGCCGCGTTCCTCGATATCCCGCAGGACCCGGCGCAAAATGCGGACGTCAGGGTCGGTGTCGACGAACACTTTGATGTCGAGCAGTTCGCGCAAGTTCTCGTCGGACAGCACATGCAGCCCTTCGATAATGACGATATTGTTCGGCAGCAGCTCAACCGTCTGTTCTGTGGAGCGGGTGTGAACGGTGAAATCGTACACCGGCGCCTGAGCGGGCTGCCCCGTTCTCAGCAGCTTCAGATGCTCGATTAAGAGCTCGTTATCGAAGGCAAACGGATGGTCGTAATTGATCGCCTCGCGCTCGGCAAGGCTGAGATGCGAATGGTCTTTATAATAATTGTCCTGAGAGATAAAAGTGACTTTACCCGGACCGAGACGGTCGATGACAGAGCGGGCCACCGTTGTTTTGCCGGAGCCTGTTCCGCCGGCAATTCCTATAATAAGCATAGCGTTTTCATAAACCTCCCTAACCAATTCCCTTTGTCAATCCCAGTATTGTAGCACAGCGGACTTAATTTTTCACCTTTATGCATATCGGCCAATTCAGGGGTTGTTATATACTATTTATGCCAGCATGAGAAATAAGCGCATACATTCTGCTGCATGACTCCGCATCTTGCATGATGCTCAATTAAGAAAGGATGAAGAAGATGAATCGGAAAATAATTTTTCTTACGACAGACAGCATGGGCAACGGGGATACCCGGCTTGGAGAACAGCTTTTAGAGACCTACTTTACGCTTCTGAAGCAGCAGGAGCAGCTTCCGGCCGCAGTGTTCTGCGTCAATCGGGGCGTGCTCGCGCTAACGGGCAAATCGATGGCATCCCTTCATTTAAAGGAGTTGGCCGATCGCGGGGTTTCGGTATTGGCCTGCGCCACTTGCGTGAACTACTACGGAGTGGGCGATCAGCTGTATGCGGGAGAAGTATCGAGCATGGGGCATTTTATCGAGCTGTCGGCGCAGTATGAAGTGATCACGGTATCCTAGAATATTGGCCCGGGGGCAGCGACGGCTAGGGCCATTTGAAAGGAGAAATACATCATATGAACGGCAAACCGCTTCAGGAGGCGTTTAACCGGACCGCGTACCCAGTAACCGGCCACGGCAAACGGAACATTGGAGTATTGAAGAATGCGCTGAACGCCTATGATGGCGACCTGGACAGCGACATGTACGGCGAGGGCAGCATAATCGAGGGTTTTGAAGGCAAAATGGCCGGGATTCTCGGAAAAGACAAAGCCGTTTACTTCCCCAGCGGCACGATGGCGCAGCAGATTGCGCTGCGGATCTGGTGTGACCGGAAGGGAGTCAAGAGAGTGGCGTACCACCCGCTATGCCATCTGGAGATTCACGAGCAGCGGGGGCTTCACGAGCTGCACGGAATTGAGCCGATGCTGCTCGGCGGCAAGGACAGGCTGATCGGGCTCGCCGATGTACAGGAGATGCATGGCAAAGTCTCATGCCTGCTGCTTGAACTGCCCCAGCGGGAGATCGGCGGG
>NZ_ASSD01000301.1 GCF_000520715.1 Paenibacillus zanthoxyli JH29
CGCGCCTGCTCCGGACTTTGCGGAGTTCGCCCCGCAGCCGGAGATCAGAAACAGCAGCGCAAGAGATAGCGGCAGCAGAGGGGAAAGCTTTTTGTTCAATGTTGTCAATTGGTTCACACTCCTAATTATGTTGGAACGGCACTTACGCTTCAGTATTGACGATGCTGAGCGAATCGCCGCGTTCCTCGTGGATTCTTTTTTTGGTGCGGCGGACCATGTACAGGGAAAAGATCAGCATGGCCGCTGCGGCGATAATGAAGGCGGCCGACAGTCCTCTTTGAATAAAGATACCGAGATTTCCGCCGGAAATCGCCATGGACTGCAAAAACGACTGCTCCATTAAAGGACCGAGAATGAAGCAGAGAATGAGCGGCATGATCGGCCAATCATGCTTTTGCAGGTAATAACCGGCGATGCCGAAGACAACGGCCACCTGAACATCGAACAGATTGTTGCGCACCGTGTAGGCGCCGACCATGCTGAGCAGAAGAATCACCGGCGCAAGAATCGAGAACGGCACCCGGGTTAATTTGGCCCAAACCCCTACCAGCGGCAGGTTAAGCACCAGCAGCATGACATTGCCGATGAACATGCTCGCAATGACGGTCCACACAAAGCTTCCTTTCTGCTCGAACAGCATCGGTCCCGGCGTCAGCCCGTAGATCATGAGTCCGGCAAGCAGTACGGCCAGCGGCGGCGAAGAAGGGATGCCCAGCGCGAACAACGGAATAAATCCGGCGGAGCTGGTCGCGTTGTTGGCGGCTTCAGGCGCGGCCACCCCTTCGATGGCTCCTTTCCCGAACAGATGGCGCCGCGGCGAGATTCTTTTGGCAAAATCATAAGACAGGAAGGAAGTTACGGCCGCCGAACAGCCGGGGAGCAGGCCCATGAAGAAACCGATCAGCCCGCCAGCAGCTATGGAGGAAGCGCTTTGCTTCAGGTCCTTGCGGCCCGGATAGACGCTGCCGATATTGCCGGCCGAAATCGCGGTCTTCTTCTCGGATATGCCCCGCATCACTTCGGCGATGGAGAAGAGGCCGATCAAAATGCTCACCATATCGAGGCCCCCTTCGAGCGGTCCCCACCCCAAGGTGAATCGGTACACGCCGGAGTTCGCGCCAAGCCCGATCAGCGACAAGGCAATGCCGGCCAGGCCCATAACCGCCGATTTAACGAAGCGTCCCCCATTCATTCCCATCATGATGACCAGCGTCAGGAGAAGAACGGCGAACATTTCCGGCGGGCCGAAACGCAGCGCTTGGCTTGCCAGCACGGGGGCGAACAGGACGAGGCCAAGTACACCCAGCACGCCAGCGATAAAGGAGGCGATTGCCGCAATGCCCAGCGCCGGTCCGCCTCTGCCCTGCTGCGCCAGCGGATACCCGTCCAGACAGGTCGGGACGGACGAGGCTTCGCCTGGAATATTAAGCAGTATGGCGGTCGTCGATCCTCCGTACATCGCCCCGTAATAAATACCCGCCAGCATGATAATCGCCTGCGTCGGTTCAAGGACCGCCGTTACCGGCAG
>NZ_ASSD01000302.1 GCF_000520715.1 Paenibacillus zanthoxyli JH29
ACTTCAAGTGTTAGCTAAGTGGGGGAGTGTTCAATCTGATATGATTTTTCCGTATTTGATTTACACCTTTGGCTGGGCAGCAGGCTTCTTCCTTGCGGGGCTTATCTTTGGTTTGTTATACGAACGATACAAGCTTGGTTCTCCGTGCGTGACCTTTACGGAAAAGCCTTGATCGCTGGCGTTGCGCTAATTCTCGCCTTTCAGCTTGTGTACGGGGTGCTCAAATTAAGCGGACACGCCCTCATCATCGGCTTGCCGCTGCCGTTTATCAGTTATGGCGGAAGCCATCTGCTGATCGAATACGGTGCGCTGGGGCTGCTGCTTGGCGTATATCGCAGAAAAGATCTTATGCCGGGCTCGTCCGCCTCATTCGGCAAGAAATTCTAGATATCCCGCATCGTTGAAGGAAATGCTACAATCATAAATATACACACCGGGAGGTCAACCAATGGGACGGGAAGTACAGCATGTGCCTTACGGCTATCAGCCGCCGAATGAGAAACGCAGAGGGACGCTAATCTATTACGATTCCTTTGAGCATACGACCGATGAGGAATTGAGAGCGGCGGCGCAGGCGGCGCTGGACAAAAACTTCAGCAAGCTTGTGCTCTATCCGCTCCATGAGGAAACGGTGCGCAGAATGTCCAAGGAGCCCGCCAGTTCATATTACAAAAGGGAAGACCGTCTCCATGAGTGGAAAAGGGAGCAGGGCGCTTCCTACATTACGGTGGAGAACCTGGAGGGCAAGCGGAAAAAGTATACGCCGATCGACTCGGCCTTGCGTCACTTAACCGAGCGTTATCCGGCGCCGCATTTTCTGTACCTTACACCGGAGACGGCCAATCTGTTCGCCTCATTCTCCTCTTTCGAAGAATGGATTAAGAAGCTGCGCCTGCTGCTGCCGGAAGCGCCGCGCGTTCTGCATCCCCGGCTTGAAAAGTTCCGCCACCGCTGGTCGGTTGTTGGCGAAGAGAACGATGGGGAGAAATGACCGTTAGGCCGTGGACGAGACGAAGAGGAGTGCAGCCGCTGCTCACAGCCTCCCTTAAAAAATAAGAAGGCAGCCATCAGCGGGGGCTGCCTTGTTTCCGTCTATAGGTATACATTTTCCATTGGTAATGGATGAAACAGCCGATGCAGAAGCCGAGTATGGCAACGAAAGCCGCGGCAGCTACAATAGCGGTAAAAATATACGCCGAGATAAACCAACCGACGAGATAGCTGATGAGTCCGGCGGCCAGGCAGAGTACGGCGATGGTCTGATTGAAGTTTTGCTGATCCTCATCTTCGAGAATATAGGAGGAACGGTCTTTCCTCAGAAACCGGGCGGAGAGGCGGATCACAGGATTGTAGCGGAAAATAAGGCCGAGCAGCCCGGCGGCCAGCGGAATGGCCAGAAACCAGTGAAAGCCGGTAAACCAGGTCAGCAGCACGGACAAAACAATGACGGATTGGTTGACCCTGACGAGCGGTTCTGGGAATCCCCTTTAACGTATCGGTCATAATACCTACCTCGCATATTGGAATAGTTAAATTATAATATCTTCCAGTCTATTTTGAAAGTAAAAGACATTGACTTTTAGTTTAAATTTATGATTTTATTGTGTAGACTGAATGTTACCCTCGTACCAGCAGCAATCTTTTTACTGGAAACTTATTGAATTAGAACTTATGTTCGGTTATACTTTGAGATACTACAGTATTAACAGATGATTGGATGAGCTCTTTGAGGCGAGTACAAAGATAGAGAGAAGAATACACTAATAGCAGGAGGAAATAAGAGTGGGAGAAACAATGCAATCTACAGCCATAAACCAGGAAAAAATCAGGAAGATGCCGATCCTAATCGCGCTGCTCCTTAGCGGCTTTATCGGCATGTTCAGTGAAACGGCGCTTAACGTCGCGCTCAGCGTATTAATGGACGCGCTGAATATTACGCCGACTACGGCCCAGTGGTTGACGACGGCTTATTTATTGACACTGGGAATTCTTGTGCCTATCTCGGGCCTGCTGCTTCAACGGTTCACGACGAGACAATTGTTTATTGCATCTTTGGCATTCTCCATCATTGGAACGTTTCTGGCTGCCGCATCGCCAAGCTTCGGATTTTTGCTGATTGCCCGGGTGGTGCAGGCGATGGGAACGGCGCTGCTGCTGCCGCTGTTGTTCAATACGATACTGGTTCTTATTCCGGCAGAAAAAAGAGGCGCGGCCATGGGCATGATCGGTCTTGTCATTATGGTGGCGCCTGCCACCGGACCGACCATTGCCGGTCTGCTTATTGAGAATCTAAGCTGGCACTGGATTTTCTGGCTGCCGCTGCCGTTTCTCGTAATCGCGCTGATTTTCGGCATGATATACATGCAAAATATAACTGAGGTAACCAAGCCCGCAATCGATTGGTTCTCGATTCTGCTCTCCACCGTCGGCTTTGGCGGCGTCGTATTTGGCTTCAGCAGCGCAGGGGAAGCGGAAGGCTGGAGCAATCCCAAAGTGCTGATAGCCATCACCGTCGGAGTTGTGTCGCTGGTGTTGTTCGTATGGCGCCAGTTGACGATGAAGCAGCCGCTGATGGATTTGCGTGCGTTCAAGTACCCAATGTTTGTCGTTGGATTGCTGATGATTTTTATCTGTATGATGGTCATTCTGGCCGCCATGCTGATCCTTCCGCTGTATCTGCAGAATGGACAGGGATTTAGTCCGTTCAAGGCCGGGCTTATGCTGCTTCCGGGGGGGCTTATCAATGGCTTGATGTCGCCGCTAATGGGCCGGCTGTTCGATAAATACGGGCCGAAGTGGCTTGTTATTCCGGGTCTGGTTATTGTTGCGGCGACGCTGTGGCTCTTTGCGGGAATCAACCCGGCTTCCTCGGTTGTGTTCACGATCGTGCTGCACAGCGCGCTGATGATCGGCGTATCGATGGTGTTCATGCCGGCGCAGACGAACGGAATCAACCAGCTTCCGCTTGAGCTGTATCCGCATGGAACGGCCATTATGAATACGCTGCAGCAGGTTGCCGGAGCTGTTGGCACTGCGCTTGCTATCAGCATCATGACGGCTGGCTCGAAAAGTTACCTGGAGAGCGTGGAGAATCCGCTGGACCCGGTTCACCTGATTCCGGCCTTCACTCAAGGGGTTCAGCACGCCTTTATCTTCGCGACGGCTTTGGCCATTGTCGGTCTCGTCATCGCTTTCTTCCTGAAGCGTGTTGTCGTCCGCCATCCGCAGGAAGGCTCTATGCACTAAACGAAAGCTCAACTGTTCTAAAGGCCCTCGCGAGACGCCGGGGGCTTTTTCGCCGAGAAGGGAGCTGTTCTAGAACGAACGTGAAACCTTCTTGTCTGTTCAATTGCAACAAATTGCGGCGTGTGCGCGTCTAGAGGGTAATACACTGCATAACAGCACAGAAAGAAGGATGAATATGAAGACTCTATTTGAAGCATCCGCAAAAATAAAAAGAGGGGCGCTGCTCGGTCTGGCGATCGCTTTGGGCTCCGGGGTAGGCACAGCAGCATTTGCTCCTTCCGTATCGGCAGCTTCGGCTGTAACCGCCGAACAAAGCTTAAGCGTGTATAACCAGTTTCAGAAATATTTGAAAAATTCGGCAAAGACGCCGCTAAGCTTAATCCAGGCGCGTAATTATTTACTAAATCACATAAAAAGAGCCGATTCCTGGCGGGCGACCGTTATGGTGCTTCAGCTCGAAAATGCGCAAAAGGCGAGACTGGAGTCTTTTTACGAAAAGTTCTTTCCAGTGAAGGTGCAGAAGGAAATCGACGACGCTGTCCGTAAGAACGGGCTGCAGACCGGGCTCACCTACAGCCGCTTGCTGAATACCATTACAGATCCCGGCGTTCGGGCCGTATTAACCGAGTCTTCCAGTTATGGATACAAGTTGGAGACAAGTGAGGGCATGTACTACCCCGTGATGCATTACGAGGGTTTCAAATATTTCAAGCCTTATATCGGTAAGGACATCGCCGCCTATATTGATCTGATGGCCACCGATTCCAATAAACCGGCTCTGAACGATGCCGCCATTGTCATTACATGGGATGAGCTGATTAACCGGGCGATTGCCCTGGAATCCTACGTTAAAGAGTACCCGAAGTCCAACCGTACCGCAGCGGCCAATAACAAGCTCCAACTGATGGAAATGTTCGTCTTTTACGGCTCCAACAATACACCTGCCTATGAATATGGTACGGGCGGGGAACCGACAACCATCGATCCCAAGTTAAGACAAGCCTATGAAAAGGCGGTGCAGAACGGAACGGCGGACAGCAGGATTTTGAAGACGATCAAGAGTGTGCTGGAGCTTCTGGATGCGAGCGGCAACAGATGGAACGGGAATATCGAGAAATTTTTGCAGGAATTTAAGCAGTTTGGATGAAAATGAGGATATAACCGGGTAACCGGTTCTGATTGCAAGCTAACAAAGGCCCCACTCCCCACTAACTGGTGGAGAATGAGGCCTTTTGTCTTTTTACTAAAATCCTTTGTATTGCGGCTCTTCGTTTTCCAGATCCTGAACCCGGCTTTCCACTTGTTGAACAATTTGCTGAGTTTGCTGCGCGGCACTGGTAAACAGCGTTTTGGCCTGCTGATTTTGAGTGCTCAGTGCGAACTGTTCAAGGCTGGCTTGAGCGCTTTTCAGTGAAGAAAGGCAAGTTTTTACATCGGAAGCTACAGTCATCGTTAATTCCTCCTGTGTTGGCGTAATTGTATTGGCGTAAGGGAATGAGCCGTTCACTAATATGTGCTCTTTAGGCTGCATTTATTCACCGGTCGGCGTTTTGTTAGGACAGAAACAGCAATAGGACATTTTTGCATAGTTTCGCGAGCCCCGAGAAATAATGAACTTGTTAAAAACACAAAGAAATAATGAGGAGGGCGCTCAAATGCCAACTTGGCTGGAGGTTGTTTTTCGGACCATGTTCGCGGTGGTCGTACTTTTTCTATTAACGAAGATGCTTGGCAAAAGACAGGTGTCCCAGCTTTCTTTCTTCGAATATATTACGGGGATTACGCTTGGCAGTTTGGCAGCTTACGTCTCGATGGATACGGATAAACACTGGCATCTGGGTATGATCGCACTTCTGGTATGGATCGCTATTTCCTTTGGAATCGAATTTCTGCAGCTCAAGAGCAAGAGGGCCAGAGACTTCATTGATTTTAAAGCGACCGTGTTGATTAAGGACGGCAAGATCCTCGAAGAGAATATGAAAAAAGAGCGCCTTACGACGGATGAACTTCTGGAACTGCTGCGTGGCAAAGACGTATTCAAGGTGGCTGATGTTGAGTTTGCGATTATGGAGTCGAGCGGAGAGGTCAATGTGCTGCTGACCCGCGAGAATCAGCCGCTTACTGCGAAGCATCTGGGAATTAAGGTGGCTCCGGAGAAAGAAACCCAGGCCGTCATTATGGACGGAAAATTGATGCCTGAAGCACTCGATATGATGGGGAAGACTCCAAAGTGGCTGCTGGATGAGCTTGAGAAGCAGGAACTTAACTTGCAGGACATTTTCTTGGGCCAAGTCGATGCCTACGGGGATCTGACTGTCGATTTGTATGCAGATAATGCTCAAGTCCCTCAACCGCAGGAGAAGCCGGAGCTATATGCCCTGCTGAAAAAATGCGAAGCCGATTTGGAATTGTTCGGACTGTCCTCTAATAATAAGGACACCAAAAAGCTTTACGAGCAATGCTCGTCCCAGCTTCAGGGAGTGATTGATGAGCTTAAACCGCTGCTGACCACTTAAAGCGCAAGACGCAGCAGCATCAGCGACACAATGCCCACTGTTACTGTTCCGAGCAGGCTGCTCGTTGTGATGGCTACGAAAAAAGCGGGAGCTGCTGTGAACAGCTCCGTATGCTTGTCAACGGGATGAGCTCACCGTCCTGAATCAGCAGCTTCTGCGCCGTCAGAGCGGCCATATATTGGACACTGGCACATGACTTAGTATAGCTCCCGGTCGTCTCTGTCCGGGCTGTTTCCATTTTCATAATGTATTTCACAGCCTCCTATGCTGCATCTGTCAAACTCGAATGATCATAACAATACTTGACTGTTCATTCTTAAATAATTAAGATGTATTCAGAGAGGAGGAGTGATGATGGCAAGACCTCGGGAGTTCGACGAAGAAACGGTACTGGATAAAGCGATGGAACTGTTCTGGAGCAAAGGCTTTGAAAAAACATCGATTCAGGATTTATGCGAGCATACCGGAGTGCATAGAGGCAGCTTGTATGAAACATTCGGGGATAAGAACGATTTGTTTCTGGCCGCGCTTGACCGGTTTCGGATTAATTCCGCAGGGAAGCTGTTTGCGATATTGGAGGAGCCGGGCAATCCGAAGGAGCAGCTTGCCGCCTTCTTCGAACGTCTGACCGAGAACTCCATGGACGACGCAAAAGAACGGCGCGGCTGCTTAATTGCCAATACGGCCGTCGAGCTTGCACCCTTCGACTCCAAGGTAGCGGGCAGGGTGGAGGCCACTCTGCTGGATATGGAGAACCGGTTCTACAGCTTCCTGCTCCGCGCGCAGAAAGAGGGTCAATTGAAAGGGAAGCATAATCTCCGCGAGCTGTCGCGTTTCCTGGTCGGCATGAAGCAGGGATTGCATATTATGGCCAAAACGGCAATCGACCGCAAAACGTTACAGGATATTTATAAGGTGGCACTCTCGGCTATATTTTAATTTTTTTGCATTATTAAAGAATGGGCATTCCTAAATTATGATCTTGAGGCGTGTAGTTGTAGCAATCCCGATTGTATGATATATAAGCAATGGTAGATAAAGATAGTGATAGGGATAGGAGTGAAGGAATGTCGTTAAGAATTGAACACTCCCCCACTTAGCTAACACTTGAAGT
>NZ_ASSD01000303.1 GCF_000520715.1 Paenibacillus zanthoxyli JH29
GCCCCCCTTCATGCGTAAGCTAAGTGGGGGAGAGTTTACCAATCCCGGCGTAACGGGTATATTAAGAGGAAACATGTTCATACAAGAACAAGGACAAGAATTATAGAATGAAAGGTTGATTGCTGTGGAGAACCGAAGCACCCCCTCCAATTTCATTAAAAATGTCATTACCGAAGATCTCCGCTCCGGCAAAGTGAATGAAGTCGTCACCCGGTTCCCTCCGGAACCGAACGGCTATCTCCACATCGGACATGCCAAGGCGATTTGGATCAATTTCACGCTGGCCGACGAGTTCGGCGGCAAGACGAACCTGCGGTTTGACGACACGAATCCGCTGAAGGAAGATACGGAGTATGTCAAATCGATCGAGGAAGATGTGAAATGGCTTGGTTATGATTGGGAGAATCTGCGCTTCGCCTCCGACTATTTCGGAGAGATGTACGAGCGGGCGGAGCTATTAATTAACAAGGGCAAGGCTTACGTCGACGATCTCAGTGCGGACCAAATCCGCGAGCTTCGCGGCACGCTGACCGAACCGGGGAAGAACAGCCCGTACCGCGACCGCAGCGTTGAAGAGAATCTCGATCTATTCCGCCGTATGCGTGCTGGCGAGTTCAAGGATGGCGAAAAGGTGCTGCGCGCCAAGATCGATATGGCTTCGCCCAACATCAATCTGCGCGACCCGGTCATTTACCGCATTGCCCATGCCCATCACCACAATACGGGCGACAAATGGTGCATTTACCCGATGTACGCGTACGCGCATCCGATTGAGGATGCCATCGAGTACGTGACGCATTCCCTCTGTTCCCTGGAGTTCGAGGATCAGCGCCCGTTCTATGACTGGGTTATCGCTGAATGCGAAATGCCTGCCTCGCCGCATCAATATGAATTCGGCCGCCTGAATCTGGCGCAGACCGTAACGAGCAAGCGGAAGCTAAAGCTGCTGGTGGATGAAGGGCATGTCGACGGCTGGGACGACCCGCGGATGCCGACGATTTCTGGTCTCCGCCGCCGCGGGTACACGCCGGAAGCGATCCGCGCCTTTGTATACGAGACCGGCATCTCCAAAAGCCAAGGATTGGTCGATCTGCAAATGCTGGAGCATTTTATCCGCGAGGATCTGAAGCTGAAGGCGCCACGCACGATGGCGGTGCTTCGTCCGCTTAAGGTCGTCATTACCAACTATCCGGAAGGACAGGTCGAATGGCTTGAAGCGGAGAATAATAGTGAGAACGAGGAAATGGGCAGCCGGCAAATTCCGTTCTCCGGCGAGATTTACATTGAACGTGATGATTTTATGGAAAATCCGCCGAGCAAATATTTCCGATTGTTCCCGGGCAATGAGGTGCGCCTGAAGCATGCCTATTTCATCAAGTGCAACGAAGTAATCAAGGATGAGAACGGCGAAGTGACCGAGCTGCACTGCACCTATGATCCGGAAACGAAGAGCGGCAGCGGCTTTACCGGCCGTAAGGTGAAAGGAACGCTCCACTGGGTGGAGGCGGGCCACGCCGCCGGGGCGGAATTCCGCCTGTATGAACCGCTGATTCAGGCGGAGGAAACGGAAAGTGAAGGGGAAGCCGAAGAACATGAAGCCGCTGATAAAGCGGCAGGGGCCTTCCTTGACCAATTGAACCCGAAATCGCTTGAAATCCTGCACGGCTTTGTAGAGCCTGAGCTCAAGGACAGTAAACCGCAGGACAAGTTCCAATTTTTCCGGCATGGTTACTTTAACGTGGACAGCCGGTACTCCGAGCCTGGCAAGCCTGTCTTCAACCTGATCGTTTCGCTCAAGAGCTCGTATCAGCCGCCGAAGCAGGGCTAAAGTTCAGATCATAAGAGAAACGGCTGCCGCCCGAAAGCGTGTCAGCCGTTTTTTTGCAATCCAAAGGGTTAAATCGTTCAATAACTTGAGAGGAATGAGGATTCGATGGCTTTTTCTTTGAAAGTGGAGCGGCAGATGGATGCAGCGCCTGAAGTTCTTTTTCAAGCGTGGACCAGGCAGTTCGACCGTTGGTTTGCAGCCCCTGGTTCGGTGATCATGCAGGGTCAAGTCAATACCGTCTTCTTTTTTGAGACCACTTCCCCCGGCGGGACGGACGGCGTGGAGCGGAGGCATCCCCACTACGGCCGGTTTCTTAGGCTCGAACAAAACCGTCTTGTTGAACTGACATGGGTTACGGGAGAAGGGGGAACCGGGGGAGCCGAGACTATTGTGACGGTCGAGCTGGTTCCCCGGAACAGCGGGACGCTGCTAAGTCTTACACATACGGGATTTTATAATGAGGATTCCAGAAACGCGCACGAGCAGGCATGGCCTTTCGTCTTGGAGCAGCTGGATAAAAAAATGACGGGAAATTTTTAATAAATGCAAGCTAAACGCTGCCCTCTTCAAGTTCATCATGGATCGCCGCGGTAGGCCGATAACCGCCTCTGTTGACAAAAAGCCACATTCCTCCGTACCCCAGCGCGCCGATGAGCGACAGGAAGACACAGAATTCGTACATGCTCTGAGCACCGAGATACTGAAACAGCCATCCGCCAAGAATACCGCCGATCATGCCCGAAATTCCGCCCCAGGACAAGGTATAGAGAGACTGCCCGCAGGAGCGGTACGGTGCAGGAATGAGCAGCATCGTCAACTCTGTCCCTACGTAGAAGAAGCCGCCGAACGTTACGGAATGTAAAATTTGAATAAAGGCCACCTCAAGCGGAAGCGTTGCCTGAGACATCAGCCACCACCGCAGCACGAACAGAACGCTGACCAGCGCCAGCCAGCCGACGAGAACGGAGATTTTACGCCGCAAATAGCGTTTGCACAGCAAGAACACCCCCGCTTCAAGGATGGAGGACAGGAACACGGCCAGGCCGATTATCGTCTTGGAGCCGCCCATATCATTGATATACAGCGACATGAACGTATTATTTATAGTGTTCGGAATGGCTACCAGCATGCCGAAAAAGATAAAGAACAGGAAATAAGGATTCCTGAACAGCAGGCCGAACCCTCTAAGCGGCAAAGGCGCTGGTCCGATTGAGCTGCGCAGCTTAGGCATGGCGGCGAGCGATACGATGGATAAGCCCAGCAGGACCGCGAACAGGTAGGGCAGCACCGAGACGCCGCTATACTGAATAACCGGGCCCGCGGCTATAGCCGTCAGCGCCCAGCCAAGCGATCCGAAGAGACGAAAGGAGCCAAAGCGTAGAGGCGTTCCCTCAATATAGCTTAAGACGAGCGTATTGCTCTGCGCGAACAGCGGGGTCTGGCAGAAATAGAACAGAATTATCGCAGTATAGACCGTTTCATATGTATTTGCCTGAAAAATAATCTGGGAGAACAAAAGCGTCCCTGCCAGCATCAGCAATACGACGGCTCTGTTATTCTGATATCGGCCGGTCCATATTCCCCAGAACGGGTTGGCGAAGACCGACACGAGCGGTCCGATCGACATTAAGACACCGATTTCCAACTTGTTCATCCCTACGTCCTGCAGATAAAGCTGAAAGAAACTGGTGAATAGAACCATTGTTCCGTATACGAAAAAGTTGAACCATTTCAAGGATGTGAAGGTTGATGGATTTCCAGTATTCTTCCGCAACTTGGGTGCTCTCCTCCCGTAAATGCCGTGTATGATAAATAAGAGCCGGTCATAGCCGCTGTTATCATCGTAACATTTGTTGAAAAGGTTGTACAAACCAGCATTTTCTCATTTTGCTAAATCTATAGGATTTTAAGGATTATGCTTCCATTTAGTAAGATACTTTTGTCCAAAAAAAGGCGGTGACGTTATGCATATTGCCGGTATTCTGATCGCCGGAGGGCGCTCCAGACGGATGGGCGCCGATAAGTCTCTTTTGGAATTCGGAGGCATTCCCGCTATTGCCCGGGTTGCCGCTGCGCTCGGTGAAGTCGCGGAGCCGGTCACGATCGCCTGCGGGCCGGAGGAGCGGGAGGGTTACCGCTTCCTGGGGCTTCCGCAGGCCGTAGACCGCTTCCCGGGCTGCGGTCCGCTGGCGGGGCTTCATGCGGGAATGACCGCGTCGGACGCGGAATGGTATTTGACCGCCCCCTGCGATTTGCCGTTCGCCTCTGCGGCGTTTATGCGGTACATTGTGGACGCTTTGAAGCGGGACGAAGAGCGTATGGACGCTGATTCAGCGGAGCAAGGCTCCGGGCCGCTTGTTGTGGTTCCGGTATCACAATCAGGCAAAGCGCAGCCGCTGCTGGGGCTGTACCACAAGGATACTCTTCCCGGCTTGGAAAATGCCCTGCTGCATGGAAGGTTAAAGGTCATGGAATGGCTGGGAAGCCTGGAGGTTCTGTATGTTCCGGAGGCAGGCTTTGCGGGCGCCTTGGATGGTGGGCCATCCCCGCTGCTTAATATCAATACTCCGGAGGATTATCGTGAGACCGCAGAGTGGCGAGTTTAACTTCTGTTTACAAAGAGGGAGTATTTTGTGATTATTCGCCAAGAAGGGAAGGATTATCAATGACAACCTCAACGAAGTCAACGGGCGGAAATAATCTCCGTTCATTTCTGAAATTGCTTAAGGAAACGAAGCCGCCGTTTAGTCTGCTTGCCCTGGCTATTACGCTCAGCGTAATTTCCACGCTGGTGTCGCTGGTCATCCCGATGTTTACCAAAGGGCTGGTGGACGGTTTTTCACTGTCTTCCATAAGCCGGCTGCAGATCGCCGGAATCGCTGGCGCTTTCATCGCCCAGACCGCCGCCGCGGGCATATCGGTCTACCTGCTGAACTATGCGGGCCAGAAAATGGTTGCCGGCTTAAGGGAACGTCTGTGGCGGAAGCTTCTTCTTCTGCCCATCTCCTATTATAACGACATCCGGACAGGTGAAAGTGTCAGCCGGATGACAAGCGATACGGGGATTATCAAGACGCTGGTCGCGGAGAATGTCTCGAGCCTGTTCACCGGCATCATTTCCATTGTCGGTTCGATCTCGGTGCTCTTTTATCTGAATTGGAAAATGACGCTGGTTCTGTTCACCGTGCTGCCCCTTTCGGCGCTTGTCCTTGTGCCGCTTGGCCGGATGATGTACAAGATTTCCAAAGGCATGCAGGATGAGACGGCTTCCTTTACGGCGGTGCTCAGCGGCGTGCTGTCGGAAATCCGGCTCGTCAAAGCGTCCGGAGCGGAACGCCGGGAATACGAATCCGGCAAGAAAGTTATTATGAACCTGCTCTCTTACGGCATACGCGAAGGCAAGGCCAGCGCATGGATCACTCCGCTTGTCTCGCTCATATTCATGATGCTGCTGGTGGTCATTATCGGCTACGGCGGGCTGCAGGTGTCCAGCGGCGCGCTGACGGCGGGAGAACTGGTCGCTTTTATCCTCTATCTGATCCAGATCATTATGCCGCTGACCCAACTGACCACCTTCTTCACCCAAATTCAGAAGTCCATGGGCGCTTCGGAGCGGCTGATGGAGATGCTGATGCATGAAGAAGAGAATTACGAGGGGGAAGAGATGGCCGGAGGGTCGCGGCTGCCGATTACGCTTGAAAATGTCTCCTTCGGATACAAGGCGGGAGAGCCCGTACTGAACAAGGTAAGCTGCTCCATAACACCGGGAGAGGTGACGGCGATTGTCGGCCCAAGCGGCGGCGGCAAGACGACGCTGTTCTCCCTGCTTGAACGCTTCTATGAGCCGCAGGAAGGCGTAATCCGGCTCGGCGGCAAGCCGATTTCCAATTTCTCGCTGTCCTCCTGGCGTGGAGGAATCGGCTACGTCTCCCAGGAAAGCCCGCTGCTGGCCGGAACGATTGCGGACAATCTCCGCTACGGGCTGGACCGGGAGGTTGATTTGGCGGAAATGCGGCAGGCGGCGGCGATGGCGTATGCCGACACCTTCATCGACGAGCTGCCGGATGGTTACGACACTGAAGTCGGCGAGCGAGGCGTGAAGCTGTCAGGCGGACAGCGGCAGCGGATTGCGATTGCCCGGGCGCTGCTAAGAGATCCGAAAATCCTGATGCTGGACGAAGCCACCTCAAGTCTGGACAGCAAATCCGAAGCGGTCGTGCAGAAGGCGCTGTCCAATCTGATGAAAGGGCGGACGACTATCGTCATCGCGCATCGGCTGTCCACGGTGGTGAATGCCGACCAGATTCTTTTTATGGAAAAGGGCGAGATTACCGGCAGGGGAAGACACGAAGAACTGCTGCGGGAGCACAGCCTCTATCGCGAATTTGCGCAGCAGCAGCTTCAGACGGTCAGTACGGAATCACAGGAACACGGCGAAGGGGAGGAGAGTGCCGGACATGGCCAAAATACTGGTGGTGGACGACGACCCGCACATCCGCGAGTTGGTAGCCATATTTTTGAAAGCTGAAGGCATGGAAGTGTACGAGGCTTCCGATGGGAAAGCAGCGCTGGATTTTCTCGCGGAGCATACCGCTGACATGGTGATTCTTGATATCATGATGCCGCACCTTGACGGCTGGCAGCTCTGCCGCGAACTGCGGAAGGATTACGATTTTCCGCTGCTCATGCTCACGGCCAAAGGCGAAACGTCGCAGATTGTGAAGGGCTTCGAGCTTGGGACCGACGATTATCTCGTCAAACCGTTTGAGCCGCCCGTGCTGATCGCCCGCGTCAAGGCGCTGCTGAAAAGGTATCAAATTTCCGCCGCTCAGAGTGTAACCGTCGGTAGGCTGAAGATGAACCGCAGAACCTACGAGATTCAATCCGATGACGGCGATCTGGCGCTGCCGCTGAAAGAGTACGAGCTGCTGTTCAGGCTGGCGAGTTACCCCGGACAGACGCTGCCGCGCGAGCGGCTGATCGAGGAGATCTGGGGCTATGACTTTGAGGGGAATGAACGCACGCTGGATGTGCATATCAATCGGCTGCGCGAACGCTTCCCGAGCGAGCGGTACGGATTCACCATCCGCACCGTGCGCGGTCTCGGCTACCGGCTGGAGAGTGCGGAATGAAGGGGCGGCAGCGAGCGTCAGAGCGGGCGGCGGTTCCCGAGCGGGCGGTGCGGAATCGCCGTACGCGCCGGGAGCGGTCCCGGCAGCAGGCCGGAGGGTGCGGGAAGAAGCGGCTTGGGAGAGCTGTCCGGGGACTGCTCGGAATGCTGGCTGGCTTTTCGGCCCTCATCATCTCGTGGACGGCTTCCTACTTTATCTTGAGAGTGCTGTTCGAAAAGTTTGGTAGTCCGTCATCCGCCTATGTGTCGCAGCTGCTGGGCATGCTGCTCGGATTTCTTATTCTGTTCAGCATTGGCGGACTGATCTCCCTGATTACGTACGGGAAGCAGAACAAATTTTATACTCCGATTCTGAATGCCGTCCGGCGGATTTCCAAAGGGGATTTTACGGCCCAGGTGGAAGATGTCGAACGTTACGGCCGAATGGGTGAACTCGTGGAAGGAATCAATGAAATGGCCAGCGAGCTGAGCCGGATGGAGACGATGCGGCAGGACTTCATCTCGAATGTGTCGCATGAGATTCAGTCGCCGCTCACTTCCATTCGCGGCTTCGCCCGCGCGCTGCGCCGCGAAGATCTCAGCCGGGAGACCCGGGAGCACTACTTGGATATTATCGAGACCGAGAGCGCCCGGCTGTCGGGCCTTAGCGATAGTCTGCTCAAGCTGTCGGTGCTGGAGTCCGGCAGCTTTCCGTTAGAAGCGAAGCCCTACCGTCTTGATAAGCAGCTCCGGAACATCCTGCTGGCCTGCGAGCCGCAGTGGATGGGCAAAGGAATCGAAGTGGAGGCGGAGCTTGCTGAAATAACAGTGACAGGGGCCGCAGACCTGCTCAGCCAGGTCTGGAACAACCTCCTGCATAACAGCATCAAGTTTACTCCGCCGGGCGGGAAGCTCATGATAACGGCGCGCTTGATTGGAACGGAAGCGGAGGTTGTTGTCTCTGATACCGGAGCGGGCATCTCCAGGGAGGATCTGCCCCGCATCTTCGAGCGGTTCTACAAGGCGGACAAGGCGAGAGGCGCGGGTGCCGGAGGCAGCGGACTCGGGCTGTCGCTGGTGAAGAAGATCGTCGATCTTCACCTTGGGGCAGTCCGAGCGGAGAGCCGCCTTGGCGAGGGGACAGAGATTATCGTGACGCTGCCGCTGTCAATGAAGGAAGAACGGAAGCGGGAGTAACACCGGTACAAAATGCTGCTGCGGTGAATGATATAGCCGCAGAAGTCCGGGCCTGGGCAGGTTCCGGCTGATCTCCCGGTCTCAGGACAGCCGGCCCATCCGGCGGACAAGCTCCGCCAGCTTGGCAATCCCTTGTTCCAGCCCGGACGGGGGGGCATAGGCGTAAGAAAGGCGCAGATGCCTTGCGTCCGAACAGTCGTACAGATCGCCGGTATTCAGCAGCAGCCCTTCCGCAAGCGCCGCGCGGAACAGCTTCGGCAGCGGGAGGGACTTGCTCAGACGCAGCCATACATAGAAGCCGCCGGAAGGCGTGCTCCACTCCGCCAGTCCGGCAAAATGACGCTCCAGCAGCTCCAGCATCAGATCACGGCGCTGGCGCAGCATGAGACGGAGGGCGCCTGTATGCCGTTCGTGGCAGCCGTCCTCCAGCCACTTGGCG
>NZ_ASSD01000304.1 GCF_000520715.1 Paenibacillus zanthoxyli JH29
CTCCGCTCCGGCCGCCGCCGAAATTGCTGCGGCCGCCTGCGCCAAAGCCGCGGCCGCCATACGCTCCGCCCGCCTCTCCGCCCCGGCGGAAGCGGTCGTGAGTCATGACGGTGTCTTCCTTCAGCTCCTCCGGAATCTCGTCCAGGAAGCGGGACGGCGGGTTGGCCGTCGTCCGCCCGAACAGCGTGCGCGCCCGCGCGCAGGAGAGGAACAGCTGCTTCTCGGCGCGGGTAATGCCCACATACGCCAGCCGCCGCTCTTCTTCCAGTTCATCATTGTCCTGGAAGGCGCGGCTGTGCGGGAATACCCCTTCCTCCATGCCGACGATGAACACGACCGGAAACTCCAATCCCTTGGCGCTGTGCATCGTCATCAGCACGACGGCGTCGCTGCGGTCATCATCCGAATCGTTCATGCTGTCGATGTCGGCGATCAGGGCCAGATCGGTCAGGAAGGAGACGAGCGATTTGTCTTCGTTATTTTTTTCAAATTCCATCGTCACGGACAGGAACTCGTCGATATTCTCCAGGCGGGAGCGCGATTCGATCGTGTTCTCCTTCTGCAGCTCCAGCTTGTACTGCGACATTTCCAGCACCTTCTCGGTCAGCTCCGTCACCGACAGAAATTCCACCATCCGGTGAAGCGCCAGAATCATGTCGTAGAACTCGACCAGCGCGTTGCGCGTCCGTCCCGCAAATCCCAGGTCGTCCACCGTTTCCAGCACGCGGAAGATGGAGACGCCCCGGGCTGCCGCTGCAAAGGTAAGCTTGGCGACCGTCGTGTCGCCGAGTCCTCTTTTTGGAACATTGATCACCCGGGTCAGGCTGATATCGTCGTCGGGATTGGACAGGAGCCGCAGGTATGCAAGCAGGTCCTTGATTTCTTTGCGGTCGTAGAACTTAATGCCCCCCACAATCTGGTAAGGAATATCCGATTTAATGAGAATTTCCTCTATGACCCGCGACTGCGCGTTGGTCCGGTACAGGATCGCATGGTCCTGGTATGACTTTCCTTTTTTTACATTCTTACTGATTTCTCCGGATACAAAATAGCCCTCGTCATGCTCGGAATCGGCCCGGTACACCTTGATCTTCGGCCCCTCCTCCGAATCCGTCCACAGCTTCTTCGGCTTGCGTCCGGTATTCAGCGCGATAACACCGTTGGCGGCGTTCAGAATGTTCGAGGTCGAGCGGTAGTTCTGCTCCAGCAAAATGACTTTGGCTTCCGGATAATCTTCCTCGAAGTTCAGAATGTTACTGATGTCGGCGCCGCGCCAGCGGTAGATCGACTGGTCGCTGTCGCCGACGACGCAAATATTGTGATGGCTATCGGCCAGCATACGGCAAAGCATGTACTGCGCCCGGTTCGTATCCTGATACTCGTCCACATGGATGTACTTGAATTTCCGTTGGTAGAAATCCAGCACCTCGGGCACTTCCTTGAACAGCTGGATCGTCGTCATGATCAGATCGTCGAAATCGAGCGAGTTGTTGCTTTTGAGCTTTTTTTGGTACATCGTATATATTTTGGCAACGAGCCCTTCAAAATAATCCCCGATCTTCATCTCGTACTGCGCAGGCGTTACCAATTCGTTCTTAGCCGTGCTGATCATTGACTGCACCGCCTTCGGCTCGAACTTCTTCGTGTCGATATTCAGCTCCTTCATGCAAGCGCGGATAACGGAGAGCTGGTCCGTGGAATCGAGAATGGAAAAATTGGACGTAAACCCGATCCGCTCAATATCCTTCCGCAGTATCCGCACGCACATGGAGTGGAACGTCGATACCCAAACATCGCGGCCTTCCGGGCCTACGAGCTTGGACACCCGATCCTGCATTTCTCTTGCCGCCTTATTCGTGAACGTAATGGCAAGAATCGCCCAAGGCGGAGCCTTTCTATTGGCAATAAGCCAAGCGATGCGGTGGGTCAGCACCCTGGTCTTGCCGCTCCCCGCTCCGGCCATAATAAGCAGCGGACCGTCTGTCGTCTCGACCGCCTGGCGCTGGGGAGGATTAAGCCGGGTTACGGCGTCTTGTATATTAACGGATTGCATGTAGGACATGCCCCTTTCTAGGTAGCTTAATTCGCTTATTTCATAAGTAGTTCTGTGAAGAACCACTACACTATTCGCTAGATTGCAGCATCTGATTTGACCGCCTCGACCGTCAACAGGGCTCGTCCGATGTCGGTATAAATGATGTTGCCCACAACGACCGTATCGGCAAGAGAGGCTGCAAGCTTCGCTTGATCCGGTCCGGTAACTCCGCCGCCGTAGAAGAGACGCGCCTGGCCTACGGCTTCACGCACGGCTTTCATCGTCTCCGTATCTCCAAAGCTGCCGCTGTATTCCAGATAGACGATGGGCAGCGTCATGAGCTTATCGGCAATATGCGCATAGGCGGCCGCTCCGTCTGCGGACAGCCCCGTATCCGCGCCGGTCAGACGGGCCACAGCGGAATTTCCGTTCAGCACAATATACCCCTCGGTCAGCAGCAGCTCCCAGGGGATAAAATCGCCGTAGCGCTCAACGGCTCTCTGGTGGTGGCCGACAATCCATGCCGGATCGGATGAATTCAGCACCATCGGAATCAGATAGGCGTCAAAGCCGGGCACGACGGCGGACAGATCGGATACCTCCAAGACACACGGTACACCGTACCGCTGTATTCTGGACATGAGGCGGGCAGTATTGTCATAGGTGATGCCTGTAGAGCCGCCTACCAAAATCCCGTCCGTACCAGACTGACAAACCGCTCTCAAGTCCTCTTCGCTAATCGATCGGTCCGGGTCCAGCTTGAACACATGGCGCCAGGCTTCAATCATTTGTCGTACCGCAGTCATGATCTTCCATCCTTATTCAGTTGAAATGAATAGGCCGCTCTTCAGCCGCGGCGCTTATTGCTTCTTATATGTTAAAATAGCCGGATGGGCGTGTCAATTTAAAGAAGCAAAAAACACGAACATTTTTTCGCTTTTTTTCGGTGCACAGATATGGTTGCATTCTGTTCATGTGCAGCATTCCTTTGGCGGCCGGGTGTAAAAAATAATTCCCCGCCCCGCCTTACAAGCGGCGGAAGCGGGGAAAGAGATGTATGATAGCCTCAGGTTAGTACGCATTTTTATTGACGAAGCCGTTGCGGATCGTTTTGAAAATAATCCGGATATCAAACAGCAGCGACCAGTTCTCGATATAGAAGATATCATGCTTGATGCGGTCCTCGATCGAGGTGTCGCCGCGCAGGCCGTTGCTCTGCGCCCAGCCGGTAATTCCGGGACGCACATGGTGCTTGACCATATACTTCGGAATTTCTCCCTTGAACTGCTCCACGTAATAAGGGCGTTCCGGACGCGGACCGACCACGCTCATATGGCCCAACAGCACGTTGAAGAACTGCGGCAGCTCATCCAGACTCGTCTTGCGGATAAACGTCCCAAACCGGGTGCGGCGCGGATCATGCTCCGTACTCCACCCCGTATCCACTTCACCGTCCCGCTGCATTTTCATCGAGCGGAATTTGTACATTGTGAACGTCCGGCGGTTAAGTCCCACCCGTTCCTGCCGGAAAATCACCGGCCCTGGCGAAGTCAGCTTCACTCCAATCGCCACAATCAGCAGAATCGGACTCATTACTATAATGGCGAACAGCGAGAAAATAATATCGAACAACCGCTTGGCCATCCGGTTAGCCGTCATATCCAGCGGGATATCGCGCACATTGATCATCGGCAGCCCGGCAAAATTATCGAAGTACGGACGCGCGGGCAGATAATCGAAGAAATCCGGAATGATCAGCGTGCGGACCCCGGCTTTTTCACAAGTCGCGATAATGGCGGGAAACTTATGATGCACATCGAGCGGCAGAGCGAGAATCACCTCGTCGATCAGCATCGTCTCCAGCATAGCCGGCAGCTCGTCGAGCTTGCCGAGAATCGGCTTATAGCGCTGGGAGTCGAGAGTATCCCAACTTTGGTAATCGTCCAGAAACCCGATAATCTCGTAACCGAGCTCAGGGTACTGGGCGAGATTATCGTGAATTCTTCTGCCCAGAGTACCCGCCCCGAGAATGAGCACAAACTGGCGGTTGAACCCTTTTTCCCGAAAAGACTTCAGCATCTTCTTCAGCACATACCGGTACAGCATCGTAGAGAGCATAATCGTGCCGATATATATAGTCAAGTACTGGCGGGAGATGTCGATTTCTCTCACAAAATACATCAGGCCAAGCAGGATGAAGATACCCATTACATGCACTTGGAAAATCTTCAGGAACTCATCGGCAAACCGCTTCCTCCGCTTGGGCATATACAGCGTGAGCAGGATGCCGATCAGGACGGCGATTCCGCCATAAATCAAGCTCCAGTACGCATACGATTCTGCTGTCATATGGCTCTCATAAGGCATCCAGTCACTCTTGAACTTGAGCCACCAGGCGAACAAAAAGGAAGCTTGAATAATAATAAAGTCGGCGACCATATAAAGCTGTGTCAAAAACCGCTGATTGCGGCGGATCATAATCTCACCTCGGCATTCGATTCGGAATGCGTTCCGGCTTCGCCCGCAGCAGCGAGGCTTGGCACCGGTACTTGCTTCCGCCGTCCGGGCGTCAGAGCATTGCGCAGAAGGACTGCGGCAAGCTTAACTCCTACCCCTACGTATACGGCCCCATTGACCAGAAAAGAATACTGCTTACTGTAATGCTTGCGGTGAAAAACAATCATGGCGCGGTGAAATTCATAAATGATCTTAAGCGGTCTGCGCCGTGCGCTGCCGCCCTTCAGATGCACGATGAAGGCTTGGGGATAATAGTAAATCTTCCAGCCCGCTTCCTTGATCCGGTAACACCAATCCAGATCCTCGCCGTACATAAAAAAGGTCTCATCCAGTCCGCCAATCTGCTCGATCGTCTCCCGCCTGACCAGCATGAACGCGCCGACCAGACAGTCGACCTCATATTCCTTGTCAGGGTCAAGATAGCCCAACTGGTATCCGTTGAACCGCGGGTTGTCAGGAAACATTCTGCTGAATCCAAACGCATAATAGAAGGAAGCCGCCGGGGTCGGAAATCCGCGTTTGCATGCCTTATCCAGACTTCCGTCCGGCAAAATCACCTTGCACCCCGAAGCGCCAAGCTCCGGCCGCCGGTCCATCAAGGAAATCATCGTCTCCAGCGTATTCCGCTGCACCACCGTATCCGAATTAAGCAGCAGCACATAACGTCCTGAGGCAATCTCCATCCCCTGGTTATTAGCCCGCGCGAATCCGGTATTCTCCTGGTTGGCCATCAGCTTCACTTGCGGGAACCGCTCCCGGATGACTTCTACCGAGCCGTCAGAAGAATGGTTGTCGATCACAATGATTTCACAGGTATACTGCGTTTCCGAATCATACACCGACTGCAGACAGTCCACCGTCAAGCGGCATGTATTGTAATTTACAATGATGATGCTGACATCGATATTCACTTTTGCTTACGCTCCAGACAAAAATAGTAATCTATCGACAATATTATAGCATAAAACAGCGCTAAGTAACGGGATGCTCCAAGTAAGCCTTTTACAAAAATGCTGGAGTACGATTATCCAAATTGCCCGCTCGGCTACTGCCGCTCATCCTGTTTGTTCCCGTTAATCGGCCTTCAGTTAGGCGCCCTTTTCTTTCGTCATGTCACGATGAAGCCGCAGTTCATGCTCTATAAATGTCGATACCATGCCGCGATAGATTTGCTCGATGGCATTCGGATCGCCGCCATGCTCCGCAGCTGTTGTCCGTACCTTTTCAATTAACTGCAATACGCGCTGCGGAGCTTTGACGGCGTCAGCGTCCTTTTTGAACGCAGCCGCTTCATTTACGTACAGATGTCTTTCGCACAGCAGCGCCACAATCTGCCGATCCAACCTGTCGATATTGACCCTTACCTCTTCGATGCTTTCGCAAGGTTTCATCGGTCTCTTCCTTTCTCGCGTTTCGCTCTGTCCTGAACCCATTTTCTTTTCTTTCTTAGCGAACCCCATTCCGCAAAAAAACTCCCCCAAGCCTTGAACAAACCCGGCTCCTTCAGCAGCATATATCCGTGAGCAGCGATTTCATATGGGAGAGACACTAGAACAGTTCGCAGCAGGGTCCGGACCGGCTCATTTTTAACAATCATCTTATACCGGTTAATATAAGAGATTCTCCGGATAAACAGCGGCTTCCCGCTGCGGCCCGATGCTTTCCAGCCCCGTTCATGGTACCCGATCGCATCCGCGTCGTAATACGCTTTCCAGCCCAGCAGCCGCGCCCGCCATGCCACATCGACATCTTCCTTATAGGCAAAAAAATCCGCGTCAAAAAACTCACCGTCCACGCTGATCGCCTCAATCATCCGCCGCGAATACATCGCCGCCGCGCCCGATACGCCGAACACCTCGCCCGACTCCATCCAGTTCTTCGCCGGCTCCCCTGCTCCCCGGTCAAAAGCCCTGCGCGCCTTATTCATCCGCAGCCCCGTACTGTCCACCGTCCCCGGGTCTGCCTTGAACAGCAGCTTTCCCGTGGCACTGCCGATTCCGGGATCGGCCTCCATCCGCGCAACCAGCCTGGACACATAATCCGGCTCCAGCGTAACGTCTGGGTTCAGCACCAGCACATAATCGGCATCGCTCGCGGCAATCGCCTGGTTATGGGCGGGGGCGAAGCCGGTGTTGGTTGGATTTTGGATGAGGTGAAGAGAGTATACCGGTTGCTCAGTTAGAGCAACTGGATTTTCCGTATGAGTATGAGTAACGCCCGCCGCCGGATTTTCGGGTAGTCCGAGATTGTTGTCAACTGTGTACCGGGATTGAATCCGCTCCACCGTATGGTCGCTTGAGGCGTTATCCACTATAATAATTTTTTCTATAGGATAATCCTGCCGGAACCCGGCTTCCAGACAATCGACAATATCCTCTTCGCTGTTGTAGGTAACGATATGTATACTTACGGTTTTGTTGGTCATAAGGCCATTATAATGGAAAACCGATGATCCATAAACAGGAAGAAACGGCTGTCGGCGTCTATTCGAAACTCAGATGCAGCCTCTCATCGATATATAGATCCAAACGATAAGCCCACAGTTTGCACATCTAATATTCTAACAAAAAACTCCCGGCCTGACTTGCAGAACGAGAGTTATAGACTTCCTTATACTAATCCCGCAGTTCAGCTAAAAATGCCTTGAGACCCTCCCGCCAAGGCCGCAAATCCTGCAGACCGTTCGTCCGGATCGACAAATGCTCCATCACCGAATTGCGCGGACGCGGGGCGGGCCGTGGAAACTGTTCTGTCGTACACGGCTCCAGCTTAGCGGTAAACTTCAGCCCCAGAATTTCCTCCGCCTCGGCAAAAATCGCCTGGGTAAACTCATACCACGTACAAACCTCCGTGTTGGAGGCATGATAAATGCCATACTTTTCCGTCCCGATCAATTCCAGCAGGAAATTCGCCAAATCCACCGTATACGTTGGTGATCCCTTTTGGTCATCCACGACCTGCAGAACCGGCTTTTCCTGGCCAAATTTCAGCATCGTCTTGACAAAATTATTCCCATACTTTCCATACACCCACGAGGTGCGCACGATAAAATACTTGGACGACAAGGTCTGGACCAGAATTTCCCCGGCTCGTTTGGACTTGCCGTAGATGCTCTTGGGATCGGTGTTGTCGTATTCATGATACGGCTGGCTTCCTTGTCCGTCGAACACATAATCCGTACTGATATAGACGAGTTTCGCGCCGACCTTTTCTGCTGCAAGCGCAACATTGCGCGTGCCCACTGCATTGATCAAATATGCAGCGTCAACATCCGTCTCCGCAGCGTCCACCGCCGTGTGCGCGGCGCAGTGAATCACTGCCTCAGGGCCGAATTCACCGATAACCTTGCCGCACTGGTCAAGATCGGTAATATCCATCTCCTGCCGGTCGCAGGCCGACACCTCATACCCCCGGCTTTCCAGCAGCAGCACCACATCACGGCCGAGCTGTCCTGCGGCCCCCGTCACAAGAACCTTCATCGCCATTACAGAGCATCTCCCAAGCGGCTGCCGTACTGTTTTTCAGCATACTTCTGGTATTCTCCGGATTGGATGCGAGTCCACCATTCTTTATTATTTAGGTACCATTGGATCGTTTCCTTGATCCCGGTTTCAAACGTATGCTTCGGCTTCCAGCCCAGCTCGTTCATAATCTTCGTTGGGTCGATGCCGTAGCGGCGGTCATGCCCCGGACGGTCCTGCACATACGTAATCAGCGATTCCGGCTTGCCCAGCTCCTGCAAAATCGTCTTGACGATATGCACATTCGTCCGCTCATTATTGCCGCCAATGTTATATACTTCACCCAGCACACCTTTATGAATGACCAGATCGATCGCGCTGCAATGATCCTCTACATAGAGCCAATCGCGAATGTTCAAGCCGTCGCCATACACCGGCAGCGCCCCGTCAGCCAAAGCACGGGAGATCATCAGCGGTATAAGCTTCTCCGGAAACTGGTAAGGACCATAGTTATTTGAGCAGCGCGTAATATTAACCGGCAGTCCAAACGTTTCATGATAAGCGCGTACCAGCAAATCCCCGCCCGCCTTGCTGGCGGAATAAGGGCTGTTCGGCGTCAGCGGTGTCTCTTCCGTAAACAGACCGGTCGCCCCAAGCGTACCGTACACCTCATCGGTCGATACCTGTACAAACTTGGTGACCTTATGCTTTTTCGCCGCATCCAGCAGCACCTGAGTCCCGAGCACATTCGTCTTCACAAACACATCCGGCTCCAAAATACTCCGATCCACATGCGACTCTGCCGCGAAGTTAACGACCACATCCACACCCTGGCCGATCAAAGCGTCCATCGCCTGGACATCCGTAATGTCGGCTTTTACAAACGTGTAGTTCTGATGATTCTCCACCGATTTTAAATTTTCCAAATTCCCTGCATACGTGAGTGCGTCTACATTTACGATCTTGTAGTCCGGGTGTTGCTGAAGCATGTAGATGACAAAGTTACTGCCGATAAATCCGGCTCCGCCGGTAATGAGGAGTTTCATGAGTGACCACCTTTTGTTCGATAAATGAATTATTCCCTCCCTGTTTTCTAACAGGGGCACAGTCAATATAAGGCGGTGATTCGTACATAATATGCGGAGGTTAAAATTTGGGAAACTGGCTCCGTTCATATAATACCGCCTATTTTTACAGTGCTAAAAATTTATTCTCTCCTTTTCAACAACCAAAGGCCTTTTTAATATTTGAGTATGAATAGACCCTATATACTCACCTATAATACCTATAAAAAACAATTGAACAGAAGAAAATAAGAACAGTCCAATAATTAGAGGGGCTGTACCTAAAGAAAAATAATTCCAAAACAGAAGCTTAGCAAGTAAATAACCCAAAGCAACAAGTAGACTCAAGGCTGACATGGAAAATCCAAGCATAGCAGCTAATCTCAAGGGAATTTTGGAGTGATTGGTAATGCCTAGCATTGCAATATCATATAAAGTATAAAAATTATTCTTTGTTATCCCACGTTTTCTAACAGGTTGTACATATTCTATTTTATAGCTTTCAAAACCAATGTCAGAAATCAATCCTCTGAAATAAGGATATGGATCGGCAATATCTCTCAATATCTCAATAATTTGTTTATCGTATAATCCAAATCCCGTATTGTTCTTAGTCAATTCTATCTCGGAGACACGGTTAATAAAATTATAGTACATCTTTCGAATTGCAAACATAGCAGGACTTTCATGACTTTGTGTCTTTACGCCTAAGACAACTTTATAGCCTTCTTCCCATTTAGTAACGAAATCTTTAATCATACCAGGAGGATCTTGTAAGTCAGCCACTAAGAGTATAACAGCATCCCCTTTAGCCTGCAGCAGTGCATGATAAGGTGAACGAATATGTCCAAAGTTACGTGAGTTAACTATTATTTTTGCATTTGTGTCACTCTTAGCAATTTCCTTTAGAATTGAAACAGTGTTGTCTTTGGATGCATTATCAATAAAAATATGCTCATAAGCATAATTGGGCATTTGTTCAAAAACCGTCTTCACCTGTGTGTATAATTCAAGTACATTTTCTTCTTCATTATAGCAAGGTGTTACTATACTAATTGTTTTCATATTTATTCCTCATTCTAAATTGTTGATACCCCTGTACAATGCTCTGTAGAGAGGAAAAGTGAGGCTGATAACCAATACTTGTAGCTTTATAATTCATCGTATAATAGCTGGATTTTGAGCCAGTAATCGAAGCATAATTTTTATCGGATTTAATTTCATATTTCAAATCATATTCTTCTGCAAAAAACTCCAACATTTCAAACTTAGAAATCGGTTTAAGGGAATACACATCAAAAACATCATTTTGAATATTATCTACCATACAAAGTTTAATTAACTGTAGAAAATCCAGAGGATGCACATAGTCTCTCATAATATTCTCAGGAGAAGTATACAATGTAGTTCCGCTTTTTATGCAATGTATTATATCAGTAATCAAAAATTTGGAATCCAAATCAATATAAGAGCTAAAGTAGCCGAAAACACGAAGATCTATTATTTTTAATTTTTGAAGACTTCTATGTTTTCCCTCCATATTAAGTTTAGCGATACCATAGTAATCCTTATTAGATAAATTATTGATGTCTAAAGTCAAAGATTTATCTTTTGCTGCTGGAGTTTGAAACTCAGACCCGTAGGTAGCCCCACTACTGAGATTGATGTAGATTGTCTCCGGGATCTTTTGTAGATAGTCTAATACCATATTGTCATAATGTTCTGTAATCTGAAACACACTAAATGGGTTGGACACTAAGTCTTGAGGGTTCCCTATGCCTATACAGTTGATAATAACGTTATAACGAGATGCTTGCTCAAACTGCTGATACTCACAAATCGTGAAATTATCAACAATATTATTACTAACCAGAAATGAATCAAGCTTCTCTTTTGAACGGGCAAATAAATATAATCGATAATCTTGCGATGACGAAAGACCTATTATTAGATTCTTAGCAATGTGACCCGTTGCACCTAGTATAGCGATATTTTTCCGATTCTGCGTAAACACTTATTAAGAACCCCTTTAAGTAGGAATATCTATTTCATCAACAAGGTCAATCAACATAATTTCTTTTAACTCTTCGCGATCCAAGTAGGGATACATATCTTCAATAGGTCTGTTTACAACGAGTTTAGGATGTACCTCTGTTTTCTTTTCCAGCCTAATTTCTATAAAGGCGGGGCCTTCTGTAGCCAGAAATTCGTCGAGCTGCTGAACATCTTCCATAGAGTTCATTTGAAAAGTCGGAATTTTATAGGCTTTGGCTATGCTAATGAAAGACGGATTAGGATTTACCGTTGATTGCTGTCTGCCTTCAAAATATAAATCTTGGAATTGTCTGACCATTCCCAGCGAGCTATTATTCATAACTAATGTTTTAATAGGCAGGTTCAGCCTAACTAGCGTATCGAACTCTTGAATGTTCAACTGAATTCCACCGTCTCCTGCAATAACTAGACTTTCTTCTCCAGATGCTAATGAGGCACCGATCGCTGCTGGAAGAGCAAAACCCATTGCTCCCATACCACCGGAATTCAATAATCTCTGTTTTCCAGATAATACGAATGATTGTGAAGCCCACATTTGATGTTGTCCCACATCTAGACAGATAGCTCCAAATCGTTCTGCTTTAGATGATAGAAGTTCCATAAATCGGTTTGGTTCAATTTCATTTCCTTCCGGTTTAAATGAATAGGTAGGATAGCATCCTTTCAATCTATTAATTAATTCTAACCATTGATTAATATCCGGTTTCTCATAATCATTCAATGCATCGTTAATTTTAACCAGAAAGTCTTTTAGGCTTGCTCTAACGACAAGCGTTGCTTCCACTTTGCTATTAAGCTCATTGGAATCAATATCTACATGTATCTTTTGAGCTCCGCGACCGAATGTATCTGGCCGTGTTCCAGTCTGTCTACTATCCAATCTGGAGCCTAAGATAAGAAGTAAGTCGCAATTAGCAAGGATCAAATTACTAAATCGGTTACCATAAGATCCGATTAGTCCTGAATACAATGGGTTATCATGGGATATAGCATCCAGTCCCATTAAGGAACTAACTATAGGTATACCGGTTTTCTCAACAAATTGGGAGAGAAACTCTGTCGAATCACTAGCTCTCACACCACCACCTGCGAGAATTAAAGGTCTCTTTGCTTTTTTAAGCATACTTATTATATCTACAATTACCGAGTCAGATACTTCACAATTCTCACAAAGTTCCATATATTCTTGGCTATCGTAAAAACTGACTAAAGATTCCGGGTTAATCTGCGCTCGTTGAAGATTCATAGGAATATCTAATAGTACCGGTCCTGGACGGCCGTTTTTAGCCAGATATATTGCTTTTTCTAGTTCGTATCTGATTTGATCAGGATCAGTGACCATAACAGCATATTTAGTTATTGGTGTCGCTACACTAACAATATCTGTCTCTTGAAAACCAATCTGTCTTACGGGTCTATCAAACTTGTACTCATAAGTATTTACCTGTCCTGTAATAAACAAGCAAGGAACCGAATCGAAGTAGCAGCTTCCTATTCCGGTAAGCAAATTTAATGCTCCCGGTCCGCTTGTTGCCATTGCAACCCCAAGCTTTCCATTCATTCTTGCATAAGCTTCAGCTGCGAAGGCACCTGCCTGTTCATGACGTACAGAAATGCATTCAATATCATCTCTATGTGATATTGAATCCAATAGGTGAACAATAGCTCCTCCTATAAATTCAAACACATGAGATACTCCTTGTTGCTTTATGCAGTCTATAACATAATCAGAAAGCTTCAATTATTATCACTCCTTATATAGACCGCTGGTAATCCTGAATTTGTCTAATGCAAACTTCTTTGATTTGCTTTTCTTCCTGGTAAGCATTAGTAAACTCTATAATCTTATCGATAGCCTGACTCAGGTTCCAACGAGGATGCCAGTTTAACTCCGCTGCAGCCTTAGAACAATCCAACTTAAGATATTGCGCTTCATGTGGATGAATACTACTATCTATTTCGTAACTTGCTCCTTCCCACTTCCGGCAAATCTCCTGTACAATCCATTCAACAGGCTTTGCATCGGTATCGGAGGGACCAAAATTCCATGCACTGGCATATTGCTCACCTTTTTGATAGAGCTTTTCTGCCAGTACTAGATAACCGCTTAAAGGTTCGAGAACATGCTGCCACGGTCTGATAGAAAATGGATTTCGTATAATGATTTTTTGATTGCTTAAAACAGACCTGATAATATCCGGTACGAGACGATCTGCTGCCCAATCTCCGCCTCCGATAACATTACCGGCTCGTGCTGATGCGAGAGCAATCATCCTGCCCCCAATTTGCTTATTCAGAAATGAGTTCCGATAAGCACTGGTAACTAATTCAGAGCAAGCCTTACTACTTGAATATGGATCATATCCGCCTAATGGCTCATTCTCTCTATATCCCCAGTGCCATTCTTTATTCTCGTAACACTTATCAGTTGTAACATTAACAACTGAAACGACACTATTACAATTTCTAACCGCTTCCAGGAGATTAACTGTCCCCATTACATTGACTTCATATGTTTCAACAGGATTTTTATAAGACTCCCGTACTAAAGGTTGGGCCGCCATATGAATTACGATCTCCGGCTGCGCTTGCTGCATTGCCGCGTTTAATAGCTGGCTATCTCTTATATCTGCATATATATTCTTTTTAAGAAGTTCATTAATATTACACAATTCAAATAAACTGGGGGAAGTCGATGGTTCTAAAGAGTACCCCGTAATTTCCGCCCCCATTGAACTTAACCACAAACATAACCAGGAACCTTTAAAACCGGTATGACCAGTTATAAATACTTTTTTCCCATTCCAAAAATGTGGATTAATCATTTTACTTCCACCGTCTTTTTGTCCCAAGTTTTCCATGGCGCCTTCCCGCTTCCCCAAAGATCTTCCAAATAATTTTTATCCCTTAACGTATCCATAGGCTGCCAGAAGCCTTCATGCTTAAATCCAAACAATTCACCATCACGCGCTAAGGCTTCTAGAGGTTCCTTCTCAAAAAAAGTATCGTCGCCCTCAATATAATCAAAGACTTCGGGTTGTAAAACAAAAAAACCGGCATTTATCCAAGATCCATCCCCTTTGGGCTTTTCTTGAAAACCTTTAACTTCATTATTTTCAGCTATATCTAATGCTCCGAAACGCCCGCTTGGTTGTACAGTAGTTACTGTAGCCAGCCGACCATATAGTTGGTGCTGCTTAACCAGTTCGGATATATTCACATCAGAGACACCATCGCCATAAGTTAGCATAAACGGTTTGTCTCCAATGTACTTTTGTATTCTCTTGACTCTCCCACCAGTCATCGTGTCGATTCCTGTATTGACAAGAGTTACTTTCCAAGGCTCTGCTGTATGAGTATGTGTAACTAATTGGTTATCACTTGTGAAGTCGAATGTAACATCCGACTCATGCAAAAAGTAATGAGCAAAATACTCCTTGATATAGAACCCTTTGTACCCCAAACAAATCACAAAATCATTAAAACCATGATAGGAATACTGTTTCATAATATGCCACAAGATCGGTCTTTGGCCAATCTCAATCATCGGCTTTGGTCTTAAATGAGACTCTTCACTTATACGGGTTCCATAACCACCTGCAAGAATAACGACTTTCATTTTATAGCCTCCAAGTTTAGTTTTTTCCCAGGACAAATTCTCTGATTTTATTTACTACATAATTAATCTTTTCTTCGGTCAGACCCGGGTATACGCCTACCAAGAAGGTATCATTCATAATTTTGTCCGTATTGGTCAATTCTCCACTTATCCGGTAATTCACATTTTGGAAAGCGGGCTGACGTGTCAGATTTCCTGCAAACAACATTCTCGTTTGAATACGATTCGCTTCCAAATACTCAACAATCTCATTTTTGCTAAACTTTGCGCTATCCCGCACAGTCAGCATAAATCCAAACCAGCTTGGATCAGAGTTTCTAGTAGCTCTAGGCAGAATGAAGTAATCGCCCAAGTCTTTCAATCCTTCATAAAGACGCGCAAAGTTTTGTTTACGCGCCTCTGTAAAGGCTGGAACCTTTTTAAGCTGCTCTACCCCTATAGCAGCTTGCATTTCCGTAACCCGAAGGTTATATCCGATGTGTGAATAAGTATACTTATGATCATAGCCAAAAGGTAAAGATCCTAACTCCCAACCAAAACGTTTATTACAAGTATTATCACAGCCAGAAGGGCACCAGCAGTCTCTTCCCCAGTCTCTAAAAGATTCTATGATCGATTTTAATTGGGCATTATTGGTATATACAGCGCCGCCTTCACCCATTGTCATATGGTGTGGAGGATAAAAACTAGAAGTACCAATATGTCCATGCGTACCAGTTAGCTTCCCATTAAAAGTTGAACCAAGTGAATCGCAGTTATCTTCAATAACCCACAAATTGTATTTTTTGGCAATCTCCATTACTTTGTCCAACTCAAACGGATTCCCCATTGTATGAGCAACCATTATTGCTTTTGTCTTTGGTGTTATTGCTTCTTCAATTCGGTCCACCATAATGTTATAAGTACCGAGTTCCACGTCAATAAAAACAGGAACTGCACCATTTTGTACAATAGGAGTTACCGTTGTAGGGAAACCGGCAGCTACTGTGATAACTTCATCTCCAGGTTTAATTTGACGATCTTTTAGTTTTGGAGATGTCAGAGCAGAAAAAGCCAACAGATTTGCGGATGACCCTGAATTAGTAAGCAACGCGTATCTTACACCTAAGTACTCTGCATACTCCTTCTCAAATTGTTTGTTGTATCGACCTGCGGTTAACCAAAAATCTAATGAGGAATCGACTAAACTTCTCATTTCTTTTTCATCGTAAACACGTCCACCATAAGATACCGGTGTTTGGTCTGGGTCAAAATCCTTATTTCTTTCTGAATGAAAGAGTTCGTAATAACTTTCAACTTTAGATAATATCTCCAACCTTGAAATCTTTTCTAATAATTCTGCATTTAATTCACATATAAAATCTATTTCATCTTCTCTTAGTGTTATTTTAGATCGAATATCCGCATATAGGGGTACTGGTAAATTAGCTTGTGCGATTTCCATACAATATTTTTGCGAGAAATTCACAGGGGGCCTATTTAGTAGAGAAAATGCCTGCAAGAAGCTACCGTTTATATCAAATAACAAAGCAAATTGATTATCCTTTTTGTTTTTCACAACATTCCCATTTTTCAAAACATTACACTCCTATCATCATCTTTGTTGGCAAAGCTCCAGTATTTATGACCAAAAAAACTGATTAAAGTTGTGAAGAAAAGTGAAATACCTTGAGCTAAGAGCTTCCCCAATTCAATACGATCAACTAAAATATGCAAAAATAGAAAATTAATCAAAAACGATATTATATATATTGAGGTGAATTTTAAAGCACTAATTATACTAAACTTCTTCACAGTAAAAGTCCAATTGTTATTCCAAATATAACTATGAGTTATACCTATAATATTAGAAAGTATCAACGCTTGAAGATAACTATTATTTATATATTTTAGGTATAAAGCGTAAACTGCAAAGCCAACAATTGTATTAAGAATACCTACAATAATAAATCTTAAAGATTGTATATTCATAAATTCACACTCATCTAAGTTATTTTACTCAATCGGGGCGCCTGGTTTCACTTTACTCAGTAAATCATCTCCTATAGCTTTGACATCCTTCCAATTAAATCCCAATCTTTCAAACACCTCCGGACTAGTTATATACCTTTTTGTATTATTTTTAATTAGAAACACATTTACTCCGTTAGTTACCAGCATCCCATCTTCTATGCCATCGACATGAGACCATAATTTTTTACTTGCTTCTTCATAAGAATCCTTTCTAATATATATATTTTTCTCATAATCAACATACATATTAAGAGGTTTATATTCAACATCTAAATAATCTAAAATATCCTTAGCAAAATTAGAATATTTATACCCCCACACATCACTGTCCTTCTCAAATATAATAAGCTTTGGCTTTCTAGTTCTTAAATCCTCCATTATTTCATTTTTAAATGCATCCACAAACCAAGGAACTAAAATATACGCTCGTAAAGCAGGATCCCTATTTGTATTAATGTATGTTTGGGGGGACAAGCTAGTTATCCAGATTTTCTCATTAGTCTCTGTTAATTTATTGATATATTCATCGTACGGGGACTTCGCTATTATTCCATTTGGTTTGGCAAAGTTAGTTCCTGCATTAGGAGCATAATTATTAAAGGCTATTATCAACAACAAAAAAACAAATATTCTTATAAGATTTTTTTTGTATCCTTCTATATAATCTTTTTCTTTAGGATTCAAATATTCATTAATAATAAAAGAACTATTAAAGAACGATACTATAAAGTAAGGAATTGCATGGAAACCTTCAAAGCCCCTAATGCCTGTAAATGCTAAAAAAATAAAGATTAGGATTGATAGTGCTTTATCCCTCTTAAAATGATAATAACAAAACAGCAGGTTAAAAATTACTAATATTCCACTAAACAAACTATCCCTCGAAAATGTCGTTACATGATATTCTAAATGATTTATCCACGAAGTAACTATTTGTTTTAACAAACCTATGGAGCTATTATTAATTCCGTTATAATTACTGTAGTAAACCCTGTTGAGCTTATAAGCTTGATAATAAAAATTGTATAAATTACCGGATAACCAATACCATAGAAATAAAACCAAAAAAGGAATAGCCATAATTGTAATCAACTTTAGATAATTCGGTATATTTTGTCTAAAAGTTTTTTTATATAAGTTATAGACAAAAAGTAGAAAAAACAAGATGGTTACCGAATAAATACTTACAAAAGCAGACATAACCGAAACAAATACACTTATAGAAATTACAATCATACTTTTTCTAGTTAACGAATTAGTTCTCACAAAAATTAAAGCTTCTAGAAATAAAAACAAAATTGAGAATCCATAGAAAACATCACTTAAAACCATATGTGCCCAAGTAATATTAATAGTAATAGCATATAAAAGGATAAAAATCTTAAAAATTAACGAATTAAAATAATTGGAATAACGAGTATACATAAAAATCCATAAAAGTAGGATAACTAAACTCATGCAAAGTCTAAAAGTTTCATAATCCCGCACACCAATCAAGGCGAAAATTGACATAAAATAATACACAAAAGGTGTGTGTTGTGAAAAGAAATCTTTATAAATATCTCCACCTTGTGAAACAGATATCGCTCCCAGCATATTATCTGCTTCGTCCATGAAGCTAAAAACCCTTCCATATAAAATTATAAATAGAAACCCAAATATAAAAACAACCCAAGTGCTTTTATTACTGAAAAGAATATTTCTCATTTAATAATGAACTCCTTACCTCACTTAAGTTGTTTTGTTTCTGAAAATTTTCTTTAATATAATATTAAATTCGCCTTTTAAAATATACTTATAAAGTTTTTGAAGCCTTACATTATAAACGTTATACAAGCCTTTAACTTTTAAAGTTTCTGAGCTTCCTTTAGACTTAGTAGGGTTTAAACAAAACTCTTTAAGCGGGACAATACAATTCTGCCACGAATAAATATCTTTTATTTCTTTAAAGCCAGTTCTATATTTACTTAGTACATCTGGGACCAGTAATGACTCCAATACCAACGCTAAGTTGTTCTCATCATTGAAAAGCACAACTTCACCGATTTTATGTTTCTCTACCAGTTCACTCATTACATCTCCACCATTAGTTACAACAGGAAGTTCACACCACATGTAATCTAGTATTCGTGTTCTAAAAGAATACCTAGTCTCTATATGATTCGCATGTAAGTTAAGACCGATATCAGCTTCAAGGAGATAATTTTGTCGAGAATCATATTTAACCCAATCATTAAAAAACACAAATTTATTAGTTAGATTTAAAGAATCCGACAATGATATACTATCAAGAGTTTTCTTTGACAGTGGTATCTGTGAATTAGGGTGTTTTATTCCCATAAAAAACAATTTTATATCATTTCTCCTTGAACTAAGAATGTGCATAGCTTTTATAGCAGTAAGAGGATCCAACCAATCCCATATCCCCCCACCCCAAATCACAACTTTATCATTTTCGTTAATACCAGGAAAAACCCCTTTTAGAACATTTTGATTATAAACAGGTTTCTCCAATGGTATCCCGAAAGGGACAACACTGATAAAATGTTCTACTCCAGAATTAATTCTGTATTCTTTTGCATTAATCCTGTTTATTGCTGTCAGCATCCCCATCCACAAATCCTTTTGTTTTTCGGAAGCACATATAAAATAATCACCTGCAGCTAATTGATCAAGGATAATTGTTAATGAGGATAAGTGTAGTTCGTTTACATTGGGGCTATCTTTATCTATTTCAAAATTCTCAAACATAAAAGGATCATATAAATCCACTATTATCGGCACTTTAGATTTTTTTATAAAAGGGTATTGCCACAAGGTGACTCCCTGCAAGATGATACTATCAGCAGCAATTAATTCTTCTTCCAAAACATTAGTACTTATCTTACCGATTTTAAAATCCGCTTCAAGTTTACATTCATTTGGGCATAGCAAAGTCACTTCGGTATCTTTAGACAATTCTATAGCAAAATTCCAATACCTTATACCAGGACCAGCCATTCTGGCATCTATTATATCTGATGAAATTATAAGGGTCTTCTTTTTCAGTTAACTCACCTCAATCAACGTCTTATTATTTTTTTGATCCATTTTCTACCTAACACCCTTTTCAATCTCTTATACAGCATAATAGGGGCGGAATCCGTAATTTTTATTAACTTTATTTCAAGTTCGTCCACTTTATTTTGCAATTCTCGGACTGCATAATTATTTGCTCCTGCATTTGCGATTTTTTGTTTTAATATAAGTGCGATGTCGTTGATTTCTTCCTCTTCATGTATATTTGATTTATCCCCCCCTTCTTCTCGATCAATGATCGTATTGTAAATAAAATGCCCATAATTAGTGCAATAAGTTTTATAGCATATGCTACCTTGATTCTTATAATGATTTATATAAATATTACTTCCTTGATCGTTAGTATATACAGTTACTGCGTTCGCTTCATTTGCATCACTCTCAATGTAAAAATAGTATTCTTGATCTTTTGAGTTAACAATTGGGTCAAAATTAAAACTGATCCAGCTATTATCATAAATCCTCTTTAGATCAATCTTTATTGAGTAAATATCATTTATTGAGTTTGGATGCTTTTTTAAATGAAAAGTTAAGTTACCTTCATTAACTCTCTTATAATTCCCAAAATAAATATCTACTCTTGAAAAGTTGTTATCTTTCACATGAATAATACTTCCATAAGAAATGCCATACGTCAAAGGAGGCATTGGTCTAACAATCTCTTCATTACTAACATTTCTCTGTTCTCTTATTCTTTGAGAATTTTCTGCAAACAATACTTTTGAGATGATTATTCTTTCAAATTGCTGACCACTTATATCCCAACTTAGATCCTTAGTAAATTCATAACCATTCTGTTGAATTTGAGCCCTTAATTCAATATTTTCGACTAAAATACTTATCTTGTCAGCCAAATCTAGAGGATCTGCTTTCGCGAGTAAACCATTAAATTTATTTCTCACAACACCTTCTATAGTAGCTTCATCTATATCAATCACAGCACATCGTGATGCCATTAACTCTAAAGGTAATAAGCTAGCATTCGTTAAAGAAACTACTAATGCCAAGTCAGCACTCTTATATAAATCAGCTAATTCCCCAGACGTTAGAACACCAAGATTAGTATGAGGGAAATTAGTTTTAAGATCCTTATCACCGCCAAACAATGCTATTTCAATATTACCTTTAAATCTTTTTTCTATTAATTCTAATGCCTGAAGGCCTAATTCCACACCCCTTCGCGGAGTAGAGTTGCGGGCATAAAAAATAATTTTAGTCTTGCTATTAGGTACCTTTGATTCATGGCGTAGATAAATTTTGTTATCTGTAGAAAAATCGATGTAGTCACAATCCATTCCAAACTCATTTTTAATTTTTTTAGTCAACCATTTACCAATAGTTATTCCCTTCAAATCTAATTTGTATGAGTTTTCTGCAAGTTTATATTCACTAGACATTGGATAAAAAAAGGGTTCATAGTCCTGAATAAAATAAAATTTACTTTTACTATTAGTAATAGAGTTAACCATATAAGCTGTAGGCCACGAGGTAGCGATGAACACATCTGAATCTTTAAATTTTGCATCCTCTTTGAAATAATTAGCCCCTGTTATAAAAAAATACTTATCAATGAAATCTGATATGACTTTTTCGTTACGAGCATCAAAATTAATTCCATTTTGGACATAGATATTCACTTCGTATCCATTATTACACAGATATCTTGCCATCCTAAATATTGTTGTATGTCCTCCGGATCCAATGAATGGTTGGGGAATAAGAAAATTAACAGTTAGTTTTACTTTACTACTTACTTTTTTACTATTACTATTCTCAGTAACCTGTGAGAGTCCATGAAGGTAACTATGCGCCCTGCTTTTTACAGTGTAATTGTTTTTCACATGGTCATAAGCATTCTTACCAATTTTTAGTCTTAATTCTTTTTGAGTAATCAGACTCTCTAACTTTTCAAACCATTCTTGTGGACTTTCAGCTAAATAACCATTCCGCCCATCTTCTATAGCATATTGAAACGCATCGATTTTAGAAGCCACTGTCGGAATTCCTAGTATCCCAGCCTCGAAATATTTCAGTTCACTTTTAGCTTTACAAAACGGATTATTAATTTCTAAAGGTGCCAAGTTAATATCTATTGATTGTATGGACTTCGGAAGATCACGCCATCCCACTAAAGGTAACCGAATAATTCTATCTTTGTAAACATTGAATTCTTTGCTCAAGTCTAATAAACCGCCTATAACAAGATCAGTATTACTATACTTCTCCAAAATTTTTAAAAGGCCATCCTTAACTTCCAAAAAATCCTTATTATGCGTCTTACTCCCACTAAAGTATCCAATTCGAACTCGTTTACTTTCCTTAACAGGTTCCTGTTTCAATAATTCACAAATATTCTCTAATTCCAGACTTATAGCATTTCTATTAATGTAGACATTGTCGTTATACTTAATTATTGTTTCTGCCAGAAACTCAGTTGTAACTATGACACCATCACAGAGACTAATTGTTTTTTTGTAACGTTCTATGCCTTCAAAGTATAAAATCTTCTCTTCTTCTTCTAAGTAATTAATACCATCAGAATATTTAGCATATTCTTTTTCGTAGACTAAATCATCTACATCAAATATTACTGGCACATTCATTTTATTTGCACTTTTAATAAAATATTCTATACCCAAAGTATGTGGAACTCTATGCATAATAACCATATCAATTACTTGATCTAAAGAAGAAATAATATCATAATCTGCAAAATATCTTTCTATAACGTCTATCTCTAAATATTCTAGTTGCTCCATTTGATTAAATACTCTATATCTTTGTGTATCTCCAAAACATCCACTAATAAATAAAACCTTTTTCAAAATATCGCACCTCATATTTCTTTAAGTATTTTTATCATATCATTATACTTTTTTATTGAGTTATTATATTTTTCGGTCATTTCGTTTAACTTATTCAGACCATCATTAATCTGAGTCTGTAAATATTCTATCTCATCCTCTTTCTTTTTAACCGTATTTTTCAAGTCAGATACTTCATTTCTATATTTATTATTTAGTTCTATATTCTCTCGAAGCTGTCTTATATTTTCATTTTTCAAATCATTGTTCTGTTGTTCAATCAAAAAATAATGCTCAGCAGCATTCATCTTCCGGCAATACGTTCTCAAGGCAAGGTTCCCATTCATACTTTCTGTACCAAATGTTCCCTTACCATAGCTATTTTTTTGAGAGTAATAAAAACTCGGTCCTAGACCCATAGATATCTGTGTGATTTCTATTACGTATTCTTTACCTTCAGAGTTCATAAGTGGAGTAAATTCAGTATTAAACCAGTCATTATCCTTTAAATGGGTATAATCAACAGTTGTTTCTAGTACACATTTAGCAGTAATAGCTTCGTATAAAGCAACTTTAATTTGTCCCTGCAAATTTTCCTTGTAAGTTGCTACTAAGAGTGACACACGAAATAAGTTCGGTGAATGGCATACAAATGTTTGCCGAATAGTACTTTGAAATACCATTCTTCCCAATACTTCATCAGCATCATAGTAATAAGTATCCAAAACACTTTTACTCTCATTTTCTTTTTTTATATTAAGGTAAGTTAAAATAGCTTCTGTAGGTAACATCAAATTAGTTTTATTCTCTTTTTCAATATGTTCAAAGAAGTTATTCTTAACCATCTCGTTATTTTTATCAATTATAAAAGTTACTCTATACCCCTCAGTTAAGTTCATCTCTTCAAAGAAATTATATTTATTAACATATTCGTCTATAATTTCCTGTAATTTCGGTTCTGCAATCCTAGATAGTTCATAATTAACAGCCATTAATTTAAGCCAATTATCAGTATCCCCGGAATAGTAATAAGAATGAGGCATTGATAATTCATTTAATTCGTTGATAACATCTTGCACCTTAGGTAATCCATTAATTAGATGTTCTTCAAGCATTCGGTTCTCACCATTAGAGGAATTTACGATATATTCATAAAGTATTTTTTCTGCCAACGCTTTCTTAGCCGTGTAATATGGGAAATTAATTACCACCAATTCTTTGGACACTCTGATTAATTCCTTGATAAAGTCATAACGACCTTGTGGTGGAACATGCTCAAGGACATCATTAGATACCACTACATCAAATGAGTCATTTTCAAAAGGCAAATCTCTTCCATCGCTTACTTGATAATTGTCGATGGATGCTTTTGTAGTATCTACAACTAGAACTTCATTCTCTCCGAAAAATTCTATTGCAGGCAGCCAATCTACTCCTTCTTTTGTTTTAAAATGCCCTCCAACATCTAAAATTTTTAATTTATCCTGTTTTTTCCCACGGAAATCATCAATGACTCGCTTACATATCTCATATCTTTGATATTGATCAAAGGGCATTGTTAATCTATCCATTCGCGGAACCTCCTCAAATCTAAACAAGCCAGTCGCACTTCAAGCCAATAACGCCTAGTTCGTTTCTTTCATTTACAACCATTAATTCGAAGCATTTCTCCATATGAATGAATGGTTCAATGCAATCATAATCATAAATAGCAAGTGTCATATAAAATTTCCCATTTAATAATGACGGCTCTTTAATTAAGACTTTTACGAATCTTGAATGGTCTATTTCATCTAGAACTACACCGTCATTCTTTGAATTTGGTCCACTCAACAGATTATTGTTCTCATCATATATGGCAATTCCAATTACTAATCTTTGAAGTAAGCGATTAGCCATTAGTTCAATATTTAATACTATGTCTTGTTTATACTGGAATACATTTGAAACGAAGCCTTCGGAATTTGAAAAATAAAATTTATTAAGATTAACTTCCCTGTTTCCCCAAATTGATTCTTTAATATTGTAATAAGAACTAGTATGAGCAATGTAAAAAGAATCAGAATTGTAATTTATCTCAGATTGATCAGGAATGACTGTATTTGCATGATTTCCATAGAGTTGTGCGTAATATCGATTGATGAGGAAGTCAGGTTCACCGAATTCTATCTCTCCATTGTCTCCGATATAAATAATCCTATCACAAAGATTTTTGACGCTAGACATATCATGCGAAACAAAGACAATTGTTTTACCCTTAGATTGAATTTCCTTTAATTTATTCATGCATTTTTTTTGAAAATTAGCATCACCTACTGCCAGAACCTCATCCAAGAGAAGAATATCCGGGTCGACATGAATAGCTACTGAAAATGCGAGACGCATATACATTCCTGATGAATAATTTTTCACAGGTGTATTCATAAAATTATTCAACTCTGAAAATTCAACTATCTCTTGATAATGATCTCTAATATACTTTTTAGGAAGTCCTAATATAGATCCATAAAGATATACATTTTCTTTACCAGTTAAATCCGGTTGAAAACCTGCTCCGATTTCTAATAAGGAAGAAACGCTACCTTTCACAGTAATTCGACCACTATCGGGATTTATTATTTTAGCGATAAGTTTTAATGATGTGCTTTTCCCAGCACCATTTCTTCCTATAATACCTATTGTTTCCCCTCTATAGATCGAATAATTAATATCTTTCAATACATTTACTTCTATAGTTTCCGTTTTATTTCTTTTCAATATGAAATTAATGACTTTTTCTTTTAATGTAGTGGGCCTATTTTTGTAAATTCTATAAACCTTAGTGACATTCTCAAAATGAATAACAGGTTCTCTTGTCATAGTTCTTCTCCAAAGTTTTTTTCTCTTCTATAAAATACATACAAGCCTATAATAAATAGAACAAAAGAATAACCAAAAGTGCCTGCTAGATTTAAAAATCTCGGAAAATCTCCTTTTAAAAGCACTTCCCTAAATAGTTCAATTAAATTAGTAATTGGATTTAACTGAATGATTTTATTAAATGGCTCGGGTACCATTGATAAGGAATATATAACAGGTGTCAAATAAAACCACGCCATAAAAACTACATCTACTATATGCGATATATCACGATATTTAACTGTTACCGAAGATAATACCAAACTAATTCCTGCAACCACTAAATATAGTATAATCCATAAGAACGGCAACATAATAAGGGACAACGTGAATTCAACATTAAAAAATAACATTGCTCCAAATAATATTATATGACTAATAATCATAGTGATAAAATTAGCGTTTATCACCGACAATGGAATTATCGCTCTAGGAAAATAAATCTTTTTTACAAGATTCTGATTATTAATAATACTATTTGTACTCTGAGAGATACTTGCTTGTACAAAGTTCCATGGAATTAAACCAATAAAAACAAACAAAGCAAAATTATCTATTGTCATTCTCAGAATTATTTTAAAGGCAAAATTGTAAATTATAATCATCATTAATGGATATATGTATGACCATAATATTCCTAAAATTGAATTTTTGTATTTCAACTTCATTTCATTCGAAGTTAAATTACCTAATAAATCTTTGTAGTAAATAATGTTCTTCAAGTAATCAATCACTAATTTCCACTCACTTTCTTAATCCCATTTTTTAAAATATATAAACCGCAATTAAGATTATAACCTAGTCAACAGGCGATCAATCGTTTCCAACGGTTGCTTATTGATACG
>NZ_ASSD01000305.1 GCF_000520715.1 Paenibacillus zanthoxyli JH29
TATTTTGTATTAAAAGAAGCAGACCTGACGATTGGATTTTTAGAAAGTGAAAATAAAAAGAGACAATTGAGAATTAAACAACGGCAGCAGTTGATCTTTGAAGAGTGTAGACAATAACCTGTTCTGGTTTTGGAGAAATGTTATTCAGCGAATTTGCAAAGCTTTCATTTCTAGGCACTTCCAAGGATTGCTCTAGAGGCGATGACTGCTTAATGAATGAATTAAATAAACGAATTCGTATCTAAATTTTGTAGTTCTTTTCGTAGGTTCGAGTATACAGGTCTGGAGAGTAGCGGGAAAGTTTTAGAAACCAACTTTAATATAAGAACCAGACACAAACTTTAATGTCACTTGGTGTTTAATCTACTTTTCCTAGGCACCAACTATATTGTAAATTTAGATAAGGGTTGAAAACTCGGAATCCCTTGATTTTACTGGGTTTTACAGACACCAACTATAATGTCACTGAACAGTTGTGTCTGGTGATAAAAAAGTCTGGAACCAGTAAAGAAAGTCTGGAACCAATGTTAAAAGTATGGAACCAGTAATAAAAGTGTGGAACTTTTATGAGCCGTCCTGTTTAGAGGACGGCTCGTTTTTTATCTGTGTTTGATGACATTAAAGTTGGTGCACAGACAGACGTTAATGTTAGTACACGAACATTAATGTTGCTGTTTGAGCGTTCTGTGTAAATTGAAAATGTTGTTGGGCCGCATTTTATAAGGTTGCCTTGATTCTTAGGGCAACCTTTTGTACATGTATGTCCAGCATGGCGTCATTATTAGGGGAAAAGTCCCCGAAGGGAGCTAGCGAGCACCTACCGTAGTAAGGATGTCTGCCGCAAGGCGGAATCTGAAGGAAGTCGGAGGCAAATACACGGGTCAAGGTACACGAACATAATTCGAGGCAGTGTCAGCCAGATGAGTTTCCCATTCGAGACGAAACCTAAGGCCGTCAAGGGCTGGCGCTGTAAACATAGGTGATCGTGGGCAGCTGATAAAAGAAAATAAAATGTTAGACTGAAAAATAAAGTACTAGACTGAGAAAATAAAGTATTAGACTCATGCGGCGGCGAACCGGTAGACTGTTCGGGACTATTCGAAAAGCCAAGCTCTTTACGTCGGCTAGAATGGCATCATTGTGGATTATTGGACTGGCGGTAAAAACCGCCGAGTGGCGGACACGGCCTATTATGAGAATCAAGGAAGATAATGTGATGTTTACCGCCGCAGCCATGGCATCGTAAGCCTAGTTGAGCCTCATTCGTAATCTAGAATTATTGCGCTAAAGAAGACGCTATTACCAACAAACATTATATTTTTATATCCATAGATTAAACTCTCACAATCAAAGTGATACTAAGAAAAACGCGGCGATGGAACCTATCCATCGCTTGTTTTTTTGTTTCTGAGTGACCCGCTCAATAAACGGGCAGAATAGTTAAATCCAATCACAAGTGCTTATGGAGAGTCAAGAAAAATGTACCGATTGCCTTTGTGATGTGAATTTACATCAATCTCCATTAAGGAGAAGATGGCGATAGACCTTGTGATTCAACAAGATGAGGCGATATAGAATAAGACCGCCCCATCCGAGGAGCGGTCTAATCCGAAATATGGCGTTATTAAATTTAGTGTTTTGCATTAACATAAGCCCTTGATACGCAAGGATTTTAAGACATAAAAAGAGACTTCACCCCAACTTGGCGAAGTTTTTCGGTGACCAAACCAAAAACCCCAAGAATGGAGGAAGTCACCGTGTATATTCTCCAAGAAAGTCTATTTCCTTTGAGGAACTGCTAAAAATCTAATCTAAAGACCGATTACCCATCTTTTTTAGCGTTCTCGATCTTCGTCCTTATGCCAAAGAACTGAGAAGTCGTTCACCCCGAGGTGCTGACGGCCACAGGTATCCCCGCGCCTCCGTCATCGTATATGAAAAATCGCCGTCCTGCTTCCGACAACGGAAGAGAGTGGCGACATTTCAAGCGATACTTCTTCTATTAATACATTGAAATTTGACCCTTACTCGGAAGTCACGTGTTCTTCGACGACATAAGATCTAGTTCGCGAACGATCAAGAAAATTGAGCTCGTCCTCTGCAACTCCAGAGTGTGGAGCATACATCTTAGCTACCCAAGCTTCATAAGCACCACGGTCAGGAAATACGAGTTCTGTCACGATATCGAAGTCATCTTTTGTACTAGAGTCGCCCTCTCGTAGAATGTAGTTGCGTTTGTAAACGCTGGGGACTGGTGCCAATCTGGTAATCAGTGGTACATGTTGATTCTCATAGTATTCGATAAGATCTCGTGTATTCATTCCATCCTTTTTGGTAAGAAAGGCCATTACTTTAATCATGTTGATCCGCCTCGCTAGTTTTTAAATTATTCTAATGGACCAAACTCAAAGTCTATTTCCTTTGAGGAACTGCTAAAAATCCAATCTAAAGACCGTTCAGCTACGCAATTGCCCTGAGGTCATTAGTTTTTGATTTTAAGTCAAAAACGAATTATGCAAATTGCTCAAATTACGAGGATTGCTGATCTCGGATTTATTCACACGGTTTCTTATTTTTTTCACCTTTACAAGCCGGTCGCAGAAGAATGAACTTTCGTGGCTCCGCTTATTTCGGTTACCCGTAATAGGGGGCTGGCGAGATTGTACTGGCGTTGCCAAGGATGGTGGCGGCATTGAATGGAGCGTCGGCCTGACGCGAGGCCTAGAGATCTAGCAATCGGGCCAGCCG
>NZ_ASSD01000306.1 GCF_000520715.1 Paenibacillus zanthoxyli JH29
CGACAGCAGCTCCAGATCGTCCAGCCTCACCTTCATTTTCATGATGCCGAGCTGTACGACGGCTTCCTTGGCTCCGCTCAGCTCGACGACATGGCCCTTCTGATTCAGGCTGTGTACAGCCACTTCATCACCGGGCCCGATTTGGCGGGCCTGCTTGTTCTTCGCCCCTCGTGCGGGCTCCTTCTTGCGGGGCGAAGGCTGCGCTTCATCGAGCCGCCTGCGGGCCTCGATCAGTTTATGCTCCTTGACCGACGCCCCTTCCTCCAGAGCCAGCCGCCGCAGATCGCTGATAATCTGCTCGGCTTCCTTACGGGCCTTGTCGATAATCGCGGCGGCATCCTTCTCCGCCTTCTCAAGCCATCTGTCGCGCTGGCCCTCCAGCTTCTCCAGTTCCTGGCGCTGCTTGCCGCGCAGTTCCTCCGCCTCGCGCCGCAGATTCTCGGCCCGCTCGCGTTCGTTCTCCGCGCCGAGACGATTCTCCTCCAGCGAAGCGATCATATGCTCGACGCGCAAATCCTCTTCCTTCACCTCGCCGCGCGCATGCTCCAGAACGGCCGCCGGCAGTCCCAGCCGCTCAGCGATCGCGAAGGCGTTGCTTCGGCCCGGAACACCGACCAGCAGACGGTATGTCGGCCGCAGGCTCTGTACATCGAATTCCATGCTGGCATTGATTACTCCCTTGCGTTCATAGGCATAAGCCTTAAGCTCGCTATAATGCGTCGTTGCCACCATCCGGCATCCCGTCCGGTGAATATGCTCCAGAATGGCGATTGCCAGCGCCGAGCCTTCGGCAGGGTCCGTTCCCGCTCCGACTTCGTCGAGCAGGACCAGGCTTTTGGGAGTCATACGCTTCAGAATGGAGATAATATTCGTCATATGGCTGGAGAATGTGCTCAGGCTCTGCTCGATGCTCTGCTCGTCTCCGATATCGGCATAGATGGCGTCGAACACGCACATTTGGCTTCCTTCCTCGGCAGGAATAAAAAGACCGGACATCGACATCAGGCTGAGCAGCCCGATGGTCTTCAGCGTTACGGTCTTTCCCCCTGTATTCGGGCCTGTCACGATAATGGAGCTGTACTGGTTGCCGAGCTCCACATCCAGCGGAACGACGGACTCCGCAGCAATCAACGGATGTCGTCCCTTGCGAATTTTCAGATAGCCGCGATCGTTCATCCGCGGACGGGCAGCTTTCATTTCCCGCGCCAGCCGGGCCTTCGCGAATATAAAATCAAGCTGGCCGAGAAGGTCAACGTCATACCCCGTCTCCTCGGCAATTTCACCGACAAGCGCGGTCAGTTTCCGCAGGATGATCTCAATTTCCCGCTCTTCGCGCAGCCGCGTCTCCCGGAGCTTGTTGTTCATTGCGACAATCGATTCGGGCTCGATGAACAGCGTTGCTCCAGATCCTGACTGGTCGTGAACGATGCCGCCGAAGTGGGAGCGGTACTCCGCCTTTACCGGAATCACAAACCGGTCGCCACGAATAGTGACCAGTTGATCCTGCAGCATCTTCGAGACCGAAGAGGAACGGATCATCGAATCCAGCTTCTCGCGGATTCTCGTCTCGCCGTTCCTAAGCTCCCTGCGGACCTGGGACAGCTCGGCGCTGGCGGTATCCAGCACCTCCGCATTCTCGTCGATGGCAGAGCGAATGGCGTCCTCAACGGGCTTCTGCTCCGAGACCAAATCGCTCAAGTCGAAGAGCATCTGGATCGGTTCTTCTTCATGCATAGCGGCCAAAAAACGCTTGACCCGGCGCCCGCCGCCAATGGTGTTGCCTACGGCCAGCAGTTCGTGCGGGCCGAGTATTCCGCCGATAGCGGCCCGCTTCAGCGAAGATTTGATGTCGGTTATCCCGCCGAAGGACGGTATTCCTTTCAGACGGTCAACCGTGGCCGCCTCGTCCGTCGCCTGCAGCCGCAGCTTGACGCCTTCTAAATCGCCGGAAGGCTTCAGGTTCTCGGCCATTATCAGTCCCATCGGAGTTTGTATATATTGCATCAATTTATTTATAATTTTTTGATACTCAAGCGTATGCAAAATCTTGTCGTCCAATTACGGTCACAGCTCCCTTCATATAGAAATCATTATACCGAATGTGGCTCATTTTCGCTATTTGGGTACGTTTTACCAACATAACGGGGAATGTTTCTGTGTACAATAACCCTTGCACGTATCCTTAAGGCTAAAAGCAAAGGAGGCTTGTACAGTGAGATTTTTGGGTCATGTTGTACGTTTCATCGTGTCCGCGCTTGTCCTTCTTGTAGTTGGCTGGATTGTTCCGAACTTCAGCATCGGCGGCTTCTGGAGCGCCCTTATGCTTGCTCTGGTGATCGCACTGCTGGGCTGGATCGCCGAAGGCATTTTCGGCCGCAAAACAACACCGTTCGGACGCGGTATTGTGGGGTTTCTGGTAAGCGCACTGGTCATCTGGCTGGCACAGTTCATTGTCGCGGGCGTTAGTGTATCTATTATTGGCGCTCTCCTCGCGGCTCTGGTCATCGGGATTATTGACCTGTTCCTGCCTGTCGCTACCCCATTTGAAGCCGGTAAATAACCGGACGTTCGAAGCCCAAAAAGAAGCCGTCCCTAACACGATGAGTGACAGGGCGGCTTCTTTTGCGGATTAGACTGGCACGGGCTTCTTATTTCCAGAGGTCACGACCCGGTTTTTACCGCTGTGTTTAGCTAGGTATAGAGCTTCGTCCGTTTTACGGAACAACAGTTCCTTTCCGTCGCCCGTGCAGTAGCGGTATAAGCCGATGCTAACAGTAATCCGTCTTCCTCCCGCATAAGGATGCTCCATTCCGGCTATATCGGACCTGAGCTCTTCGACCAGCGAATAGGCTTCCTCCGGGTCCTTATCCGTAAAAATAATCGCGAACTCCTCTCCTCCATACCTTGCGGCAAAATCATTCGGGCCGATCATTCCGCCGACTTTTCCCGCGACCTCCTTCAGCACAATGTCTCCAATCCAATGGCCGTATGTATCGTTCACCTGCTTAAAATTATCAATATCAAATAAGGCGAGCTGGAGCCGCAGCCCGTTCGTCTCACACTGCTCCAGCAGCGAATCCAAATATTCGTGGAAGGTCTTGTGGTTGTAAAGTCCGGTAAGCGCATCAATCTTCAACAGTTTGTCGGCAATCGCCCGTTCAACCAGCAGACCCTGCTCGGATTGGGTCAGCTGCTCTAGATATTCGCTCGCTTCACGCGCACGCAAGATAACCCCATGCGCCAAGACCACAAATACGATAAAAATGCATTCCATCATCAAAAACTCAGACAGCGGTTTATTCAGCAGTTCCCGCTCCAGCATGAAATAAATGCCGGCGTAATCGAAGATACCGAGCAGTCCGAGAACGTAAAGCATCCGGTGGTCAAAGTAAACAAGTGAAGTCATTGCCGGCATCATCAGCGCCATCTGCGCGCCGTCGACATAGGGCACGATAACAAAATACAGCAGGCAAGACATGACGAACCCGCAGCTGACCACCATTTGCTTTTGAAATCTAAAGTCGGAGCGCAGCCAGATCTCAGCCAAAATTACGCTCAGGAAAATGAGCAGATAGCAAAAGAATAATAAATATCCGATCGATGATGAAATGGCGCGATAAGGCTCCGGATTATTGCCGCTCAGCGTAAAGAAAGCCTGCCCGATTAGAGCAATGGCGGCCAATGTCCAGTATACATTCAATATTCTTCGGTGCCAGACTTCAGTATTCAGTAAAACAGCAGCTCTACTAATGAAAATCCCCTACTTTTAACCTATGTATTTTGAACACTCCGCCACCTGCAAGGCGGGAAATTTCAGATTACTGAAATTTCCTTTTATAATAGCACATACGTTCGGATTTGAACACATGAATCGATTTTAATTATAATAAATTTGAAAGACTTTTGCATCCTTAACTTAAGGAGGACAAAATGAAGAACACGCCTTTGTTGTTATTATCCATCGCCTTATTGCTCGTGCTTGCCGCTTGCGGCGGCAATTCGGGGAACGGCGGAAATGCCACAGACAGCGGGAAGGAGAGTGCGGTTAGCCCGGCAACAGCGGATGAGAAGGTTGTCATCAAGGCCAGCAATTTCAGCTTCGACCAAAAAGAATACCATTTGAAAAAAGGGGTTCCCGTCCAAATTGTATTTGAGAACGAGAGCGGCCATCATGGTGTACTGGTCCCCGAGCTTAATCTTCAATTGGACGAAAAAAGTAATTCCCAAGTCATTTTCCCTGAACAAACAGGCACGTTCCGAATGACCTGCGCCATATTTTGCGGCTCTGGCCACAGCCAAATGAGCGCCGACATCATCGTTGAATGATATTCTCATATTCATTCGTTTAAAAGGGCAGCCTCCGGATTTCTCCGTGAGCCTGCCCTTTCATCATGCGCCGCCATTCAACTATCCTGTTCGATAAGTTGAATCCATTCATTATATTCATTTTGCAGCTTGGCATATTCCGCCTGCAGCTTCTGATGCTCCTGCGTAACGCGCTCCAGCTCGCTATGCCGCAGTTCGAATTCGGCTTGGAGCAGCCGGAGCTGACCCTGCACCAGCTCGTAGCTTTCTCCAACCTCGCCAAGCTTCTGGAGAGCGTCGCTGCGCTCCTGGCTCAGCGAATCGCGCACCCGCTCGCCCTCTTCCGCCTCCTGCTGCCACAGGTCGATCTCCTCGCGCAGCTTCGCTTCCGTCTCGGCCCACTGCTGCTGCGCCTGTTTCAGCTCTTCATACCTCGTTCTCCACGATTCGCCGTAACTCTGTGCTTCGCTCAATTGCCCACGCTGCAGTTCTGCGGAGGCCGCGGCCTCTCTGCCCGCTTCGGACAATTCTTCCAGACGAAGCGAGGTCTGTTCGGCTTCTTCTTCGAGCAGACGGCAGCGCTCCTGCTGCCGTTCTCCCTCCTGCAGCACTTCATCGTACTGCACAATCAATTCCTCATACCGTTCCCGCAAACCGGCAAGAGCAGCCTCCAGTTCTGTTTCTTTGGCCTTCAGCGCGTCTCCGGCACTTTCGGCTTCCTGCCGGAGAGCCCGTTCCCGCTCCAGGGATGCCGACAGCCCTTCGGTTTCGCCTCGAAGTCCGTGAAGCTCTCCTTTCACGGTTTCGAGCTTCTCTTCGGCTTCCAGCAAGCTGATCTCCAGCTCGCCGATTTCCTCCTGCCGCTTGTCTGCCGCTGCCTTCCACTCCCCATGCTCAGCCGTTATCCGGGCAAGCTCATCCCGGGTACGGGCAAGGTCTTCGGCAGTCTCACCAAGAGACTCCCGAAGCTCTTCCGCTTGGCCCTTCGACAGTTCATGGACCTCGCGCAGCTCCGCAAGCTCCTGCTGCAGCAGATCGCCAAGACTTCCAGCGGCCTGCAGTTCACCTTCAAGCTGCTGTTCTCGCATAAGAGCCTCATTATGCTGGTTTTGCAGAGCGGACCGGGCTTCCCGCTCCGTCTTCAGGCCCGCCTCCTCAGCGCGAAGCTTCGCCTGCAGCTGGCTGATTGTGCCGCGCAGCTCGCCAATCTGCTTCTCGAACTCATGCGCACTCTGCTTATGTCGATGCTCCTGGTTGCCTAAGGTCTGCCGCAGATCCTTGTTCTTCGCCAGCTCACGCTGCAGCTGTTCCCGTTCCCGGCTAAGTTCCTTATTAAGCGCCGAAACGGCCTCCTCCTGCTCACGGGTCATCATGCTTTTCGTTTCCGAGAGTTCTCTGCTTAGCGCGGCTTTCGTCTCCGCAAGCTCCTGTTCCAGACGGGTCTTGACTTCCGTCAGCTCCGCTATGTGTGAAGCCCGAAGTTCATCAAGCTCTTGGCGGTGCGCCGCCGCCAATTCATCCACCTGCTTCAGGCGAAGCGCCTCAGCCTGTCCCAGCTCCTGAAGCTTGCTTTCACGGCCTTCCGCCAGCTCGCGTTCATGCTTGTCCCGCAGCTCCTGCTGCTCCAGGTCCCGCCGGTTCAGCTCCTCCTCAAGTCCCTGGCGAACCGCCTCGGCCGCCTCCTCCGCCTTCTGCAGCAGCTCTTCATACTTCCTGCGCTCTTGCTCCTCGGCCTCCTGATGCCGCTTGCGCTCCTCCTCAGCCTCGGTAATCAGCCGATTCGATTCCTCCCGGGCGCCTGCAGCAACCCTTTCGAGCTCTTCCTGCTGCAGCCGCTGCGTTTCCAGCAGCCGGGCGACTTCGCTGCGTAGCGAGCTGCGCTCTCCGGTCAGCACATTCAATTCATTCTTGAGATCCTGTGCCTGTATTGCCTGCTCTGCCATATGGACAGCGGCCAGCACCGCTATGCGCGGCGTGTCCAGCCGATTATGGGATTTGGAAATCGCGTGCATATGCTCGTCCACATATTGGGCGACCTGCTTCATATATTCAATACTGCTTCCAACCAGTCTATAGGAAGTACCATAAATCTCCACGGCGACACGGGTCCGGTCCATTGCCACAGTTGTGCCCTCCTTTATGTGTATGCGGATTCTAAGTTGTTTCTCTATTCTTGTTCTCTTTCTATTGTAACTTTACCCACAAGCGTTTGGCAAAAAAGCTCTCTTCCCTAAACTTCAACCTCAGGCCGCATTCTCCAATAAAGGAAAAGCCGCAGCGATTCCAGGTTTCTAAATGGATTCGCTGCGGCTTTACAAATTCCTGCTATTTTCTTAAGTTCGCGCCAAAACTTTGCTGAAGCGCGGCCAGCACCTTGTCGTGAACCTCCGAGACTTCCTCGTCGGTCAGCGTATGCTCCGTATGGCGGTACAGCAGCGAGATTGCGATACTTTTCTTACCGCTCTCCAGCTTGCCTCCGGTATATACGTCAAATACCTGCGCCGATTGCAGCAGGCTTCCTCCCTGCTCGCGAATAGCATCCAGCAGCCGGCTCACCGGAACTTCAGAGTCCACGACGACCGCAATATCCCGTTCCATGCCCGGGAAACGGGGAAGCTCGCTGTATTGCAGCGATGTCCGCGCCGCTTCATAGAGCGGCGACAGCAAAATCTCAGCGGCATACGTATCCTCCAGATCCTGCTTACGCTGCAAGTCGGGATGAATCTGACCAATAGTGCCGAGCTTCACTCTTCCTCCTTCTCCGTTCAGGTACACGGAAGCCGAGCGGCCGGGATGATAGCCTTGCGGAGAATCGCCTTCGAAGACAACGGCGTTCTCCAATCCGAGGTAGGCGAATACGGATTCCAGCGCTCCCTTAAGATCGAAGAAGTCCACAGGCTCGGCAGCGACATTCCACTGCTTCGCCGCCTTGCTGCCCGTCAGCAGCAGGCCCAGCGTCTGGAACTCGCACGGCTGGCGGGTCAGTTGTTCCTCATCGGTCACGAACACGGTGCCGATTTCGAACAGCGCCAGGTCGCTCTGCCGACGGTTCAGGTTGTACTGAGCGATATCCAGCAGCTGCGGCAGGAGACTTGTCCGCAGCACGCTCCGTTCCTCGCTCATCGGCATGGCCAGCTTGACCGCAACTCCACCCTCGGTCAGTGCAGGGAACAGTGCAGTCTGTTCGGGCTGAATGAAGGAATAGCCGAGCACCTCCTGATAGCCGCCGTCTGCCAGCAATTTACGCAGCGCGCGGCGAAGCGCCTGCGGTCCGGTCAATCCTCCCGGTGTAGTCGGCCCTTCAATCGGCGTAGTCGGAATGTTGTCATAACCGTACAGGCGGGCGATCTCCTCAAAGAGATCCACGTCCCAACTGATATCACCGCGTCTGGTAGGCACGCTAACCTCGATCATCCCCTGTTCCGCATCCCCGCAGGAAAAATGCAGCCGCGCAAACAGCGTCTTCACTTCCAGCAGCGAAAGGTCTGTACCGAGTCGCCGGTTCAGCTTATCGAGCGACAGTTTAATTACTCTTTCCTGCACTTCGTCGGTTCCGGCTTGAATAATTCCTTCATGCACAGAGCCGCCGGCATAGGTGCTAAGAAGCGAAGCCGCGCGGTTCAACGCGGGAATAACGGAGCGCGGGTCCACTTCCTTCTCGAACCGCAGCGAAGCTTCCGAGCGGAGACCGAGCTGGCGTGACGTCTTGCGAATCGTTCCTCCGTCGAATCTGGCCGATTCCAGCACAATATTCACCGTCTGATCGGTTACTTCCGAATTTAGACCGCCCATCACTCCGGCGAGCGCCACCGCTTTTGCGGCGTCCGCAATCACCAGCATGTGCGGCTCCAGCTTGCGCTCCTGGCCGTCCAGCGTGGTCAGGAGCTCGCCTTCACGGGCAAGGCGGACGCCGAGTGTGCCGCCCTCCAGCCGGTCGGCATCGAATGCATGCAGCGGCTGTCCATACTCCAGCATGACGTAGTTGGTGATGTCAACAATATTGTTAATTGGACGTACCCCCGCCGCCATGAGACGGTTCTGCATCCACAGCGGAGAAGGAGCGGGCTTCACGCCGGCAATATAGCGGACCGCGTAATGCTTGCAGTGCTCTTCGTTCTCAATACTGACGGATATGGCGTCCGATGCGGGAACGGCGATTTCAATAATATCCCGGCCGGGGTTCGGCAGCGATAGCTCGCGTCCCAGAATGGCGCTGGTCTCGTAAGCCGCGCCGATCATGCTCAGACAGTCGGACCGGTTCGGAGTCAGATCAAATTCCAGAATTTCGTCGTTCAGGCCAAGCACCTTCGTAATGTCTTGTCCGATCTCCGTGTCTTCAGGCAGCACTAGGATGCCTTCCTGAAGCTCTTTCGGCAGCAGCTTGTCATTCAGCCCCAGCTCTTTGGCGGAACAGATCATGCCCTGGGACACGACCCCGCGCAGCTTCGCCTTCTTGATCTCAAGACCCGGAAGCTTCGCTCCAACGAGCGCCACGGGAACCTTTTGGCCGGCGGCCACGTTCTTCGCACCGCAGACAATCTGCAGGTCCTCTTCCTGACCGGCGTCGACAATGCACACATTCAGCTTGTCGGCATCGGGATGCTTTTCCTTGGATTTGACAAATCCGGTGACGATTCCGGACAGCCCTTTATTGCGGCGCTCCACGCCGTCGATTTCAATGCCCGCGTCCGTAATTTTATCCGCCAATTCCTCGGCGATCACGTCCTCCAGCGATATATAATCAGCCAGCCAGCCGGTTGATACTTTCATGTCCGCTCACTTCCTTATTTTATGTTGATTTCCACACAGGGCTACACGCCTCTGAACTGTTTGACAAAGCCCATATCGTTGATGTAGAAATTACGGATGTCATCAATACCGTATTTCAGCAACGCGATTCGATCCGCGCCCATGCCAAAGGCGAATCCGCTGTATTTTTCAGGGTCGTAACCGCCCATTTCCAGCACCTTCGGATGCACCATGCCTGAGCCCAGAATTTCCAGCCAGCCCGTTTGCTTACACAGTCTGCAGCCATGTCCGCCGCATTTGAAGCAGTTCACGTCAACCTCCACACTCGGTTCGGTGAACGGGAAGAAGCTCGGACGAAGGCGAATGCGCGTGTTCGGTCCGAACATTTCCTTAACGAACTGCTGAAGCGTACCTTTCAAATCGCTCATGCGGATATTCGGCCCGATAACCAGTCCTTCAATTTGATGGAACTGGAAAGAGTGGGTTGCGTCGTCATCGTCACGCCGGAATACTTTGCCCGGGCAGATGATTTTAACCGGAACCTCGCCGCCCATCGACTGCATGGTGCGAACCTGCACCGGAGACGTCTGGGTGCGCATCAGCAGCTCCTCGGTCAGATAAAAAGAATCCTGCATATCGCGGGCCGGATGATTCTTCGGCAAATTCAGCGCCTCGAAATTGAAATAATCCGTCTCTACCTCAGGACCTTCAGCCACACGGTACCCCATGCCAATGAAGATATCCTCGATTTCCTGAATTACTCTGTTCAGCGGATGAATGCCCCCCTGAGGCAGACGGCGTCCTGGCAGCGTTACGTCCACCTTCTCTGCCTGCAGGCGGTTCAGCGTTTCCTGCTCTTGAAAAGCTTCCTGCTTCGCGCCGATAATCTCCTCAATCGCACTTCTCACCGCGTTCGCCACCTGTCCGATGACCGGACGCTCCTCCGCAGTTAATGAACCCATGCCGCGCAGGACCTCCGTAAGCTCACCTTTTTTACCGAGATATCTAACCCGCAGGTCATTCAGCGTCTGAGCATCCTGCACCTCCTGCAGCTTCGCCAACGCTTCAATCTTCAATGCTTCCAGCTTTTCTTTCATCGCCTTAAGCAGCCTCCTTCACTTCAAGTATCAATGCACAAAAAAAGCCCTTTCTCCCGGTAAGGGACGAAAAGACCGTGGTACCACCCTTGTTAGGCGCTATAATCCAGCTGCTCCCCAAACGGGGCAACCGCCCTATAGACTGCCTCACTTTATACAGAAATAACGGTCTGCGGCCGGTATCCTCTACTGACTGTTCCGCCTTCAAGCGGGCAAAGTTCAAGGAACTGCTCCGGAGCGAACTTCGACAGCCCTGCTTCCCGGTCACGCTCTCAATCTCCGGCGTTTCCTCCCTGTGGGTCAGATTGCTGTGTACTCTTCTCCATCGTCGCGTTGTTTATAGTCAACAATGTAACATCAATTTATTATAGGCAATGCGGGCAACTTTTGCAAGCCGTAACATGACGGCAAGGATGGAGCTTCCGCAGGATATATAGTTTGAGATATCGGCCCTAAGCCTTAGTCGGGGCAGTCTGAATATCACTGGCGAGACAAGTCCCGATCGTATTTGAGAATACAGGCTGGATTAGGCCGAAAATGTATCGAATGGGCATAAGCTGGGTAATAAGTCTCAACGGTTTGTTCCGGTATAATGATTCCACGGATTCAGCTTTACTTAAATACATAATACCGTACGGCTTTTGGCAAATACATAGGCTTATTTCCAATATGTTTTTGGCGAGGAGAGGAAGAAAGTGGCTGGGTTTACCGAAGCAAAAAAGACTCGCGAGCTAATTGTATTATTCGCGGCTATTACAGTTCTTTTGATTACAGTAAGTATCGGTTCGCTGCTGTATTTGAACCATTCCATCAACCGGTTCTCGGATACTTTGTACAAGGACATTTACCGGAATACGAATCTTATTTTGGGAGCTGACCGCAATTTGTATCAATCCTCGCTGCTCCTTCAGAACGCCCTTAACCCTGCTTTAACCGGATTGCAGCGCTCTCATTTCCGGCAGGAATTTGGGAACAGCTTGGCCGAGGCCGAGAAAAGCATAAATACCATTATGCAAAATCTGGCCGCCATGGAGGCTTATCAAAACCTCGTCGGCAGCAAGGCGCTGTTGGGCGAAATCCGGCAGGAGCTTGCCAATTTTGACGGTCCCTTTGGCCAATGGCGGGAAGCTGCGGAAGTGGCTCTCTCGGCAGATTCGCTGAACAGTGGCGGAACTCCAGGCTCTTCCTCTCCCGCAGCTTCAATCGAACAGTTGAACGATGCTCACCGGAGTCTGGATCAGGCGGAAAAATTGATCGGCATCTATGCTGAACGGGTAACCGCCGATTTTCAAAACCAGAAAAGCACGTTATTCGCACTCTATTCTCTTCTGATGTTCATGCTTATTCTGGTTATCATTTATCTCGTCCAAAGAATTGTCCGGCTCCAAAGCGAGATGCGGGAGGATCAGGCGCTGTACCGGCTTATCGGGGAGACCATGTCCGATTTTATTCTGTTAACCGATGCGAACGGCCAGATTTTATACGCATCTCCGTCGCATTCATCAGCGCTTGGCTACATCCCCAAGAAAGGCGAGCCTCTCTCGAATTACATCAGAGAATCGGAAATTGCCTGGGCCATGCTGAAAGGCGTTGTCCAAGCAACGCCGCGAATGGCGGAACTTAGAATGAGAAGCGCCGACGGCCACTGGATTTGGCTTGAGACAAGGGTGTCACCTGTAAAGGGCAACCTATCTTTTCCAGCGCAATTCATGCTTGTTTCCCGGGAAATAACGCAGCGCAAGCAGCATGAGGAGCGGCTCCATAAACTGGCGTTCTACGACCATTTGACCTCAATACCCAATCGTGCGCATTTTAAAATGTACATGGAAAACCTTCTCACCAATCCCGATGACCGCAGACAAAAGTTTGCACTCGCCCTGCTGGATTGCGATAGATTCAAACAGCTTAACGACAGCTTGGGCCATCTCGCTGGTGATGAATTTCTGCAGCTGCTGTCCCGTGAGCTTCAGCAGAGCGTTAAAGGCTATGGACAGGCATTTCGAATCGGAGGCGATGAATTCGCCGTCATCCTTCACCTTGGCTTCGCTCACGAAGCACTCCATGATATTCTAAACCGGTTGCTTCAGCTGTTCAACAAACAGTGGTCGGCAAACAACGAATCCAGCTTCTGCACTACAGCCAGTATCGGAGTTGCGCTATATCCTCAGCATGGAAGCACGATTAATGAACTTCTGCACGCAGCCGATCTGGCCATGTACCGTTCCAAAAGCCATGGCGGAAATGAAGCCAATCTGTATGACGAGGAAATGGATGAGGAATTTCCGGAACAGGAACACTCCAGAAATTGAAATGGACGAACAAAAAGCTGCTCAGCACCGCAGAACAAAGCGGATAGAGCAGCCTTTTTTATACGGTTCATTGAACCATTTAACTTGTCATCGAGAATTTTTGTTCAACAACGGTGTTGTCATCACTGTCCCTAATCAACACCTTGATCACGTCTTCATTTACCGAACAATTGATGAAGCGGTCTGTGCTACCGTCCCTGGCCTCCCAGTCATTCACTCGCAGAATATAGCCAAAGGAACGGGTCTCCGGCAGCACCTCGACCGTGGCAACGGCCCTGCCGTCTTCCATGTACCGGAAATCACATTGGCCATCCTGTATCCCGGTACCCCATACCCATAAATTCCAGCCTCTGTAGTCCCCGTCGGTACGCTCATAATGCACCTCAACTGTCTTGGCCCGTGGAGGCGGGGTTCCGCATTCATCGTAGAGCACCATCATCGACAGTCCTTCTAACTGGACCTCTGTACCTTCCACTTTTCGGAAAGGTGTTACTTCCGCCCGGGTATGATCGACAACCACATTCCATTGCTCCGAACAGGCAGGCAGGCCTGTCGTAACTTCCCAAGGGTTAGCGTTAAACAGAACGACGATATTCTTCCAGGAGTCGCCGCCGGCATGATTTTTCAGTACATAGGACACTACGCCGCCATCGCAGCGGTAAATCTCCAGCGAGCGCTCAATTTCCTGACGTCCGTGCAGCCGAAAGGCCGGGTGGTTTTTGCGCAGCGCGATCAAATTCTTATAATACTGGAAGACAGGAAGGAATCTAGCCTTGTTGCTCCAACGGATCGCATTGATGGCATCGCCGCTCCGATAGCTGTTATGATCGCCAAATTTACTGCGCAGCAGCTCATCTCCAGCATGCAAGAAAGGGATGCCTTGAGAGGTCAGCACAATCCCAGCCGCCAGCAATGATCGCCGCACCGTTTCATTTTCCAAAAGGATATCCTCCGTAATACCGACATACGGATCGGCGTTCGCCACAGCCTCTTCCAGGCTGCCTCCATTTTTCAGTCTTCCATTATCGAGATCCGGAAACCGCGCATCCCGGCGAAGGCCCTGCGTTGCGAGGAGCTTATCCCATAGATTCAGATTGTCATGAGCGGTCGCATAATTAACCGTCTCCGCTGGAGTGTCCGTGAAATCGTGAACGGCGCCTATAATGCCTGCCGCGACCGCCCCTTCCTTGCCGAGTTCTCCCGTAACAAAGCCTCTGCCCCAGCCGTCGCTGTCTCCTTTGATGGCGGATCGGAAGTTATCGTTGAAGACGGCATAGCCTTTTCCACGCTGCGCGCCTTTCAGCGTCTTGGAAACCAGCGGGGAATCGCCGCCGGTCCACGGCTCTCCGTAGAAGATCAGGTTACGATTGACCTCCAGGCGCAATTCCTCGACAACTTCACGCATCGTTACCGTATCGATAAGACCCATCAGATCAAACCGGAATCCGTCGATATGGTACTCTGTCGCCCAATGCCGAAGCGAATCCTTGATAAACTTGCGCACCATCGGCCGTTCTGTAGCCAGCTCATTACCAACGCCGGAACCGTTGGAGAGGCGGCCGGCATAATCATGTCTATAGAAGTACCCGGGGACAAAGGCTTCAAAGGGCCCCCCGTCCACAGAGTACGTATGATTGTATACTACATCCATCACGACAGAAATTCCCCGCCGATGCAGCGCCTGAACCATCTCTTTAAACTCCCGGATGCGTGCTGCGGGATCGGCGGCATCCGTGCTGTAAGAACCTTCCAGAGCGTTATAGTGCTGAGGGTCGTACCCCCAGTTATAGTTGCTTTCTCCCGGGAATCTATCCTTTACCTGCAGCTCATCCACCGTCTGAAAATCGAAAACAGGCAGCAAATGGACATGCGTAATACCCAGTTCGCTTAAATGATCAATTCCGAGTGTATTGCCTTCAGGATCGCGCAGGTCCGCCTCGGTGAACGCTTTATATTTTCCTTTTTCGCTAATGCCCGAGCTTTCGTGAATCGAGAAATCGCGGACATGGAGCTCATAGAGAACTGCATCCACAGGATGCTGCAGGGGCGGAGAAGCATCCTGGTCCCAGCCATCGGGATCGGTATCCTGCATATCAATAATGGCCGAACGAAGTCCGTTCGCGGAAACGGCTGTCGAATACGGATCGGCGGACTCACGGATCATCCCATCCGCGAAAACGACCCGGTACATGTAAAATTTACCTTTCAGGTCACCCTCGACTTTTACCTGCCATACGCCTCCGTCCCGGCGAAGCATATACGTCAAGCGGGCATCCTCCGAGCCTTCCGCATTTCCAATCTCTTCCCCACCAGAACTGTACAGGACAAGCGATACGGCAAATGCCGTTGGCGCCCAAACCTTGAATATGCTAAATTCCGGAGTGTAGCTTAATCCTAGATCCATGCCATTGTATATTTCCGATGCGGGTTCCGCATTTATATAATTGCTTTTCATTAAATCCACCATCCTAACGCTTCCGTACACAAGCTCCACCGGAAGTTTTTAGATCCATATATGCCCTCTTGTTAGATGTCTTATACATTGGCAATGAACAAGGATAAAGCTCATTGCTAATATATAATATGTAACAATATGTTCACAGGCTTGGGTTTTTTTCAGTTTCACAAAACCTCTTACTTATTATCGGCTGAAGATAGCTTTTCCTAAATATGAATAATCAAATTACTTTTAATTTTAAAGATTATAACCCGTAGCGTGGCGTATTTCACTAACAATTATATACAAATGACACTGCTTTATGGAACTTTTATGAATATCGTCGCCATTTTGCCATGATTTCGTCAAATTAAGTTAAAAAGCCGATCCTAAAAGGACCGGCTAAGCAATTACATTTGGAAAAGTGGTCGAAGTTAAAACGAAGGGGTTGCCCTGCAAAAAACAGGTTTAGTTGCCGATGGCGCGCACCAAAGCGACTACCTCTTCGGCTGTACCAAGATTCAGAGCTTTTGCAGCCAGAGTCTTCATTTCTTCGGCTGACAGCTTGGAGATTTGGCTGCGAGCCGGCAAAATCGAAGTTGCGCTCATGCTGAACTCGTCTAGCCCAAGACCCAGCAGCAGCGGAATGGCTGTTGCATCCCCGGCCATCTCACCGCACATGCCTGTCCATTTACCCTGGGCATGGGCAGCGTCGATAACGTTCTTAATCAGACGCAGGATAGCGGGATTGTACGGCTGATACAGATAGGATACCCGTTCATTCATACGGTCGGCTGCCATTGTATATTGAATAAGGTCATTCGTACCGATACTGAAGAAATCAACTTCTTTGGCAAACTGATCCGCAAGTACGGCCGTGGATGGGATCTCCACCATAATGCCGAGTTGGATGCTGTCCGATACTTCCTGGCCTTCTGCTTGCAGCTTGGCTTTCTCTTCAAGCAGCAGATCACGGGCAGCGCGGAATTCCGTAAGCGTCGCGATCATTGGGAACATGATGCGCAGGTTGCCATGAACGCTTGCTCTCAGCAGAGCGCGCAGCTGCGTACGGAAAATGTCCTGGCGCTCCAAACAAAGGCGAACGGCGCGAAAGCCTAAGAATGGGTTCATTTCCTTCGGCAAATCCAGGTAAGGCAATTCTTTATCCCCGCCAATGTCCAGCGTGCGGACGACGACCGGCTTGCCATTCATATTTTCCAAAACGGTCCGGTACGCATTGTACTGGATTTCCTCGGAAGGCAGTTTGTCTCTGCCCATGTACAGGAACTCGGTGCGGTACAGGCCGACACCCTCGCCCCCGTTCTCGATTACGCCCGTAACGTCGTTAGGCGTACCGATGTTGGCTGCCAGTTCCACATGCTTGCCGTCCACAGATACCGTCGGCTCGTCGCGAAGCTTTCTCCACTCTGCAATTTGCAGAGCATAGGCTTCGCGCTTGGCGCTGTATTCCGCCACTTCGACTTCGCTCGGATTAATAAGCACATCTCCGCTCAAGCCGTCGACAATGACGAGATCGCCCGATTTGACTTGGGAGAGTACATTCTTGGTGCCCACCACCGCCGGAATTTCCAGGGAACGGGCCATGATAGCCGAGTGGGACGTACGGCCACCGATGTTGGTTGTAAAGCCTTTGACATACTGACGGTTGAGCTGAGCCGTATCAGACGGCGTCAGGTCTTCCGCAATAACGACAACCTCTTCGCTGATTTCAGCAGGGCTCACATAGTGAATGCCGAGCAGATGGTTCAGCACGCGTTTGGTTACGTCGCGCATATCGGCTGCGCGCTCTTGAAGATAGGCGCTCTTCATATTCTCAAACATGGCGATGAACTGAGTCGCTACTTCATTCAATGCATAGTCCGCATTTACGGCATCCTCACGGATTTTATCCTTAACCGGACTAATCAACTCCGGATCGTCCAGAATGAGCAGATGGGATTCGAAAATCTCCGCTTTCTTCTCGCCCAGTTCCGCCAAAGTACGTTCTTTAATCTTCAGCAGTTCCGCTTTCGATTTATCGAGCGCCTCTTCCAGCTTAACAACTTCCGCTTCTACATCCGTTACCGCATTCTTCTTGATGGTGTAGTCGGGGTGTTCCAGGATAAAGGCTCGTGCTATCGCAATCCCTGCCGAAGCCGCGATTCCTGAAATTTTAGTCATTCAGTTCTCCCAGCCCTTCCTTAATCATCACATCCTGAAGCGCGCTCAGCGCTTCAGTTTCTTCGCTGCCGTCTGTAATCAACGTCAGCGTGTCGCCAGGTTCCAGTCCCAGGGACAGAACACCGAGGATGGATTTCAAGGTTACTTTTTTACCTTTAGCTTCTGCGAATGCTTCAGTGCCTTTGAATTTAGTTGCCGTGTTTACCAGGGCTGTAGCCGGGCGTGCGTGAATTCCATCTTCATCGATAATTCTGAATGTTTTTTGCATAATTAATCCATCTCGCTTTCTAAAATTTGTAGGTTTAGTTTAACAGCTTTCGCTTCCATTTATTATAAAGGAAGCGTAGCCAGTTTGCACTTTTACTTAATACTAATAATATCTTTGTCGCCGATGGATACCTTACCCGGCTTCTCCAGGGTGACCGCAGAGCCTTCAGGCAGATTTGAGAAAATAACCGGCGAAATCACCGAAGGCGCATGGGCCTTCACATATTCCAGATCAACCTCCATGATTGGCTGTCCGGCGGCGACGAGTTCGCCTTCTTCCACTAATACTGTGAAGCCTTGGCCTTTCAGCTTAACCGTGTTGACGCCAATATGCACCAGCACTTCTTTGCCGCCATCTGACATAATACCGACTGCATGTTTGCTCGGGAATACATTAAATACTTTACCGTAGACCGGAGAAGCGATCTTGCCGTCGGAGGATAGGAACGCGAATCCGTCGCCAGTCATCTTCTGCGAGAATACCGCATCCGGAACCTCTGTGATATCCAGCAATTCCCCGTTTACAGGTGATACGATATCTTCGGGAATAATCGCCTCGCCCGCTTCACCCGCCTGCTGCTCTAACTCAGGCTGTGGAGCTGCATTCACTGGAGCGGCCGCCGGAGTTCTGCCGGCGATAACATCCTGCATTTGCGATTTGATCGTATCGGATCGGGTGCCGAAAATGGCCTGTACATTATTCCCCACTTCCAGTACGCCGGAAGCGCCCAGCTTCTTCAGCCGGTTCTTGTCAACATTCGCTTTCTCTTTGACCTCTACCCGCAGGCGGGTAATGCAGGCGTCGAGATGAACGATGTTCTGCTGGCCGCCAAGAGCGGCAAGAATATTGCGCGGAAGGTCGTCCCCTGCGGTGGATATCGCCGCCGCATTTGATTCCGCTCCATTGGCGTCATCGTCTACTACATCTTCACGCCCCGGCGTCTTCAGATTGAACTTGCGGATAACGAAACGGAATCCGAAATAGTAGATAACAGCGATGGCAAGACCGACCGGAATAACGAGCCACCAGGAGGTGCGGTTCGGAATGATGCCGAACAACGTGTAGTCGATAAATCCGCCGGAGAAGGTCATGCCGATCTTGACGCCCAGAATCTGCATGGTCATGAAGGACAGACCGGCGAAAACGGCATGCACGGCGAACAGCAGCGGAGCAACGAACAGGAATGAGAATTCCAGCGGCTCGGTGATCCCTGTAAGGAACGAGGTCAGGGCTGCAGATACCATCAAGCTGCCTACGACTTTTCTGTTCTCCGGTCTGGACTCGTGGTAAATCGCCAGAGCGGCGGCCGGAAGGCCGAACATCATGAACGGATATTTACCGGTTGTAAACGTACCCGCTGTGAACGGCACACCATCGCGGAGCTGCTGCATGAAGATACGTTGGTCGCCGCGAATCAGATCGCCCGCTTTATCGACATAGCTGCCGAACTCGTACCAGAACGGTGAATAGAAGATGTGATGAAGACCGAACGGAACCAGCGAACGTTCGATCAGACCGAAGATAAACGCCGACAATGTCAGGTTTGTATTGATCATATTCTGGGACAAGTAGTTCAGTCCGTGCTGGATTGGAGGCCAGATCACAGTCAACGCCAAGCCCAGAATCAGGGAAGTTACGGCTGTCATAATCGGTACAAACCGCTTGCCCGCGAAGAAACCAAGATAAGAAGGAAGCTCGATTTTGAAGAAACGTTTGTACATAGATGATGCGAGTATACCGACGAGAATACCGCCGAACACCCCGGTTTGCAGCGTTGGAATCCCGAGCACGCTGGAGTAGGCGAAATCCCCCTTACTCAGCACGTAGCTGTTGATTCCGAGCACCGTTCCCATCGTCACGTTCATGACGAGAAAACCGATGATGGCCGCAAGGCCCGCAACGCCCTCGCCTCCGGCAAGCCCGATGGCTACACCTACGGCGAACAGCAGTGACAAGTTGCTGAACACGATTTGGCCCGAGTTCATCAATACGTTGGCAATGGCTTGAACCGTATGGTTCTCCAGAGCGGGAACGTATTGCAGGAAGTCCGGGTTGACCAACATGTTGCCGATACCCAGCAGCAGACCTGCCGCCGGAAGAATGGCAACCGGAAGCATTAGCGCTTTACCGACTCTTTGTAAGACGCCGAAAAGCTTTTTAAACATAAAGTTTCACTTCCTTTGGACGATTATGGCTACAAGCAAAACAGAGAACAAAAAAGGCATGAGCGTATACAGCACACCCGTTGTTCTCTAACTCTAAAGTTAGATTACCCCAACCAAGGGGAATACAACCAAGATACTGTAAATCACTCATGCCTGATCGAATCAGTTACACGTTAGTATTCTGTTTTACTTATTAACAATATTTATTCTAGCACCAATTATTTTATCTTGCAATATATGCCTTAAAAATGCCACAATTGGCCAAACGTGTAAAGGAGACCGGGAAAAGCACAGCCCTAAGTTATGTTCATCCGGCTTCGTCCTCTTTTTTCTGGGCAAGACGCTGCAAATGAACGGTCAGGTAACTGACTTCCGCCGGATATACGGTCAGGTGCATACGCCGCTCCATCACCTTCGTCAGCTTCCAAGCGAGCGCATACATTTCCGGATATTCGCGTTTCATCAAACTGTCAAGCGAAGAGGTCTCCTTGACCGCCTCGCCGCGGCGCAGCCGTTCCAGCACAAACCGCAGGTGGGTAACAAGCCTGGAGTAATCCAAGGAATCTCTAGGAACACGGTACTCGAGACTGATCTCGACAAGGTTGACCAAATCTCCGATCAGCTGGGAGTGCTGCTGGAGCTCCGCCATACTGCTGTTGCTAAGCGCGCTATGAATGTGCAGAGCGACAAACCCGATCTCGTCGACAGGCATCGTTACGCCCATAGCCTTATTGATTTTAGCGATAGCGTACTCGGCCATGCCATATTCCTCGGGATAAATCTCTTTGGTCTCATATAAAAAAGGATTATGAAGGGCTACGTCCTGCTCGTACCGCCGAATGGCGAAGGAGATATGATCAGTAAGCGCAATATGGATATGCTCGTTGACCGGCTGTCGGCTCCGCTGCATAATGTACAGTACAATTTCCTGAATGATTTCAATCAGCTTCTCATCGACCTGTGGCACAAGCTCTTTATATTGTTCCTGCTCTTGTTGGTTTCGGAGAATGAACATCTTTTCCACGGCAGATAAATTGATCTGATCGCGGCTTTTACGATTAAACCCGATTCCCTTGCCAATCACGACGACTTCGGCATATTGGGGATGGTCGGCGATGATAACATTGTTATTCAGCACCTTAGCCACAGTTATGCTGCTCACGTGTACACCTCTTTATTATCCATGTCCTTATTTCTGACAGCAGCCAAAATGGAAACGGCACGGTTAAATTATACTTGCGCCGCCCCCTAACATCAAGAAATCTATAGTTAAAGAGAGCAAATTATGAAGCAGATGTGTCCATTCATCATCGAACCCGGAAAAGCCGGCAGGCGCCCCGATTGCTTCCGTCTAAAAAACGCAGGTCTACAGCTTGTCCAGATGCTCAAAATAAGCTTTTGCCAGCTGCTGATCTAAGCTCAGAGCATATGAGAGTGAAAAAAGAGCTGTTCCGGAAAAATCCAATTGCGGACCTTGCGGAACAGCTCTGATATGAAATACCTGCCTAATCCTCTTGCGGTTTCACCAGGGCGGGCGTGGCCCGGGCCGGAACAGCCG